>NZ_JBFUIM010000007.1:0-374113 GCF_056401875.1 Roseateles sp. P4_D2 | reverse complement strand
GAAGACGCAATCAAATTAAGCTGATTCCGCTGCCAAGCGATAAAACTTGCAGCGTGCAGATTGGATAAAACCAAGTTCTGCTGACTCTACGAATTGGGTTTATTGACCATGTCAATGAACCAACCAGTCAAGCCTGACGACCATAGCGACTTGGTCCCACTCCTTCCCATCCCGAACAGGACAGTGAAACGAGCCAGCGCCGATGATAGTGCGGATTCCCGTGTGAAAGTAGGTCATCGTCAGGCTATTATTTAAGCCTACCCCCACCATTGAAAGATGGTGGGGGTTTCGCTTTGAGGGCCGCGAATAATGCACTCTATGTTTCGGCGTCCAATCTAGAACAGGTTTTGTTGGTGACTTGCCGCTAAGGGCCGCAAGTCCCACCTCCCCAGAACTTCATAGTGATAGGGCGATCCACCTCCGACAACGAGCAAGACCTCATCAAGAATCCATTCGATGGCTTCCTTGATTTTTTGGAGGTTTCAGATGCTTGGGCGCTGTATAGCTGAGAGTGACGTGCGGGGTGTGTCCCGCGCGATCATCAATTCCCTCGGCCGCTAGCGCCCTATGGATTGCAGCGAGCAACCCGGGGAAACCGTGGGGGCTGCCTTTGGCTCTGAACGACCAATGCTCTCCATTGGCCACGATGCGATTCAGCGTCATTGACCCTGCACCCGATTCAGTACCGCTCGGAAGTAGAACTTTCCGGCTCCTTGACCCTGCACCCGATTCAGTACCGCTCGGAAGTAGAACTTTCCGGCTCCTCTGACTTCGCCGCAGCCGCCTGCAGGCGGCTGCGGCGGGCGAATTCGGTCGGCGTGGCCCACTCCAGCGCTGAGTGGGGACGGTTCTCGTTGTAGTCCCGTCGCCAAGCCTCGATCTTGGCCCGTGCATCGTCCAGTGACAAGAACCAATGCTCGTTCAGGCACTCCTGGCGCAGCCGCCCGTTAAAGCTTTCGACGGTGGCGTTGTCAGTCGGCCGGCCGGGTCGGCTGAAGTCCAACTCGACGCCGCGCTCGTAGGCCCACTTGTCCATCGCCTTGGAGATGAACTCGCTGCCGTTGTCGGTCTTGATGGTCTGCGGCAGGCCGCGGTGCGCGGCGATGCCGGTCAGGGCGCGGACGACGTCTTCTCCCTTCAAGCTCTGGCCGACGTCGATGGCCAGGCACTCCCGGGTGTACAGCTCCACGACGGTGAGCATGCGCAGTTTGCGTCCATCGAAGAGGTTGTCGGCGACGAAGTCCATGCTCCAGATTTCGTTGATGGCATGGGCCAGTTGCTTGGGCTGGCGAAGCTTGGCGGCCTTGTTCCGTTTGGGCCTTTTGAGCCGCAGCGACAGCCCTTCGTCCCGGTAGAGGCGGTACACGCGCTTGACGTTGTCGGGGTGGCCTTCGCGGCGCAGCAGCACGTGCACCCGGCGATAGCCGTAGTGCACGCGTGTGCTGGTGATCTCCTTGATGCGCATGCGCAGCGCGGACTCGTCCTTCTTGACCGGCTTGTAGAAGAAGCTGCCCTGCGAGACGTTGGTCACGTGCATGGCGTTGCGCTGGCTGCAGCCGAACAGTCGCATCAACTCCGGCACCAGCTCGCGGCGTCGCGAAGGCCCTAGACTTTTTTTTGGACGATGTGCTGCAGCATGGCCTTGTCCAGGCTCAGGTCCGCAACGATCTGCTTGAGCTTGCGGTTCTCCTCCTCGAGCTGGCGCATGCGGCGCAACTCGGACGGGCCCACTCCGGCGTACTTCTGGCGCCACTTGTAGAACGTGGCGCTACTGATGCCCATCTTGCGGCAGACCTCCTCGACGCTGATGCCCAGCTCAGCTTGCTTCAGCGCGTAGGCCATCTGCTCTTCAGTGAACTTGCTCTTCCTCATGGCATGAACTCCTGGCCCATTCAAGGACCTCTTCATGCCGGTCGATTCTGTTACCGAACGGTACGGGATCCTGGGACAGGGTCATCATGGCAACCGCCTGCGCTGAAACCCTGCCACCCGCACGCAGCATCCGCTCGCGCAGATCTGGCGTGTCTTCCTCCCAATGGCGGTCCGAAAGGGACTGATGCCAATTCGTCGGCACGAAAAGCGCCAGGCCAAGTTGCGTCGCCAGTCCGTAGCGATCGACGATCACTCGCATGGCATTCAACAACGGCTGCTGCGGCATGGACATGAAAAGGTAGCGCGGCTTGACCATTGCGTAATTTCGGTCAGAGTGACGGCGATCTGGATGGTCGGGCGGTTGACCTGCCCGGGTTCTCCGAGGCATTGATTCCCAGAGAAGATGGCTCCATCCCCCGAGAAGCCCATGAGAAAGAGTCGATTCACGGAAGAGCAGATGGTGGCGATCCTGCGCGAGGCAGACCGCACCACGGTGGCCGAGGCGGCCAAGAAGCACAAGGTCAGCGAGCCGACGATCTACGCCTGGCGCAAGCACTTCGGCCAGTTGGAGGTCGCGGACGTCAAACGCCTGAAGGCCTTGGAGGTGGAGAACAGCCGGCTCAAGAAACTGCTGGCCGAGCGTGATCTGGACATCGAAGTCCTGAAGGAGATCAACGCAAAAAATTGTGAGCCCGCTGGCTCGGCGCGCCCAGGTCGCCCTCGCTCGCGAGCGTGGCCTGAGCCTGCGTCGGGCTTGCGGGCTGATCGGCATGTCACGCGCCACGCCCAGCTACGAGCCCCGCCTGCCGGCCAAGGATGCCCCGGTGATTGAGGCGATGAAGGAACTCTCGGCCCAGTACCCGCGCTACGGCTACCGCCGTATCCGCATCTTCCTGCGACGGCGTGGCTTCGAGCTGAGCTGGTCGCGCACGCATCGGCTGTGGCGCCAAGCCGGGCTGCTGGTGCCCAGGAAACGCTCGCGCAAGCGCACTGCCTCCACGGGGCCGCGCGTGCAAACGCCGTTCAAGGCCAACATGGTCTGGGCCTACGACTTCGTCTTCGACAYGACCGCCACGGGCCAGCAGCTCAAGTGCCTGACCGTCATCGACGAATACACCCGCGAGTGCCTGGCCATCGACGTAGCCGGGTCCATCCGCTCCAAGCGTGTGATCGAGGTGCTGTCGCGCCTGGTGAGCACGCACGGGGCGCCGCTGTTCATGCGCTCGGACAACGGGCCGGAGTTCGTCAGCCAGGCCATCTTGGAGTGGATCGCCAGCGCCGGCATCGCCACCGTGCTCAACGACCCTGGCAAGCCCTGGCAGAACGGCACCGACGAGAGCTTCAACGGCAAGTTCCGCGACGAGTGCCTGTCCGTCGAATGGTTCCGCTCGCGCCGCGAGGCCAAGGTCGTCATCGAGTCCTGGCGTCAGCACTACAACGAGGTCAGGCCGCACAGCAGCCTGCAATACTTGACCCCGACGGAGTTCAAGCACCAACTCCGTCAAGACCCGCAACCCGCCGTCTTCTAGGAATTACTGTCTCGGAAATCCCGGGCAGGTCAAAACCATTCGAGTCCCGATGGCAACTGCCGCCACCAAGCCTTGGCCTCTCCGGGACACCCAGGCAATGAAAAGCCCGCCGAAGCGGGTTCCAGAAGAAGGTCCGACGCCGGTATCAGACGTTGAACAAGAAATGCAGCACGTCGCCATCCTTGACGACGTATTCCTTGCCCTCAGCGCGCATCTTTCCCGCGTCCTTGGCGCCCTGCTCACCGCGGTGTTTGATGAAATCGTCATAGGCAATCGTCTGCGCCCGGATGTAACCGCGTTCGAAGTCGGTGTGAATGACCGCGGCGGCTTGCGGGCCGGTGTCTCCGATGTGGATGGTCCACGCGCGCACTTCCTTCACCCCGGCGGTGAAGTAGGTCTGCAGGCCCAGCAGCTTGAAGGCGGCACGAATCAGGCGGTTGAGACCGGGTTCATCCTGGCCCATCTCGGCCAAGAACAGGGCGCGATCCTCGTCTTCCATTTCGGACAGCTCCGACTCGGTCTTGGCGCAGATCGCCACCACCGGGCCGTTCTGGGCCGCTGCATATTCCTTCAGGCGGTCAAGGAACGGGTTGTTCTCGAAACCGTCTTCCGAGACGTTGCCAACAAACATGGCCGGCTTGGCCGTGATCAGGCATAAGGGCTTCAGAATGACCAGTTCTTCCTTACTGAAGTTGATGGTGCGGACGGGCTGAGCCTGGTCCAGTGCGGCTTGGCACTTCTCCAGCACCTTGACCAACGCGATGGCTTCCTTGTCACCGGCGCGAGCGACTTTGTTATAGCGGTGCAGGCTCTTCTCGACGGTGCCGAGGTCAGCGAGGCAGAGCTCAGTCTGGATCACTTCGATGTCCGAGATCGGGTCGACCTTGCCATTCACGTGGATGACGTTGGGGTCTTCGAAGCAGCGCACGACATTGACGATGGCGTCAGTCTCGCGGATGTGGGACAGGAACTGGTTGCCCAGGCCCTCGCCTTTGCTCGCGCCAGCGACGAGGCCGGCGATGTCGACGAACTCGACGACGGCGGGCATGACGCGCTCGGGCTTGACGATTTCGGCCAGGGCCGCGAGGCGGGGGTCGGGCAGTTCGACGATGCCGACATTGGGCTCGATCGTGCAGAAAGGATAATTCTCAGCCGCGATGCCGGCTTTGGTCAGGGCGTTGAAGAGCGTGGACTTGCCGACATTGGGCAGGCCCACGATGCCGCATTTGAGGCTCATGGCGGGGGCTTTCCGTAGGGGAGGGCGGGCGACGGCAGGCCGACGCCGAATCGGGGATTTTAGTCGGCCGGCGCTGTCGACTCCTTCGGGCCGGCCCAGCTGGCGATGCGGGCATCACCGCTGCCTACAATTGCCCGATGCAAAGCGTGGATGTGTTGGTCAGAGGACGGGGGGCGGTCGGTGGCAGCCTCGCGCTCAGCCTGGCTGCTCAGGGGCTGACCGTGGGCATGACCGGCGCGCCGGGAACGCCTCGCGCCGACGACGTGCGGACCTATGCGCTCAACGCCGCCTCGGTCGCCCTGCTGACGGAGCTGAAGGTCTGGGACAGCTTGCCCCCTGACGCGATCAGTCCCGTCTACGACATGGTCGTCGGCGGTGATGCCGTCGCCAACCAGCCTGCCGGCCGACTGAGCTTCTCGGCATGGCAGCAAGGCCTGCGTGAGTTGGCCGTCATCGTCGACGCCGCCGCGCTGGATGCGCAGCTCGCGACGGCCCTGCGCTTCTCTCCTCATGTTCACAACGTCGCGGATAACACCTCGGCAGCGCTGATCGCCCTTTGCGAAGGTCGCGAATCGACCGCGCGCGCCGCGCTGGGCGTCGACTTCAAGCTCAAGCCCTATGGCCATCGCGCGCTGGCCGCAAGACTGAAAGCCGATCGGCCCCATCAGGGTGTCGCTCGCCAGTGGTTTCAGCCGGGTGGCGAGGTGCTGGCCCTGCTGCCTTTCGAGAAGCCGGCGCTTGGTGCGTCTTATGGCCTGGTCTGGTCCTGCGCTGAGGCGCGGGCCGAACAACTGCAAGCCTTGCCGGCCGCCGAATTCGAACGCGAACTCAATGCTGCCACCGGTGGTGCTGTGGGCGAGTTGGGCCTCGGTAGCGAGCGATCGAGTTGGCCGCTGGCTCTGGCCCGCGCGGATGTCGTCAGCGGCCCGGGTTGGGTGCTGCTGGGTGATGCAGCTCACATCGTTCACCCGCTGGCAGGCCAGGGATTGAACCTCGGTCTGGGCGACGTCGCCGCGCTTGCCCACGTGCTGGCTGCGCGCGAGTCCTGGCGCCCCCTCGGCGACGAACGCCTGCTGCGCCGCTATGCCCGCGAGCGCCTCGCGCCGACGCTGGCAATGGGCGAGCTGACCGACGTGCTGCAGCGTCTCTTCGCCAACTCTTCCCCCGCCGTCCAGAGCCTGCGCAACCGCGGCTTGGATGCGCTCAACCAACTCACCCCCGTCAAGCGCTGGCTGACCCAGCGCGCCCTCGGGCTCTGAACCCCAACCGGCTCTCCCATCGTGTCCTCTACGTTCCTTCGACTCCTGGCCGGCCTGCTTGTTGCCATCAGCCTTCCCGCGCTGGCCAACGACGCCGTCATCCGCAAGGCCCTTGCCGAGCGCATGCCCAACGCGCCCAAGGTCGACGAGATCCGCCCGGCCCCCATGCCCGGGCTGTGGGAGGTCCGCATCGGCAATGAGGTGCGCTATACCGACGCGACCGGCAGCTTCCTCATCGAAGGTGAGCTCTACGACCTGAAGGCCAAGAAGAACCTGACCGAGGAGCGCATCACCCAGCTCAACCGGATCGATTTCGCGAGCCTGCCATTCAAGGATGCGCTGGTGTGGAAGAACGGCAGCGGCAAGCGCCGGATCGCCGTCTTCGCCGACCCCAACTGCGGCTACTGCAAGCGCTTCGAGAAGGGCCTGCAGGAGCTCAAGGACGTGACGGTCTATACCTTCCTCATCCCCATCCTTGGCGGCGACTCTCCCGAGAAGACGCGTGCGATCTGGTGCGCCAAGGACAACGCCAATGCCTGGCTCGGCTGGATGCTCAAGGGCGAGCAGCCGGCCAAGGCACCGGCTTCCTGCGACGACGCCGCCATCGAGCGCAACCTCGCGCTGTCGCGCAAGATCCATGTGAACGGTACGCCCGCCATCCTGCTGGAGGACGGCAATCGCATCCCTGGTGCCGTCGGTCCGGTGGAGTTGGAGAAGCGCCTGCAAGCCCTGGCCGCGCCGGCCAGCAAATCCTGAATCCGATGAGCGTGGATCGCCGCGAGCTCGCGCATCGGTTGGGCTACGCCGGCCTCGTTCCCTTCATGCTCGGATGCGCCCTGATCTGGCTGATCGGCGACCGTGACCTCGATCAGCACACGTTTGTGAGCGTCGGGATGTCAGCGTATGCCGGGTTGGTCATTGCCTTTCTCGGCGGCATCCACTGGGGCCTGTCCTTTGCACGTGGCCTGCCTGGGCGTCAGCCCCTGGTCTGGGGCATCAGCGCCGTGCTGCTGGGCTGGCTGGGTGTGGTAATGCCGGCCTATGCGGGCCTGGCTCTGCATGGCGGTGTGCTGATCGCCTGTTATCTCGTCGACCGCCGCGTGTACCCGCAGCTCGGCGCGGCGGACTGGCTGACCTTGCGCTTTCGGCTCACGGCCGTCGCAGCGCTGAGCTGCTTTCTCGCCGCCGCGGGTAGCTGATGCGGGGACCAAGCTACAAGATTGAGCTGGCCGACATTGCGGCCCATCGCTATCGCGTCACGCTGACCCTTACCAGCCCAGCGGCTGAGCAGTTCTTCAGCCTGCCGGTGTGGATCCCTGGCAGCTACCTCGTGCGCGAGTTCGCCAAGCATCTGAGCGGGATGACGGCCCGTCAGGGCGGCAACGAACTGGTCGTCGAGCAACTCGACAAGGCCAGTTGGCGCGTGCGCTGCAGCGGCCAGCCGCGAGCCAAGGCATTGACCCTGAGCTATGACGTCTACGCCTTCGACGCCTCGGTGCGAACCGCCTGGCTGGACAGCCGGCGCGCTTTTTTCAACGCCAGCAGCCTGTGCTTGCGCGCCCATGGCCGTGAGAGCGAGGCGCATCGCGTGACATTGGGGCAACTGCCCGAGGGCTGGCGTGCCGCAACCGGGATGAGCGCTGCCGAGGGAAGCTGGGAGGCCGCCGACTACGATGAACTGCTAGACCACCCTTTCGAGATCGGCCCGCACTGGCAGGGCGAGTTCATCGCCGCCGGCGTGCCGCATCGCATCGTCGTGGCCGGCGCCTGGCCGAGCTTTGACGGCGAGCGCCTGCTGGCCGATGTGCGGCGCATCTGCGAGGCCCACATCGCGTTCTGGGGTGGTGCACCTTTCGAGCATTACAGCTTCCTGCTCTCGGCCGTGGATGACGGCCATGGCGGCCTGGAGCACCGTGCCAGCACGGCGCTGATCTGTGCACGGCGTGAACTGCCGACAGCCGCTGAAAGCGCTGCACCCAGCGACAACTATGTGCGTCTGCTCGGCCTGTTCAGCCACGAGTACTTCCATGCTTGGAACGTCAAGCGGCTGCGCCCGGCGGAGTTCGCGACCTTCGACTACCAGCGCGAGAACTACACCGAGCTGCTGTGGTTCTTCGAGGGGTTCACCAGCTACTACGACGAACTGATGCTGTGCCGCGCCGGCCTGGTCGATGCGCCGCGGTATCTGAAACTGCTCGCTGCCAGCGTCAACAGCGTGCTGGCCTCGCCGGGCCGGCGCGTGCAGCCGCTGGCCCAAGCCAGCTTCGAGGCCTGGACCAAGTACTACCGGCCCGACGAGAACAGCGTCAACGCCGCGAGCAACTACTACGGCCAGGGCGCCCTTGTCGCGCTCTGCCTGGACCTGAGCCTGCGGGATCAAAAATCCAGCCTGGATGCGCTGATGACGCGACTGTGGACGGCCAGCGCCGGCGGCCCGGTCAGTGAGGCCGACATCCTCGACGCTGTGCGTGCGCTGTCCATCGACGCGGTCGCGGCGCAATTGCACGGCTGGGTGCATGGCCGCGACGAGCTGCCACTGCGCGCGCTGCTGGAGAGACATGGCATTGTCTGGCGCGACGAGGGCCGGACCAACGTCGCCCAGCGCCTGGGCCTGCGCGTGCGCGAGGCGGCGTTGACCGGCATTGGCGTGACTCATGTACTCACTGGCGGCGCCGCCGAGGCGGGCGGCGTCAATGCACGCGACGAGATCCTCGGCTGTAACGGCTGGCGCCTGCGTCGCCTCGATGAGGTGGCGGGCCTGCTGGGCAGCGGCGAGACGCAGCTGCGCCTGCTCGTCAGCCGCGACCAGCGCTTGATCGAGCTCAATGTCGAGCTCCCAGCGCCGCAGTCCTCTGCGGTTGCCTTGACGCTGGCCGACGGGTCCCACGCTGCGCGCCGCCACTGGCTCGGCGCCTGAGGCAGCATGAAGACACCGCGGCCGCCGGGCCTGCTGGTGCTGGCCGTGTTGGCACTGCATCTGCTGCTCGGCCACGAGGTGCAGCGCATCCACGAGGGCTGGATCAGCGAAGGCCCGCCACCCATGCCGGCGCGCATGCAGATCGCCCTGGTGCGCGAGATGCAGTTGCATGAGCCGCCTGCTTTGCGCGTGCGGCCGCCTTCGCCACCTAAGCCGCGTACCAAGGCGCCGTCAGCGAACGTCCAACTGCCAGGTCCGGCGGCCTCCGCACCTGAGCCCGTCGCCGCATCGGAACCGCCGTTCCCCGAGCCCGTCGCGTCCGTAGCGTCAGCGCCTGAACAACCCGCCTCCGTTGCCCAGGCCGCGTCGGCGCCGTCGGTGGACGGCGAGCCCGGTCCTGAATGGCCGCTGTCAACGCGGCTCAGCTATGTGCTGACCGGCAACTACCGGGGACCAGTCAGCGGCCAGGCCCAGGTCGAATGGCTGCGCAAGGGGCGGGACTACCAAGTCCACCTCGACGTCGGCGTCGGCCCCGGCTTCGCGCCGCTGATCACACGACGCATGAGCAGCCAGGGCCAGTTGACGCCCGAGGGCATCGCGCCGCAACGCTACGACGAGGAGACCAAGGTCATCCTCAGTGACAGCCGGCGCGCCAGCGTGTTCTTCCTGGGCAATGAGGTCCAACTCGCCACCGGTGCGCGCGAGCCGGCCTCGCGGGGCGCGCAAGATTCGGCCAGCCAGTTCGTCCAGTTGACCTGGCTCTTTTTGACCGGCCGCGAGCTGCTCCAGGCTGGGCGCACCGTGCAGTTCCCGCTGGTGCTGGCTCGCCGTCAATACATCTGGCAATACGAAGTGGTGGGCGAAGAGACGCTGGATACGCCGATGGGCCCGCTGGCCAGCTGGCATCTCAGGCCCACCCGTGCGCCCGCCGGTGGCGACCTGGCCGCTGAAGTCTGGCTGGCACCTGGCCTGCAATACCTGCCCGTGCGCCTGGTCATCCGACAGGACGCCGACACCTATATCGATCTCATGCTCAAGAGCGCGCCGCTGCAAGCCGCGCCAGAATCAATCAACGACACGCCCAGGAGACTCAGCCAATGACCTACGAATGCATCATCACCGCCGTCCATGGCGACGGCCCGCGCAAGACCGGGCTGATCACGCTGAACCGCCCCAAGGCGCTGAACGCGCTGAACGACCAACTGATGGACGAAATGGGCGCCGCCCTGCTCGCCTTTGACGCCGATGACGGCATCGGCTGCATCGTGCTGACCGGATCGGAGCGCGCCTTCGCGGCCGGCGCCGACATTCCGACCATGCTGCCCCACACCTTCGCCACGGCTTTCAAGAGCGGTTTGATCTCCAAGAACTGGGAGACCATCCTGCAGGTGCGCAAACCCGTCATCGCTGCGGTAGGCGGCTTTGCGCTCGGCGGCGGCTGTGAGCTGGCGATGATGTGCGACTTCATCATCGCGGCCGACACAGCCAAGTTCGGCCAACCCGAGATCAAGCTGGGCATCGTGCCAGGCGCCGGCGGCACCCAGCGCCTACCGCGCGCCGTGGGCAAGAGCAAGGCCATGGACATGCTGCTCACCGCTCGCATGATGGGTGCGACGGAGGCTGAAAGCGCCGGCCTGGTGTCGCGCGTCGTGCCGGCTGACAAGCTGCTCGAAGAGGCCCTGGCCGCCGCCGAGACGATCAACGGTTTCAGCGGCCCCTCGGTCATGCTGATCAAAGAACTCGTTAACCTCGCCTACCAGGCGCCGCTCACCGACGGCGTGGCCGTCGAGCGCCGCTACTTCCACGCGCTGTTTGGCAGCCATGACCAGCACGAAGGCATGGAGGCCTTCCTGGCCAAGCGGCCGCCCAACTTCGAACACCGTTGATGAGTTGTGGCAAAGCGATGACGATCTAGGGATGATTGTTTGCATTGAATGAATAGTCAGTTCCCGTCAGCCTAGTATTTCTACTGAGATCGACTCCCTACAGTTCGGCCCATGGACACCGCGGTCGCGATGTCCGAGTGACCTAGAAAGCAGGAAGTTCCTGCCAGACACTGAAGGAGCCCGTCATGAGCAAGCTGTCCACCCTCATCGCCGCCACCCTGTTGATCGCCGCAGGCGCCGCCTCCGCCCAAACCACCCCGTTGACCCGCGAGCAAGTCGTTGCCGATCTGGTTGCGGCCCGTAACAGCGGCGAACTGGCCGCCATCCAGGGCGAAAAGGGCATCGAAGTGACGACCCCGGGCGCGGCCAAGGCTGCCGCGGTTGCCACTGTCAAGCTTCCCCGCCAGGCCGTGCTGACCGTCAAGCCGAGCGAAGTGCGCGCCGACGAGAAGATCGCCGCCGCCCAGGCAGCCGACCATGGTGAAAACGCCGCCCGCGAACTGGGTGATTTCCCGGCTCCTGTCGTGCGCCGTGCCTCCGCCCTGGCCAGCCGTTGAGCGAACGCTGAAACAAAGCGGTTTCAAACCGACGAAAGGCGACCCGAGAGGGCAATGCCAGACAGTTAGGGCATCAAGGCACTGACTGGAGATAAAAAGGGAACGTGTAGAAAACGTTCCCTTTTTGCTTTGCGCCTGCTTCAAAGTCCCCTTGACCAGACCCCGCAACAAATGCCGCATGACGCCTTCGCGCAGCTGTCGCAGCTCATCGACAGCGAATGCATCGCGGGCAAAGCGCCCGCCTCGGCAGCCTAGTTTCCGCCTTCCCGGCGCAGCGCCGGGAACAGGATCACATCGCGGATTGACGGCGAGTCCGTGATCAACATCATCAGCCGGTCGATGCCGATGCCGCAGCCGCCGGTCGGAGGCATGCCGTATTCCAGCGCGCGGATGAAGTCGGCGTCGAAGAACATCGCCTCTTCGTCGCCGGCATCCTTGTTGGCGACCTGGGCGTGGAAGCGCGCGGCCTGGTCCTCGGCGTCGTTCAGCTCGGAGAAACCGTTGGCGTACTCGCGGCCGGTGATGAAGAGCTCGAAGCGCTCAGTGATCTTGGGATTGGCATCCGACGCACGGGCCAGCGGCGAGACCTCGACGGGGTAGTCGATGATGAAGGTGGGCTCCCAGAGCTTCTCTTCGACGACGGCCTCGAACAGGCCGAACTGCAGCTCGGCCAGGCCCCAGCGGGCGGGCGCTTCTTCGCCGGCGGCCTTGACCTTGGCGCGCAGCACGTCGGCGTCATCGGCCTCGGCTTCGGTGAGGCCGGCGAACTGGATCAGCGAGTCGCGCACCGACACGCGCGCAAACGGCTTGTCCAGCGCCACCGGCTTGCCGGCATAGGTCAGCGCGGCGCTGCCGGTTGCGGCAATCGCCGCGTGGCGCAGCACGGCTTCCGTGAAGTCCATCTGGTCATGATGCGTCCAGTAGGCCGCATAGAACTCCATCATCGTGAACTCGGGGTTGTGCCGGACCGAGATGCCTTCATTGCGGAAGTTGCGGTTGATCTCGAACACGCGCTCGAAGCCGCCCACGACCAGGCGCTTCAGATAGAGCTCAGGCGCGATGCGCAGGAACATCTCCTGGTCCAGCGCGTTGTGGTGGGTCTTGAAGGGCTTGGCGTTGGCGCCGCCCGGGATCGGATGCAGCATGGGCGTCTCGACCTCCAGGAAGCCGTGGTCCACCATGAAGCTGCGGATGGCCGACACCGCCTTGGAGCGCGCCGTGAAGCGCTTGCGGGCGTCTTCGTCCGTGATCAGGTCGACATAGCGCTGGCGGTACTTCTGCTCCTGGTCAGTCATGCCGTGGAACTTGTCCGGCAGCGGGCGCAGGCTCTTGGTCAGCAAGCGCAGCGTCGTCACTGCGACGGACAGCTCGCCGGTCTTGGTCCTCATCAACGTGCCTTCGCCACCGATGATGTCGCCCAGGTCCCAGTGCTTGAAGGCGTCGTAGACCTCGGGGCCAACGTTGTCGATGGTCACGCGCAGCTGGATGCGGCCAGTGGCGTCCTGCAGCGTGCAAAAGCTCGCCTTGCCCATCATGCGCTTGAGCATCATTCGGCCGGCCACGCTGACCTTGACGGCTTGCGGTTCCAGCTCCTCGTTGGGCACCTCGCCGTACTGGGCCTGCAGGGGCTGGGCGCGGTGCTGGGGCTTGAAGTCGTTGGGGAAAGGCACCGCTGTGGTGGCCCGCAGTGCGGCCAGTTTGCTGCGGCGCTCGGCGATCAATTGGTTGTCGTCGGCCTGAGCGGTCGAAACAGGAGTCGGAGTCGTTGTGGTCATTGCGGGCCTTCAGTCGAACCAGCGATTCTAGAATCTCGCGCCTTGATGACCTCCCACAGCCTGACGCGCGCCACTCTCACCTTGCTTGCCGGCAGCGCGCTGGCCCAGGCCGTGCCGCTCTTGCTGGGCCCCTGGATCGCCCGGCTGTACACGCCGGCCGAGTACGGCCAGTTCTCTCTGGTGTGGACGGTAGCCAGCAATCTGGCCGTTGTCGGTTGTGCGCGCTACGAGTTCGCGCTGGCGCTCGAGACGGGCGAAGAGGGCGCCGCGGCGCTGTTGGCGTTGTGCCTGCGCGTGCTGCTGGCGATGACGGCCATGGCCATCGTCGTCGGCGGGGCCTGGATGATCTGGGCGGATCTTCCCGTTGCCGCCGCGTTGCCGCCGGCCGTGCTGGCGGCCGCGGCCAGCCAGGCGCTGGCGCAATGGGCGGCTCGAGCCGGTCGGTTTGGCGTGCTGGCCTGGGGCCGTGTCGTGCAGTGGGGCGGCGGCGCCATTGCACAGGTTGGCTTCGGCCTGTTGCAGGCGGGGCCCTGGGGGCTGATCGGCGGCGCCACATTGGCCACGGCTGCTGCCGCAGCCCTGCAGGCGCAGCCGGCCCCCGCCCGCGGTTGGCGTGGCCTGCTGGCACCCCAGCCGCTGCGCGCCATGGCCGAGAAGCATCGCGACTTCCCGCTGCTGAACACGCCGCACGCCTTTGCCGGCGCGCTGCAGGACACCCTGGCCATCGCGCTGCTGACCGCCTGGCTGGGTTCGCCCGAGGCTGGCGCCTGGGCGCTGGCACTGCGCTATCTGAAGGCGCCGGCCAGCCTCGTCGGTGGCTCGCTGTCGCAGGCCCTCTACCCCCGGCTCACGCAGACCGAAAGCCGCAGCGAAGCCCGCGCCCTGGTGCGCAAGAAGCTGCTGCTGCTGACGGCCATCGCGCTGCCGCTGATGCTCGCGCTGCTGGCCTTCGGGCCATGGCTGTTCGCCACCGTCTTCGGCCCCGAATGGCGCGGCGCCGGCGAACTGGCCCGCTCGCTGGCACCCTATGTCGCGCTGCACTTCATCGCGTCGCCGCTGTCCGTCGTCACCATGGCCTGGGGTGCACAGGCCTGGGCGCTGAAGCTGGCGCTGGTCGGGCAGGCGATGTTCATCGGCGGGCTGGCGGCCGGCATCTACCTGGGCGGCCTGGCCGGTGCCGGCTGGGGCGTGTCCGCGGCGATGCTGCTCTACTTCGGCTACTTCTTCTGGGCACTTTGGACCTGGGAATGATTCGATCCTGGCTCAACCGCTTTCGTCGTCGCCTCCTGCGGCTGCTCGGCTTTCGCATGCTGTTCGGCGAGGCCGGCGCGCCGCATTCGCGCATCGCGCCCAGTACCTGCATCGAAGGCGAGGGCGGCCTGCAGCTGGCGGACCACGTCTTCATCGGCCAGTTCAATTTCATCGACGCCGGCGCGGGGCTGGTCATCGAGGAAGGCGTGCAGATCACCAATTTCTGTTCCATCGTGACCCACAGCACTCACAACGCCCTGCGTGTGAACGGCCGCCGCAGCGCGGTGCTGGGTGGCGAGCTGCCGGGCTACCGCAAAGGCCCCATCCGGCTGGGCGCCTATAGCTTTGTCGGGCCGCACAGCCTTATCGAGCCCGGCAGCACGCTCGGCAAGGGTGCCATCCTGTGCGCCTACTCGCAGCTGCGCGCCGCCGCACCCGACTTCGCCATCATGGCCGGCCAGCCCGCCCGTCAGGTGGGCGACACGCGGGAACGCGATGCGGCCTTGCTGGCGCGCCATCCCGAACTCCGTGAAGCCTACGAAGCCTGGGCCGGAGTGCCTCGATGAGCTTGGGTGCCGGCCTGAAACTGGTTCTGATCGGCGACGGCGAAAGCCCGCACCTGCTGAAGTGGGCCCGTGCGCTCAACCCACGTGTGCAATTGCATGCCATCTCGTCGCGTGGCTTCCTGCCCGAGTTCCACCAACTGCTTCCCGACGCACGCCGGCTGGCGCTGAATACGGCGCCCGACCATGGCGGCGGCAACGTCGCGCTGATCAAGCAGCTGCCCCGCGTGGGTGCCTGGCTGGCCGATACGGACGCCGATTGGCTGCATGCCCACTATCTGACCTCCCACGGTTCACTGGCCTGGGCGGCCCGCATGGGTTGGCGGCTGCGCGCGCAGATTGCCGGCTCGGCCTGGGGCAGCGACATCCTCGTGACGCCGCAGCGTGGCGGCGCCTGGCGCTGGCTGACGAAGAAGGCGTTGCGGGAATGCGCCGTGACGACGTCGGATTCGGTCCATATGGCCGAGCGCATGCGCGAGCTGGGTGCGCGCGAGGTGATGACCTTCCCATTCGGTTTGGAAGCCATGCCCAAGCAGAACGCGAAGAAGCAGCCGTGGCTGTGCTTTGCGAACCGGGGGCTGGAACCCATCTACCGGCCGCAGCTTGTCATTGACGCCTTCGCGCGCATCGCGGCGGCGCAGCCCGAAGCGCGGCTGGTCGTGGCCAATGACGGGTCGCTGCGAGCCGCGCTGGAGGCTGACGTCACGGCGCGTGGCCTAGGCGACAAGGTCACCTTTGTCGGTCGCCTTGATGCGCAAGCTCAGGCCAGCCACTATGCACGTTCGGCTTGGTTCCTGAGCTTGCCGGCAAGCGATTCGGTGTCGGTCTCGGTGCTGGAGGCCATGGCCCATGGTTGCGTTCCGCTGCTGTCCGCGCTGCCTGCCAACATCGAGCTGATTGGCGACTCGGCGCGTGGCCTCATCGTTGGCTCGCTGGACGACCTGCCGGCGCGCATGGTGACCTTGGACACGACCAAACTCGCCGTTGCGAATCGCGACTGGGTTGCCGCCAACGGCCTCTTCGAGCCCCATGTGCAGCGCTTCCTGACCCGGCTCAAGGAGCTCACGCCGGCATGAGGATTCTCCTGGTCAACCATTACGCCGGTTCGCCTGCGCACGGCATGGAGTTCCGGCCCTACTACTTGGCCCGTGAATGGGTCAGGGCGGGTCACGAGGTCACCATCGTCGCGGCCGGCTACTCCCATGTGCGCGCCGTGCAGCCCGAAGTGCCTGGCCAACCGGTCGAGGAGATCATCGACGGCATTCGCTACCGCTGGCTACCCGTGCCGAGCTATCACGGCAACGGCGTTGGGCGGCTGCGCAACATCCTGTCCTTCCTGCGCCGGTTGCGCGCTGACGCCTGGCGGCTGACGCGCGAGTTCCGGCCTGACGCCGTCATCGCGTCCAGCACCTATCCCATGGATGTGTGGGTTGCCAAGAAGCTCGCCAAACTCGCGAAGGCCAAGCTGGTCTACGAGGTGCATGACCTGTGGCCGCTGTCGTTGATCGAGCTGTCCGGCATGTCGCCCCGCCATCCTTTCGCGCTGATGTGCGGCAAGGCGGAGGCGGATGCGTACCGAGACGCCGATGTCGTCGTCTCCATGCTGCCCTGCGTGCACGAGCACATGGCCTCAAAGGGCCTGGATCTGAGCAAGCTGCGCATCGTGCCCAATGGCTTTGCGCCCGAGGAATGGCAGGGCCACAGCGCGCCATTCGGTGCGACGCTGGCGGCGCATCTTGACGCAGAGCGCGCGGCCGGCCGCGTCGTCGTCGGCTATGCCGGCTCCATGGGACTGCCCAATGCACTCGACGTGCTGCTCGATGCAGCCGCCCAACTGCGCGATCGGCCGATCAGCTTCGTGCTGGTGGGCAGCGGCCACGAGGCGGCGCGCCTGGCCGAGCGCGCCCATGCCGAGGGCTTGAAGCAGGTGCGCTTTTTCGCTCCCATCCCCAAAGCCCAGATCCCGACGCTGCTGAGCCGCTTCGATATTGCCTACATCGGCTGGCAGCGCACACCCATCTACCGCTTCGGCATCGCGCCCAACAAACTCATCGACTATTTGATGGCCGGCCGCGCCGTACTGCATTCGGTTCAGGCGGGCAACGACCCGGTCGCCGAGGCCGGCGCCGGACTGACGGTCGCGCCGGAAGACGCCGACGCCGTGGCCCAGGGCCTGCTGAAGCTGGCGACGCTGACGTCTGAGCAGCGCGCCGAGATGGGCGAGCGAGGTCGTGCCTTTGCGATGGCCCACCACGCCTACCCCGTGCTTGCTGCCCATTTCATCGAGGCCCTGTCGTGACTGAGTTGGAGCAGATCGCCGAGCGTTACGCTCGCCGCAATACGGGCGACCGCTACAGCCTGCTGCGCCCTGAGGTGTGGCGGATGTGGCAGGAGCGCCAGCGCGTGTTGCTGCAGCTGTTGGCCGCACGGCCCGGCCGTCCGGCCGATTGGCGTGCGACCGAGGTGGGTTGCGGTGCCGGTGGCAATCTGCTGGACCTGCTGCGCCTGGGGCTGCTGCCCGCGCACCTGACCGGCATCGAACTGCTACCCGAGCGCCTGGACGCCGCGCGCGCCGCCCTGCCCGAAAGCGTGCGCCTGCTCCCAGGCGATGCTTCAGAAGCCGACGTCGCACCGGCCAGCCAGGACCTGGTGCTGCAATCCACGGTCTTCTCGTCCATCCTCGATGACGCCTTGCAGCAGCGAGTGGCCGACGCGATGTGGCGCTGGCTCAAACCGGGTGGCGTCGTCGTCTGGTACGACTTCACCGTCAACAATCCGCGCAACCCCGACGTCCGCGGCGTGCCGCTGGCACGCGTTCGACAGCTCTTCCCGCAAGGCGCTTTCACGGCCCGCCGCGTGACGCTGGCGCCACCGCTGGCTCGTGCGCTGCCCGCGGCCTATGGCCTGCTTAACCTCATCCCCTGGCTGCGTACCCACCGGCTGGTGCTGATCGCCAAACACTGATCGTCGAAAATCCCTTCATGAGTGCCCAGCCCTTTCTTCCCTTTGCCTTGCCCGACCTGGGCGACGACGAGATCGCCGAAGTCGTTGACACGCTGAAATCCGGCTGGATCACCACCGGCCCCAAGGCCAAGCGCTTCGAGCAAGCCTTTGCCGACTTCCTCGGTGACCCGCAGATCGAGTGCATCGCCGTCAACTCGGCCACCGCCGGCCTGCACCTGGCGCTCGAAGCCATCGGCCTGGGCCCTGGCGACGAGGTCATCACGACTACCCACACCTTCACGGCAACGGCCGAGGTCGTGCGCTATCTGGGCGCCGACGTGAAGCTGGTCGACATCGACCCGGCGACGATGAACATCGACATTGGCGCCATCGAGGCCGCGATCACGCCAAAGACCCGCGCCATCCTGCCTGTGCACTACGCCGGCCTTGCGGTGGACATGCTGGCCATCCTCGACATCGCGCGCCGCCACGGCCTGCGCGTCATCGAGGACGCCGCCCACGCGCTGCCGACGACGTTGGAGAAGGAGCTGATCGGCACGCTGGGCAGCGACGCCACGGTGTTCAGCTTCTACGCCAACAAGACGATGACGACCGGCGAGGGCGGCATGCTGGTCACGCGCAACGCCGAACTGGCCAAGCGCGCCCGCGTCATGCGCCTGCACGGTATGAGCCGCGACGCCTTCGACCGCTTCACGGCCAAGGTGCCGAGCTGGTACTACGAGATCGTCGCGCCCGGCTTCAAGTACAACCTGACCGACATCGCCGCGGCTCTGGGCCTGCATCAGCTCAAGCGCCTGCCGGCCTTCCAGGTGCGCCGCGAGCAGATCGCGATGCGCTATCACGAGGCCCTGGCCGACCTGCCGCTGATCCTGCCGCCCGATGCGCCGGAGGGCGACACGCACTCCTGGCATCTCTACGTCGTTCGCCTGGCCGACGAAGCCAGCATCACACGCGATGCCTTCATCGAGGGCATGTACGCTGCCGGCATCGGTTGCAGCGTGCATTACGTGCCCCTGCACCTGCATCCCTACTGGCGCGACCGCTACGGTCTGACGCCCGAGCAATTCCCGCAGTCGCAGAAGGCCTTCGAGCGCACGGTCAGCCTGCCGCTGTACACGGCGATGAGCGACGCGGACGTCGAGCGCGTCATCGCCGCCGTGAGGGGCCTGCTGGCTTGATCAAGCGCCTGTTCGACGTGGTCAGTGCGGCGCTGGGGCTGCTGGTTCTCGCGCCGCTGCTGCTGCTGGCCGCGGTCTGGATCAAGCTCGACTCTCCCGGCCCGGCCCTGTTTCGCCAGACGCGTGTGGGCCGGCATGGCGTGCCCTTCACCATCCACAAGTTCCGCACGATGCGCGTCGAGCCGGGTGCGGCCATCACGGTCGGCGCCGACCCCCGCATCACGCGCTCGGGCCGTGTGTTGCGCCAGGCCAAGCTCGACGAGCTGCCCCAGCTCTGGGATGTGCTGCGCGGCGCGATGAGCCTGGTCGGCCCGCGGCCGGAGTTGCCTCGCTATGTCGAGCTCTACTCGGCCGAATTGCGTGAACGCGTGCTGGCGGTGCGGCCGGGCATCACCGATCCCGCGTCGCTGGCTTTCAGCCACGAGGCCGAAATGTTGGCTGCAGCGCAGGACCCAGAGCGCGAATACCGCGAGGTCGTGATGCCCGCAAAACTCAAACTGTCAGCCGAGTACGCGGCCAGCGCCAGCCTGATGACCGACCTGCGGCTGATCCTGGCGACGTTGGCCCGCGTGCTGCGCGGCTGACAATCGCTTCCCAATGAACTGGCAGTTTCTCGACACCCTGCTCACGCGCCTGCGACCGCGCCGTGAAGCCTTGGCCCTGCTGCTCGACGTCGTTGTCGTTGCCATCGCCTGGCAGGCCACCTATCTGTTCCGCCTCGGTTTCGAGCGCTGGTTCTCGGCACGCCCCGACTACGACGGTTGGGTGCTGCTGGGGCTGCTGGCCATCTATGCGGCTGTGCTGTACCTGTTGCGCGTGCCCAAGGGCATGTGGCGCTTCTCCGGCTTCGGCGAGGTCCAGCGTCTGGCCTTGGCCTGCACGCTGGCGGGCCTGATCGGCACCGCGGCCGTGCTGATGGCCCATTTGCATGCTGTCCCTCGGGCCGTACTGGCCCTGCATCCGCTGTTCACGCTGATGCTGCTGGCCATGATGCGCATGGGCTACCGCATGCTCTACGAGCACATGCGCAGCCGCATCAGCGGCAGCGCCCAGGAGCAGCGGCGGGCGCTGGTGATGGGCGCCGGCGACGCGGGCCGCCTGCTGGTGGCGGGCATCCAGCACAGCCAGGGTTGGGTGGTCGTGGGCTTCCTGGACGATGATCCCGCCAAACTGGGCGGGCGCGTGGCTGGGTTGGCCGTGCTGGGCGACCTGAGCCACGCGCGGCGATTCGCCAGCGTGCATGGCGTAACCCACATCATCGTGGCCATGCCGGCAGCCTCCGTTGAGCAACGGCGCCGGGCCCTTGACGTCGCGGGTGCCACCGGTCTGCCGGTGTTGACCGTGCCCAGCAGCTCGGAGCTGATGGCTGGTCGTCGCGTCAATGAGGTGCGCGATATCGAGCCCGAGGACTTGCTGGGCCGCGAACCGGTGCAACTCGACGAGGGTGGCATCAGCGAGGCACTGAGTGGCAAGGTGGTATTGGTCACGGGCGCCGGCGGCAGCATCGGTAGTGAGCTCTGCCGGCAGATCGCGCGCTATCGGCCGCGCCAATTGGTGCTCTACGAGCTCAGCGAGTTCGCGCTTTATCAGATAGAGCAGGAGCTGAGCGAGCACTTTCCGCATCTGCCACTGCTGCGGCTGATCGGCGACGTGAAGGATCTGTTTCATTTGCGGGCCACGTTCGCCGCCCATCGGCCCCAAGTGGTCTTCCATGCAGCCGCCTATAAGCATGTGCCGTTGATGGAAGTGGGCAACGCCGCGGCCTGCCTGCGCAACAACGTAATGGGCACGTATCACGCCTGCCTGGCGTCAGCCGAATGTGGCACCGAGCGCTTTGTGCTGATCAGTACGGACAAGGCTGTCAATCCAACCAATGTGATGGGCGCCACCAAGCGCGCGGCCGAGCTGGTCATCAGCCACATGGCGGCCCAGGGCCACGCCACCCGCTTCATGGCCGTGCGTTTCGGCAATGTGCTGGGCTCCAGCGGCAGCGTGATTCCGAAATTCAAGGAGCAGATCGCCAGAGGCGGTCCGGTGACAGTGACGCATCCGGACATCACGCGCTATTTCATGACGATACCTGAGGCGGCGCGCCTGGTCGTTCAGGCTGCGGCGCTCGGCGAGGGAGGGCAGGTTTTTGTTCTCGACATGGGAGCGCCCGTGCGGATCGCGGACCTCGCAAAGGACCTGATCCGCATGTCGGGACATAGCGAGCGCGATATCCCTGTCTCATATGTCGGTCTGCGGCCGGGCGAGAAGCTTTATGAAGAACTGTTGTCCGAGTCCGACGCGACGATGCCGACTCCGGTCAAGCGGCTGTTGATTGCCAAGCTTGACGATGGCCCCCGGCATGCGGCGGTTCATGCATGGTTAAAAGGTGTCGCGCAAGGTGAAAATCCACCCTCCTCGGACGCGGAGGTGCGACGGTTTCTTTCGGTACTCCTTGGATCAGAGTACGTTGTCGAGCCGCGCGGCGTTGACGCGTCAATGGCGTGAAGCTTGCGTACAAAGTGTGTGACCCGTACGAAGTGTCTCTCACTGGCAACGAAAGTCGTAAGTCCATGAGGAGCCTTTCGCGCGACGCTACTACTATGAACTCCGCTGCTGTACGGCCTAAGCTGACCGGCTGCAGGCCGTGTGGTTCTCACGTGTTTTCCCGAAGCCGAGCTGTTTCATTGACAAACGCTTAAAAACGCGGTCTAGAATGCCGCGGCGTGTTTCTAAACGCGTGTGATTCGCGAATCATCGATCTCTTTCCATAACCCTTGTGGAGTTCACCGAATGAAAAAATTTGTGTTTAAGGCGACCGCTCTGGCGATCGGTGCGCTGGTTGGCGGCGGAGCGTTTGCCTCGGTCAACCTGGACACGGCCGTGACGACCGGTACGTTTGCCAAAGAGTTGAACTACAGCTCGGTGGCTCCCGGCGTCGCTATCGCTGCCGGCCAGACCATCACGACGAAGCTTGGCTTCGGTGTCAGTGGTGGTCAAGACCGCTACATTCGTGTTGACCTTGGCGGCGCCAAGCTTGCATCCGCTGCAGCAGGTGGCAACGTAGTCAACGGCACGCTTGCGTTTGCAAACAGCATCGTCGTTCAGGGCGGCGCAATTGGCGACGGTTACGTGATTTACCAGGTGACTGCAGCCGGCGCGGGCCATGCTCAAAGCGATGCTCTGACGATCACGTTGCCCTCGCTCAATGTGACTAACGGCAATGCTGCGAACGTCGTCGCGACGTATTCGTTGTACGAGACTGCCGTCGCTGCAGTCGCTAACGCCACCTCGACGTGGCTGTACAGGAATTTTGGCGACCTGTTGAAGTTCTCGACGGGTATCAAGTTCACGCTGACGACCAACAACACAACGGCGGCCGTTGAGCAGTCGTTCAAGAAATTTACCGCTGGCACCACGACCGGTGCGACCCCCGCGACCGCTGACCTCCTGACCGCTCGCATCGGTTCCTTCACCTACGGTGTCGTGACTGGTGTGTTGAACACGGCTGGCACACAAGTGCAGCTTGAGGATTTGGTGCAGGCAACTACCAAGGTCACGTTCGCTGGCGATTTCGGCGCTGCTGGCACGTTGGGTACGTCTACTGACGACTGCGCTACCGCTCCCACCGCCCTGACTCTCAATACTGGCAAGACTTCGGCATCGTTCACGTTGCCCGTGACTGGCCAGGCTGACACAACGCGTGCATTGTGCTACGTCGTGACCGGTAACACCGCGGTTCTGTCCCAGTCGGTGACTGCACTGCTGGACGTGACCGCTGCAACGGCTGCGACCACTGCCGACGTCGCTGCTGCCACGATCGGTACCATCGACCGCGACGGTACGGAACTGCAAGCGCCGTTGGCGTCGATTTACGGCCCGCTTACTAACGGTAACCGTGCCGTGTTGACGAGCCAGCACTCGGCCGATGCGACTGTGTTGGCTTCGGTAATCACCGAAAAAGATGTGGAGTGTGGCGCCGGTAAAACTGAATACTCGCTCTTGGCTGGCAAGCAGTTGTTCATCAACGCTTCGGAAGTCTGCCCGACGTTGAGCGCCGGCACGCGCTTCGCCCTGAAGTTCATCATCGCTGCCCCGAACAACAAGATTTCGGGCGTGTACAACTCGTACACCTACGATCCGACGACCGGCAAGGTGACTGACATGTCGTCCTACCCGCTGCTGCGTCCGGGTACGAACTGATCAATTGACATTGGTCAAGGGCGCCTTCGGGCGCCCTTTTTATTTGCCGGTGGCAATTCGTTGGAAATGCGCTCAACCTAAAATCCCTCGGCTTTAGTCGCCGCGGATTCTGAGATGTCAAGATTGTTCAAGCATGGGCGGAGCCGCAAGGCGGCCCCATCAGGGTTCACTTTGCTCGAGATGCTCGTCGTGCTCGTGATCATTGGCCTGCTAGCCGGGCTCGTCGGGCCTCGCCTGTTCAGCAAGGTCGATCAATCCAAGGTCACCGCGGCGATCACGCAGGCCAAGATGCTTCGAGGTGCCGTAGAGAGCCTGCGTCTGGACATCGGCCGCTACCCGCTGCCTGAAGAGGGGCTCGCCCTGTTGACAAAGCCCCCCCCGGAGCCGGCCTTGGCCAGCCGTTGGCGCGGGCCGTATCTGGACGGCGCGCTTCCCGAAGACCCCTGGGGCCAACCCTATCAATATGCTGTGCCCGGCGCTGACGGTCAGCCGTTTGCGTTGTTCTCCCTGGGAGCCGACAGCAAGCGCGGCGGCACGGGCGACGCGGCTGACGTGGGTGTTCTTCCGGCTGCTCAGTGAGCACTTGTCTCCACCCCAGCAAGGTGCGCATGTTTCGCGGCTTCACCCTGCTGGAGATGCTCGTCGTCCTTGTGCTGATCGCCCTGGCTGCTGGGCTCGTCGCACCATCGGGGGTGAGGTGGTTGGAGGCGGCGCGCCAGCGCGCCTGGCAGGACGATCTGCGCGCACAACTCTTGAATCTGCCTCTGCGGGCCTTTCATGAGGGGCGCGCCTTGAATCTGGACGCGTCGTCTGTGAGAGAGCTCGTACCGGATATTCCGACAGATGTGGTCATCGAGCTTTCAGCGCCGCTGCGCTACGGTCCGACGGGCGCTGCGAGCGCTGGGGAGATTCGGTTCGGCAAACGTGGCGCACCGCCGGTGGTGTGGCGCGTCATGGCCGTCACTGGCGACGTGCAGGGCTGAAACCGTCGGGTATGAATCCGCATGAACGCGGCTTCGGCCTGCTGGAGGCGATCATCGCGTTGGTCATCCTGGCCAGCGCCGGGCTGGCCTTGTTCGCCTGGATCGGCCAGAACCTGACCGACGTCAGGCGCATTGAAGATGCGCAGGCCCGCGCAGCTTTGCAGCTGACAACGGTGGGACTGGTCACCAATATCAATCCATTTGTCGAACCTAAAGGGGAGAGGCGCGTTGGCGCCGTGCTCGTGCGCTGGAGTTCGGAACTGATAGAGCCACTGCGCCACAGCCTGCCCTTTGGTGGAAGCCAGAGCCCGGTTTGGGAAGTGGGCCTGTACCGGCTGGACGTCGTGAGCACCGAGGAGTCGACCGGCACGCACGTGGAATTCAGCCTTGAGCAGCCTGGGCTGAATGCGCTGAACGTGCAGCCCAGGCGGCGCGGCGAGGAGCCGCCATGAGCGCCGGCCGTCACCAGCATGGATTGACGCTCCTGGAGACGCTGGTCACCCTGGTCATCGCCGCGATGGTGGCGACGCTGATGGCCGAGGGCCTGTTTCAGCTCGGGCAGTTGGAGCGGCGCCTCGGCACCGGTCAGTTGCAGCCACGGCTCGAGCGGCTGCACGTGCTATGGCTGCAGCAGTCCCTGGAAGGCTTGCGAGCCGGCGAGCCTGGCACTGCGGATGAAGTGCTGGGCGGCCCGCGCAAGGTTCAGGGCATCAGCAGTCTGCTGCCGATGGTCGAACCGGCTGGGCCTATGCCGGTGACGCTGTCGATGACCTATAGCCAATCCACGGACCAGACGGAACTCACGATGGACGTGGGCCCAGTTGAGAAGCGTGTGCAAACGGCCGTGCTGGCGCGCTGGAAAGGTAATGCAGGCCACTTTAGTTATTTGGACCAGAGCGGAGCGTGGCTGAGTGAATGGCCGCTCAAGGTGCCGAATGCTCAGCTGATACCCCGAGCCATTGCAGTTCATGGTGACGCTGAAGCAGTGCTCTTTGTCGCAGCTATGCAGGCGTCGCCGGAGCGGCTGGGCAAGCGGATCGAACTCTCCAAGCTCCCTTGATGAAGTCTTCAAGAGTCTCTCAACGTGAGGGCGGCTACGTCCTCATCTTCGTCATCGCCTCGCTGGCACTGGTGGCTTTCGTCGCCACGCGTTTCGCTTTGCGCGTGGACGCATTGCGACAGCAGGCAACCTCGATGCAGAACCTGGCACAGGGACGGCTGCTGGTAGAAAGCGCAAAGGCCCGGGCCCTGTTCTGGTTGAGCACGCGGCCCTTCGGCCTGGCGTCCTCTGGATTCGCCGATGAGCAGCCACTTGCGTTGGACAATCGGAGCTACGAAATGCGCAATGGCGCCTGGATCCGGGTGCAGGACGCTCGCGGGCTGCTGTCCTTGAACGTGCCGCAGCGCGAACGTTGGCTTGCCGCATTGATCGGCGCCGGGGCCTCCCTGGATCAGGCGAGCGCCATGATCGACATCCTGCTGGACTACACCGACACCGACTCCCTGAAGCGGCTCAACGGTGCCGAGGCGCCTGACTATGCGGCCGCCGGCCTGGCGCCGCCGCGCAACGACTGGATACTTTCCACCGATGAAACTGCGCTGATGCCAGTTTGGGCGGCAAATCCACAGTTGCGCCAGCGGATGGTTTCATGGACGAACGTTATGAGAAATGATTCGTTCAATCCAAATACAGCACCATTGGATTTGCTTCGAGCGCTTTGGCCCAAAGTATCCGCAGATCAATGGAATCTTTTCGACCGACTGAGAAGAACGGCTCCATTTGTCGATGCCACTGCTGCAATCGCAGCAACGGGCATCCCGTTTCCCACTGACGAAAGCGTGCACTTCCATGCCAGCAACGAGCTGCGTGTTCAGTTGTGGGCCCCCGGACTGCCGATGGCGGTCGAATACACTCTTTCGATTCTGCCGACGGGGGCCTACGCGCCCTGGCTGATCCAAGAAGTTCGCCCGTCGGATCGATTCGCCGCCCCTGATGCCCATCAAGCCGCCGCCAAGTTTCCTGACGCGAGCAAAGACCTCGCTCGACCCGCTCCGTCTGCCCCGCCTTCTTTGTGACCGGCTGGAACTCGGTGCGCAGGGCGCGCAGGCGCGAGGGCTAACTTTGATCTCGCGCGGAGTGATCCGTCACCGTGCATTCGACCTTTCCGAGCTGCCCGAGGCAGACCGGCTGGGCGCCTTGCGAGCCCAACTGGCTGCCTGGGAGCCGCTGCCGGATGCGCAGTATTTGATCAGTTGGCAGGGGGCGGTCGCGCAGGCGTTTGCCATCGAGAAGCATCGCCTTGACCAAGTTGCGGTGAAGAACCCAGCCTGGTTGCCTGAGACCCTGGCGCGAGAAGCGTACTCGCAAGGGGTGCGCATGGTGCAAGCGCTCGACGGATTCGAAGGCCAGGCCTGGAAGTCTGGGGTGCTGCGGGTCACCCGTTGGTGGGCGACTCGGCCTAGCGCTCAGGAATGGTCGCTATTCCTGCGGCAGGCTGGCTGGGCGGGCTCGGCGAGCACCGCCCCTGAGCTTGAATCGCCCAATTGGCAAAAACCTGGTCGCCTTCCGGTTTCTGCCGATCAGCTCGGGCAGGTCGGTCAGGGCAACGAGCGGGTGCTGGTCGGCGTCCTGGCCCTGGTATTGATCGGGTTCGGCGCCATGTCCGCGCGAGCGCTTTGGGACAGCTTCGAGGCACGCCGTCAGGCGCAGCTTGCGCTCGCGGAACTGAAAGTCGGGGTTGCACCGGTGCTGGCGGCGCGTGACAAGGCCCTGGCCTCGGCAGACCAGAGTGCAGCACTGATTTCGCTTTTGCAGGCGCCGCGACCCCTGGAGGTGCTCGAGGAGTTGCTGCGACTGCTACCGAGCACGGGCATCATCCGGGAAGCCGATATCCAGGGCATGGAAGTCCGTGTCGTGCTGGACCTGCCGGCCGATGTCTCGCGCAGCAAGGTCATCGCTGGACTGGAGGCGGGTGGCTGGTTCACTCAGGTCTCCGAAGCGCGAGATGGACAGCCTCGTGCTGGCCTTGACCTGCAGATGAAGCTGTCGTCCGTGTCGCCGCCTCAGCGCAGCAGTGCCGATGCCGGCTTGCAGCGCCTGAGCGGCGAAGGTGCGCCGCCTACACCGCCCGGCAGTGCAGGGACGAAGCTGTGAAAGTCGATACAGCCAAGAACCTGCAGGCCACGCTGGGTGAAGCCTGGCTCCAGGCTCGCCGGGAGTGGATGGGCAATGCGCGCCTGCGCTGGGGCGTGCGAATGATCCTCGCCACGCTCTGGATCTGGTTCTCGCTGCTGGCGCAAGACCAGGCGGCCGCATGGCGCGCGGAAGGCGACGAAGCCCAGGCCCAGATGCAGCGCCTGAGTTCGCTGCGATCGGAAACGGTCTGGCCGCAGCGTGCCGAGGATGCGCGCACGCAGCTCGAGAGCGCGCGGGCGCTGCTTTGGACCGCCGCCAGTCAGGGCCAGGCCGAGGCCACGCTGCAGGACCGATTGCGCGAAATGGCTGCAAAGGCGGGCCTGACGATTCGCGAGCTGAGCATCGTTGCCGGTGACACCAAGCCAACCAGCGATGGCGCACGCCCGTTGCGCGTACGGTTGATCGTGGACATGAGCGATCGCGTGGCACTGACGGGCTTCCTGTCCGAGGTCAGCCAGTCGCCCCAACTGATTATCGTTGACACACTGCGCCTGCGCCCTCAGGCTGCTCCACCTCGGGCCGAGATCGAAGTCCGCGTTCTGTATCGCGAGCAGGCGAAGGCTTCCTGAGATGATGACGTTACGCAACAAGCTGCTGCTGACCGTGGCCGTCGTGCTGCTCGGCTGGTTCGCTGGGGAGACGACAGCCTACAAGGCGCCGGCTCCCGTGCAGGCGCGCCGCGATGCCTGGCAACTGCCGGCGCTGCCGAAGGCTGATGGTTCGTCGACCCGGGCTGCCATCGTCGCGACCTCTGCGCAATGGGGTGCGGCGAAGGCGGCCAGCGCACCCGGTGCGCAGGAAGAAGCGCCGCGATGGCGCCTCGCGGGCATTTATGGCCAAGGCAAGGTGGGTGGCGTGCTGGTTTTGTATGAGGGTGATCGCAAGCCTGCCGAGCGTTTGAAGGTCGGCGAAAAGTTACCGAGCGGGCATGTCATTGAGTTGATCGATGGCAACCAAGTACACGTGCGTCTCGGAAAGAAACGCGAGACCTTTGGAGTTGAAAATCGTGAATGAATCCCTGAGAGCCAGGCCGGTACCGGCTTTCTGGAGGCGCACCTTCTTGACCTTGGTGGCAGCCCTGTCGGGTTGCGCGCCCCTGGCGCCCATCGTCCCGGCGCCCCTGGCAACGGCCAGCCCCGAAGCCGCCGCCTCCTCGCCCTTTGGATCTGCCGAGACCCCGACATCGAGCATGCGGGTCAATGATCTTCCGTCGCCCCCGGCAGTTGCTTCAAGCAACTATGCAGCCAAGCGCAGTGCCGCAGATGCCAAGGTCAGCACCGACATCGCAAGCCGACAAGGTGATGAGGTCGGAGCGATCAACCTGCAGCAGGTGCCGCTGCCGAACTTCGTGCAGATCGTCTATACCGAGATGCTCAAGCGCAACGTCAACATCGATCCGGCGGTAGTCGCCCGCAAGGATCTGGTGACGTTCCGTGCACCTGCTTCGCAAAGCGCGGCGCAGCTCGAGACGGCGATCAAGCTGCTTCTGAAGAGTTACCAGATCGCCGTTGTCGACGTGGGCGGCCTGGTGCGCGTGCTGCCGGACAACGCCCAGCTCGGCAATCTGCCCGAGATCCGCCGCGGTGACGCCCTTCCCGACACCCCGCTGCCGTTGCGGCCCGTCTACCAGCTCGTCGAAATGAGGTCGGTCAGGCAGAACGAGGTCGCCATGTGGCTCAAGACCCTGTTCGCCAATCGCGTGAACATCCAGGAGGACGTCGCCCGCAATGCGCTGCTGCTCAATGGCACGCCGGACAACATGCAGGCGGCGCTCGAGGCGATCCGCATGCTGGACCAGCCGCTGATGAGCGGGCGCCGCAGCATCGCCCTGACGCCGGCCTACCTGTCGGTCGACGATCTGGCCAAGCGCCTCGTCGAGGTGCTGACCGCGCAGGGCTACGCCGTGGCGCCGCTTGGTCCACAGCAGGGCATCCGCTATCCCGTTACGCTGCTTCCGGTCTCGGCAGTGAACTCGGTCTATGTCTTTGCGGTCAGCGACGAAGTGCTCAAGCACGTCGAGCAATGGGCGCGCACGCTGGACAAGCCCAGTGAGCGCGGCGTCGGCAAGAACTTCTTCACCTACCAGGTCCGGCACAAGGATGCCGGCGACCTGGCCAAGACGCTGGATCAACTGCTCAGCAGCAGCCGTGGGCGAGTCAGCGCGGCACCGGCTCAGAGTCAGAGCAGCACGGCCTCGTCGGGCAGCACCGCTGCGCCACGCTTGACATCGGTGGTGGTCGACCAGTCCAGCAACATGCTGATCTTCCAGGCCGAGCCCGAAGAATATTCGCAGATCAGCTCGCTGCTGCAGATGCTGGACCGTCCCGCCAAGGCCGCGCTGATCGAGGTTACTGTTGCGGAGTTGTCGACCATCGACAGCAGCCAGCTCGGCATCGAATGGCTGGCCAGTCATGACTATGGCAACGGCAAGATCGGCCGCTTCGGCACCCAGGGCGGCACCGGCATCGGCAACTCAGGCTTCAATTTCCGCCTGCTGGACTCCGCAGGCAGCGTGAAGGCAGCCCTGAACGCACTGGCCTCGACGAACCAGGCCACCATCCTTTCAAGCCCCCGTGTGCAGGCCCGCAATGGTGAGCAGGCGATCATCCAGGTGGGCCAGGAAGTGCCCATCATCACGAGCCAGCAGACCACGACGGGCACGATCACGACGCCGACTCAGACGGGCGTGCTGCAGACGGTCCAGTACCGCAGCACGGGTGTCATCCTGAAGGTCAAGCCCGTCATCCATTCCGGCGACCAGGTCGACATCGAGGTGGACCAAGAGGTCAGCGCCGCTGCTGCGACCAACACGGGCGTCAACACCTCGCCGACCTTCAGCACGCGCAAGCTGTCAACCAAGATGACCTTGCGCAATGGAGCCACCGTGATGATGGGCGGCCTGATCTCGAACGACACCAGCCAGGGCAGCGCGGGTATCCCGTTCCTCAAGGACATTCCGCTGATCGGTAACCTGTTCAGCACCCGTACCAGTGGCGGCAATCGCCGTGAGCTGGTGATCCTGATCACGCCCTACATCCTCAACGACAGCAGCGAAGCCGAGGCCATGACCGCGGCCTTCCGCAAGCAGCTGGGGGGGTGGGCCGACACGGCCACCAAGCCTGACGGGTCTGTAGCGCCCAACCGCCCCATTCTCGATCTGATCGCCAAGCCGCCGGCTGGGAAGGCGGGCCAGTGAGCTCGTCCAAGCTGATCGGCGAACTGCTGATCGAGCGCGGCACAGTCAAGGCGGCTGAAGTCGAGAACGCGCTGCTGGTGCAAGCCAGCAAGGGAGGGCGGGTCGGAGAAATCCTGGTCCGCCTGGGCGCCGTGTCCATGCAAGTGCTTTACGCCGCCTTGGCCGAGCAACTGGGCTACCCGCTGCTCCTTGCCAACGCGCTGGACGAAGACGCCATGCGAGCCGGCATGGCCAAGCTGGGTACGCCCGCGAGCTGGTGGCTGGATCGCCAAGTGCTGCTGTGGCGAGACGACGAAGGTCTGTGCGTGGCCAGCGCCGATCCGCTTGACGTGGACGTGGCAGAAGCGCTGGCTGGCGAGCCGCATGTGAATGCGCTGCGCTGGCATCTGCTGCTGCCGGCCGATGCCGAAATGTGGGCCCAGCGCCTGCGCGCATCGCCCCACAGTGTGGGTGCGGATGCACGAAGCCTGCGAGAGCTGGCCGAGGACGCGCCGGTCGTGGCCTTCGTCAACAACACGCTGGCCCAGGCACTTGAGGCGCGCGCTTCGGACATCCACATCGAGCCCGGTGAGCGCGAATGCACGCTGCGCTTTCGTGTGGACGGCGTGCTGCACACGCGCAGCAGCCTGGGCATGGATCGCTACCCGGCCATCGCTTCGCGGATCAAGCTGATCGGCGGCCTGGACATCGCCGAGAGGCGCCTGCCGCAGGACGGGCGCATTTCCACCCGCGTGGCCGGGCGCGAAGTCGATATCCGCATCTCCGCCATTCCGGCCGTGCATGGCGAGTCGCTGGTGCTGCGCCTGCTGCCCAAGGAACGCGGCGACATCGGCATGCATCGCATCGGCATGGAGTCTGACCACCGTGCGCTGTTCGAGCAGTGGCTGGGCTGGCCCAATGGCCTGGTGCTCGTGACCGGCCCGACCGGATCGGGCAAGAGCACCACGCTCTACAGCGCGCTCTCGCACATCAACGATGGCGTTCGCAAGCTGATCACTGTGGAGGATCCCGTCGAGCTGCGGCTGCCGGGCGTCGTCCAGATCCAGACGCAGGCCGATATCGGCTACACGTTCGCCAGGGCGCTGCGCTCCATCCTGCGGCACGATCCGGACGTCATCATGGTCGGCGAAATCCGCGACCGCGAGACCGCCGAGATCGCCATCCAGGCCGCGTTGACCGGCCACCTTGTGCTCGCCACGGTCCACACCAACGACGCCCTGTCCGCCGTGAACCGGCTCGTCGACATGGGCATCGAGCCCTATCTGGTCGCGGCAGCGCTGCGGGCAGTGATGGCGCAGCGCTTGATCCGCCGGCTCTGCAGCAATTGCGCCAAGCCTCACCCCGAGGCTGCGAGCCTGCAGCAACGTTGGCAGGTGCTGCGCGACCGATTGCCAGCGCTGCACGACGTGCCAGACGAGCCCGACTGGCTCGCCGCCGGTGGCTGCGACATCTGCGGCGGCACGGGCTACCGCGGTCGTGTCGGCATCTATGAACTGGTGACGGTCGGCGCGGCCATGCAGCACGAGATCGCACAGGGCGGCAGTTCGGAGCGCTTGCTTGCCATGGCCGATGCCGACGGGCGGCGCTCCATGGTGGATGACGGATTGATCAAGAGCGCGCGTGGCCTGTCCACCCTGGACGAAGTGCTGCGCGCCGCCAGCGAGCACGGCGGGTGATGGAGAGCTTCAGCTACCGCGCGCAAGACACCGCCGGCCACATGGTCAGCGGCCAGATCGAGGCGCGGGACTCGGCACAGGCGGCGCGCGACCTGCTGCGCCAGGGGCTCACGCCGCTGGCGCTGAAGGCCCTGGACGCACCGCCCGAGGCAGCAACGCCGCGCGCCGGCCGCGCGCCTAAACGCCTGACCCTGGCAGACAAGGTCGTGATGCTGCGCGAGCTGGCCACCTTGCTGGCCGCCGGCGTCTCGCTGGATGAGGCCCTGGTGTCGCTGGCGAGCGGCCACGTCGGCGGCGCCATGGGCGAAGTCATGACGCGAGCCTCCCGCACCGTGCGCGAGGGCGGCAGCCTGCACGACGCTTTGCAGTCCAGTGGCCTGGGCCTGGCCGAGCATCTGATGACGGTGGTGCGCGTGGGCGAGGCCAGCGGCGACCTGGCGACCGCGCTCAGCGATTGCGCCGAACAGTTGGACGTCTCCCGCCGCATGGGGCAGGAACTGCGCAACGCGATGGTCTATCCGAGCATCCTGGTGGTGGCGGGCCTGTTCGCGGTGCTGATCATCTTCATCGGTGTCATCCCCCGATTCGCGCCACTGCTGCGCGGCGCGCGCCGGCAGATGCCCGAGTTCTCGGTGTGGGTGATCGAGACGGCCGTGTACATGAAGGCCCATGTGCTGGCGCTCGGCCTGGGCGTGGGCATCGTGGCAGCTTTGCTGGTCACCTTGTTCGCACGGGCCAGCTTCAGGCGGGCGCTGCTCGAATGGGCCGCCGCGGCGCCGGTGCTGGGACCCTGGCTGCGGGACGCCGAAGTGGGGCGGTGGGCGCTGTTGATGGGCACCATGCTGCGCAACCGGGTGCCATTGCTTGACGCACTGAAGCTGTCGCGGGGTGCGCTGCAACTGCGCGAATTTTCACTGGTGATCGCTTCCGCGACCCGCGAGCTCGAACATGGGCGAACGCTGTATGACAGCTTGCGCCATTCGGCCTGGATTCCTGCGGCGCGGCTGAACCTGATCAAGGTGGGCGAGCGCGCCGGCAGCCTGGACGCGATGCTGACCTCGCTGGGCAGCATGCAGTCCGAGGCGGCCCGGGAACGTCAGAAGCGTGCCATGGCCTTGATCGAGCCGATTGCCATCCTGCTCATTGGCGGCGTGATCGGCGTGCTGATGGTCGCCGTGATGATGGCGATCACGTCAATGAACGCCGGCGCCGCCTGAGCGCGGCGGCACGGGCGCCGGTTGCTGCGCGAAGAAGTGGGCCACGTCCTGCGGTGAGCGAACGCTGCCGTCCTGCAGCGCAAGGACGAGGTTGCGCGTCGCCAGCGCGCTGACCGGTGGCTGGTGCTGTACAGGCGGCGTGGGACCGCTGAACCAGACGATCAGTGGTACGCGCTGGTCGGACGACTTGCCGGCGCTCCCGCTTCCCGGACCGCGCTGCTGCTCGTACATGGCCGACCACAGCTCGCGCTCCCGAAGCCAGTGGTCGGACGTCAGCACGAGCGTCGCCTCGTCGCCCTGGGCTGTGAGCCGCTGGCGCACTTCTTCGATCATCTCGGCGGTCAACGCCAGATTGGCCTGGTAGTCCTGGCGCAGGTCACGCGGCGCGCGGTGCGCCGCGGCGCTGGGCGGATGAGGCACGTTGATGTGGATCCAGACCATCGCGTTGGCGCGGTCTTCCACAGCCTGCAGGGCTTCCTCGTGCAGGCGGGTATAGGTCGCATGCCACTGCTGCAGGAACACCGAGTAGGGGAAGTCGAACTGCCCGCTGCGCTTGAACACCCGCTCGAGCTGGGCCTTCCACCCCTGGAAGAACTGGACGGGTTCGGCATGGCAGGTGCGTGCCGTCGTGACCAGCGCGCAGTAGTCGTGGTAGTAGCCAATGACCGCGTGGCTGATGTGGCGGGCCTGCAGGTCGCTGAAGAGCTGCGGGGTTTCGGGGCTCCAGACTTCGCCGCTCTTGCTGCGCAGCGACGCCTTGCCGCCGAGCTCGACTTCACCGAAGGGCCGGCCGAACAGCATGCCTGGAATGGACTCCAGCGTGTTCGGCCCCGCGGGCAGGGCGTTCTGGGCAAAGAAGGATTGCTTGAGCAGACCCTGCATTGCCTCTCGCTTGAAGAGTCCTTCGCGCTCTGAGATCTCCATGTCCCATTCATCGAACACGATCACGATGGTGCGCCGCGGGGCGGGAGCTGCCTGCGCCGCGGGCGCATGGTCACGCGCTTGAGGCGAGAAGGTGCCCAGCAGATAGCCCGTCATGCCTGGCTGCAGCGCGAACAGCGTCAGCATGGCCAGGCAGGCCGCGTTGCCCAGCCGCGCAGCCGACTCTGGGCGCGTGCGCCAAGCGATCAGGGCCGCAGCGATGGCGCAGCCGACCATGGCGCCGGCCTTGGCCCAACCAGGCAAGGGCAGGGAGGTGGCCAGCGATTGGCGAAAGACCTGGAACAGCGCCACGAAGACCAGCGTCAGCAGCAATGCGCGCGCCATTCGGGCGGTGGCATGCAAGGCGCGATCCGGCCTATCCAGCCAGCCGCCGAGCGCGCCGAAGAGCGCCACCGCCACCAGCAGCAGATGGCCTTCCCGCAGGAAGCTGGCCGGCTGAAACGACAGATACAGCGAGTAGGTGTAGCGCAGGATCACGTCGCCCACGCCGATCGCGCCGAGGCTGATGAAGCTCAGCAAGGCATAGCGCAGCGCCTGACGCGCGGCAGGCCCGAGCTGCGCCTTGCCCAAGCTCATGGCGCGTGCGCGCCGCGGCGGCGCAGGCGCAACAGCGTGCGATGTTCCGAGATCTGCTGCTGGTCCTGCAGCTCGAACCACGGTTCGGCGCAGCCCAGCACGAAGGCCAGATCCCAATGCTGGTACAGACCCATGTTTGGCCCTGCGAGCTCGACGAAGCGCGGGTCTTCTCGAGGCACAAATTCCAGCAGCAGCGTGTCACGGCAGCAGTCGGCCAGCACTTCGAAGAGCTGCGCCGTCGGCAGGCGCTCCGTCACGGTCAGGTGGTGGATCACGGCCAGAGCCAGCACCAGATCGAAGCGGCCAGCAAAACGCTGCGGCAAGCCCAGCGTTTCCGCGAGGCGCCAACCCGTTGCGGGCGTGGGTCGCGCAAAGTTGGCGTGCAGGCACTGGATAGGCAGGTTCAGTTGGCGCGCCTGGCGGTGCAGGTCGTGCAAGGCGTTGACGTCATCGTCCAAGGCCAGCACCTGGGCGCCGGCGCGCGCCGCGATCAGCGAGAACTCGCCGCTGTTGGCGCCGATGTCCAGCACGCGTGCATAGCGGCCTTCGCCCACCAGTTGCTCGATGGCCTTGCGCTTGGCCGTCAGCTCGATTGCCAGGTAGTGATCGCGGTTGCCCGTGTATTCGCTCCAGGTGCTGAGGCCTCTGCCGTGGGACTCCAGGCGGTCGACGAAGCGCCCGAGGTTGCCCAGCAGCCAGGGAGTGCCGTCAGCGCCGCTCGCCTTGCTTGCGCCCGACGCCTTCTGGTCACGGCGAATGCGGCGTCTCTCCAGCCGTGCGGGCAGTCGCACATGCAGCCACATCGCCAGCCCCAAATGGGCGTACCAAGGGATGAACGGCGCGATCTCGGCGGCGCGCAGGCCGTCGCGGTGAGCCAGGAAGACGTCTCGCGGCGTGCGGCCCAGCTCGGCCACGGCCAGCAGGGGCAGCACGAAATGACGCACGAACTGGCCGTAGGCCAGCCATCCCGGCGGATCGGCCGGTTGACGACGCTGCAGCGAAAGCAGGTCGCAAAAGACGGGTTTGCAGCCTTCGAACAGCACGTTGCTGGTGGCCGCGTCCTTGAGGGTCCAGCCCGCGGCCCAGGCGCGCCGCTGGATGTCCAGCGTCAGGCGCGCGGCGTCCGCCAGCATGGCCGGCGTCCATTCGAAGGCGTAGGTGGGCATCTCGACGCGGCGATGCCGCAGCAACAGGCTGCCATCCGGTTGGGGATGTTGTTCCTCGACCCCGATCAGCAGGCCGTCCCGGACCAGCTCGGTAAACAGTGCGCTGGTCAGCAGCTCGGTGGTAGGCGTGGCGGCATGCGCTTGAACTCTTCGCCAGACCTGCTGCCCGTCATCCTCGACATTGCCGTCGGGATCCCGGAAGCTCACACGCATCAGGAGCGGTCCCGATTCCAACGCCGCTTGAGGGCGCGCCAGATCTCGCGAGGATTGCGGATGTAGTAGACGAGTCCGACAGCCGCCGCAATCAGGCCCTGGATGATGAGGTGGGCCGAGCCCCCGTCGATATAGGCATAGGCCGGTGCCATGCTTGCTAGCAGTAGCAGCACAACCAGAAGCACTTGGCGGCAGAAATACATGGCGGGATCGGGGGAGTTGCCCGGGCCTGGAGCAGGGCACTCATGTTATCAGGCGACGCCCGCCGAGCCGGCTGGCACCGACCCGCCACCTACAATCGCGCGCCCTGAGGCCCGCCTTGAGAATCGTCCGACATTCCCTGCTGAACCTGATCGGACTGGGTGCCCCGCTCCTGGTGGCGTTGTTTGCGATTCCCGTCCTGCTGGCGGGGCTGGGCACGGCGCGTTTTGGGTTGCTGACGCTGATCTGGGCTCTGGTCAGCTATTTCGGCCTGTTCGATCTCGGCTTGGCGCGTGCGCTGACGCTGCGCCTGGCCGTCGTGCTGGAGAAGGGCGAGGACGCGCTGGTGGGGCCGCTGTGCGGCACGGCGCTGATCCTGATGGGCGGCGTCGGCCTGGCGGCCGGATTGGCGCTCTACCTGTTGGCGCCCTGGCTCGTGGGCAGCCTGCACGATTTGCCCGACATCGGCGAGGCGCAGTCCAGCCTGCGATGGATGGCCTTGGCCCTGCCTCTGGTGATCCTGACGGCCGGATTGCGCGGCATGCTGGAGGCCCGCGGCGCTTTCGGCCTTGTCAATGGCATTCGATTGCCCATGGGTGTCTGGACCTTTGCCGCTCCCGTCGTTGCTCTGTACGTGTGCGGCCCTGACCTGACAGCGATTGCCGCCGTGCTCACGATCGGGCGGTTGCTGGGCGCCGTGGCCCACGGCGCCGCCGCCTGGCAGGCGTTGCCTCAACTGCGGGGTCGAATCGCATGGCGGCGCGATCTGCTGGGCTCGCTGTGGCGCTCCAGCCAATGGCTGCTGGTCAGCAACCTGCTGGGCCCCCTGATGGGCTATGCGGACCGCTTCATCGTCGGCCTGTTCGTGCCGGTTGCGACCCTGGCCTACTACGCCACGCCGCAGGAGCTGGTGATGAAGCTCTGGATCCTGCCAGGCGCACTGACGGCGGTGCTTTTCCCGGCGCTGGCGGCGCAGATCGCGCAGCGGGAGCACGACGCCGCGCGCCTGTGCAGGCAGGCAGTGCTCGGCTTGAGTCTGGTCCTGCTGCCCATCACCTTGGGTCTGGCCACCTTTGCCGGCCCGTTGCTGTCGATCTGGCTTGGTGCCGCGTTTGCGACCGAGGCCCAGGGCTGCCTGCTGATCTTCTCGCTCGGCATGTTCGTGACCGGGTTGGCCCAACTGCCCTACACCGCCTTGCAAAGCGCCGGGCAGGCCGCGACGACGGCCAAGCTTCATCTCCTCGAACTGCCTTTGTTCCTCGTGGCGCTGGCCTGGGCTGCGTCTCATCTGGGCATTGAGGCCGCGGCCTGGGTCTGGCTGGCGCGCGTGGTGCTCGATGCCGTGTTGCTGGTCGTGGCGGCGCAGCGCCTGCCATTGCACGGAGGCGGGCGGCTGTTCGACAGGCGGGCGCTCGCCCTGCTGATGCTGACCCCCTTCGGTTTCGTGGGGCTGCTGCTACCCAACTCGGCGTTGCGGATATCTGCCTGGCTGCTGGTGAGCGTGCTTTGCGTGATCGGCGCTGTGCATGCCCTGCGGCAGCGATCTAAGACAATGCCCAGCCTTGATCCGCTCTGACGACCCCATGCCGCCGCTTTTGTCTGTTGTGATACCCACGCACAATCGTGCCCGCTACGCAATGCATGCGATCGAGTCGGTGCTCAGCCAGGGCGACGAGAGACTGGAACTGGTGGTCAGCGACACCAGCACCGACGGCGAACTGGCGCGCTGGGTGGCGGAACACCCGCTCGGCCGTGACCCGCGCCTGAACTATTTCAGGCCTGCGCAGAAGCTGGACATGACCGGCAACCACAACGCCGCCGTCGCAGCCAGCAAGGGCGAATACCTGTGCCTGATCGGGGATGACGACACCATTTCCGGTGCGCTGCTTGATGCGACGCAGTGGGCGCATCAAAAGCGCGTCGACCTGATCGCTCCCAATGTGGTGGCCAACTATGTCTGGCCGGACTTCCGCTCACGCCATTTCGGCGCCAGCCACGCCTCCAGGCTGTATTTCGCCAAGCAGATGGGCGGTGGCAAGGTTTGCCTGGCTTCCGAGGCGCTGGCCCTGGCTTTGCGCGAAGCCGCGCAGGGCACGGACGGCCTGCCCAAGATCTATCACGGCGTCGTTCGCCGCACGCTGATGGAACGCATTCGCGAGCGTTCAGGGCAGTACTTCCATGGTTCGAGCCCCGACGTCTCCGGCGCCGTGGGCCTGGCGGCCTGTGCCGATCGATTCCTGGTCGTTGACTTCCCCTTGTCCATCCCGGGCGCCTCCGGTGGCAGCAATACCGGGCGCAGTGCGATGAACACCCACAAGGGCCAACTCAGCGCCGAGTCGCAGACCAGCAGCTTTGTCGCCTCGGGCTGGAGCCCGGGGGTGCCCAAGTTCTTTTCGGTGGAAACCGTCTGGGCGCACGCCGCGCTCGAAACCTTGAAGCACCTGGCACCCTCGACCCTGACCGAGTTCAACTTCGTGCGATTGCTGGGCACGTGCAGCATGCGTCACCCGGAGTTCAAATCGGAGATCGCGCAGGCGACGTCAGAAGCTGCCGAAATGCTGGGCACGCCGTTGCCGGGTTTGCAGGCCGCGGTCGCTCGCGAGCGAAGGACGCTGAGACAGGCGCGCATCCGCTATGTCCTGGCTCGGGCCATGCGCCCGACGGCCGCCGGTGGGCGCCCGTTCGTCGATGGCCTCGCGACCGTGGCCGAGGCCCCACCCCGCCTGGCTGCCCGCCTCGTCGAGATGAAGCTCGACTGGGAAACGGCTGTGCGCGGTCTGGTGGTTTGAAGGCATCCTGCTCATGACGCATTCCCCCAAGCGACTCCTGGTTCTCGGCGCCAATGGCATGCTGGGCAACGCCGTGCTGCGCTGGTTCTCGCAAGACCCGTCCTATGCCGTCGTCGGCGCTGTGCGGCGCGTCGAAACGGTCGAGGGCCTGAGGGCGCGCGCGCCGTCCGCATCGTTCATTGCTTGCGAAGATGCCGGCGACCTGTCCGCGATGCGGCGGCTGTTGGCCGAAGCGCGTCCGGACGTCATCATCAACTGCATCGGCATCGTCAAGCAGTTGGCCGGCGCCGATGCGCCCGCGCTGACGATTCCGATCAACGCATTGCTTCCTCATCGCCTCACCCGGCTCGCGCAGGATCACGGCGCACGACTCGTCCACATCAGCACGGACTGCGTGTTCTCGGGCGCCGCCGGCAACTACGCCGAGTCGGACGTCCCGGACGCCGCCGACCTCTACGGTCGCAGCAAGCTCATGGGCGAGGTGGATTATGAGAACGCCGTCACGCTGCGGACGTCCATCATTGGCCATGAGCTCCACACCTCGCATGCGCTGCTGGGGTGGTTTCTGGCCCAGTCCGGTACGGTGTCTGGCTTCAGCAACGCCATCTTCTCGGCGCTGCCGACGGTCGAACTCGCCCGCGTCATCCAGGAGTTCGTGCTGCCCAACCCGGAGCTGCGCGGTATCTACCATGTGGCCGGGCCGGCCATCAGCAAGTACGAGCTGCTGCAGATGGTGGCTCGCGTCTACGACCGCGGCAACACGATCAACGCCGAACCGCTTCCCGTCCTGGACAGGTCCTTGAACGCCGGTCGTTTCGAGGCCGCCACCGGCTACCGCTCGCCCGACTGGCACGAGATGGTGACCCGAATGCACATGTTCGGCTGACGGCCAGATGCTGCAGTCCCTGCAGGCTGGCCGGGCCATTGCGGCACTGATGGTGCTGTGCTTTCACCTCGGCCTGGCCATCCAGCACTACTTCGGCGTGAGCGCGTTCCTGGCGCCGTTCGGGCATGCCGGCGTCGAGTTCTTCTTCGTGCTGAGCGGCTTCATCATCACCTCGGCGCATCGCAGCGACGTCCATCGGCCGCGGCAGATCGGGCGATTTCTCTGGAAGCGCTTCGCCAGGATCTACCCGATCTACTGGATCGTTTTTCTGGCGGCTTATGCCGGTGCCCATGGCATCGTCAAACTGACGCCGGTTGAACTCGTGCGGGCCCTGCTGCTGGTGCCGGCGGAATCAGCGCCGGTCATTTCGGTAGCCTGGTCGCTGCAGTGGGAGGTGGTGTTCTACGGGCTGTTCGCGGCGCTGATTCTTCATCCGGCCTTGGGCGTGGCCGCGCTCGCCGCGGCGCTGTTGTGCTGGCCTGACGGCACCGTCTATCTGGCACTCTTTCTGGCCGGTGCGCTGTGCGCCGTCCTCGATCAGCGTCGGCTGGCCCTGCCTGGGCGGATGGTGGCGCTGCTGGGTGCGGCGGTATTCGTGGGCGCCTGTGTGTACGACGTCACCACGGGCCTGAAGCCCACGCTCTGGCTCGGCATCGGCGCGGCGATTCTGGTGCTGGGCCTCGTCAGCGCGGAGCGCGCCGGCCACGTGTTCGGCCGACACCGCGCGCTGCAACTTCTGGGCGACGCTTCCTACTGCATCTACCTGGTTCACTACCCCTTCATCAGCGCGGCATGCAAGGCCGCCATGTGGGTTGGCCTTCGCGGCCAAACCTGGGGTTGGGTGCTCTACCCCGTGATGCTGTCGGGCGCCGTGCTGGCGGGGGTCTGGCTGCACCTAGGGGTCGAGAAACCCTTGCTGGGCAGGTTGAACAAGGCGGGCACTAGCGATGCACTGACGCCGCCTGCGTGAGCAGCGTGCGCATCGCGGCAATGTCGGCCTCGGCATTGAGCCTGGCTGCGCCGTAGCCTTGAGCGCGCTGGCGCTGCGCAAGCCGTTCACCAGCAGGCAGGGCGGCAAACGCGTCCACGGCTTGTGCGAATTGCGAGACCTGCAGCGGCAGATCGGCGCCAACACCGGCCGCAGCAAGATGTCGCCATGGGGTTTGATCGCTGATCAGCAGGGAGCAGCCCGCCAGCAGCGCCTCGTGGATCACATAGCCGTTGTTCTCTGCCCGGGTCGGAAACAGGAACAACTCGTAGTCCGCCAACGTGGCGACGACCTGTTCGGGGTCGACCGGGCCGAGATAGCGGGTGTGCACCCAGTCGGGCAGGCGCGTCGTCGCCTCGCGACAGGCGTCCCAATAGGCTTCATTGCCGATAGGCCCGACGATGTCCAGGGACACGGGCGCCGTGACCTTGGCCAGCGCTTCCAGCGCGAACAACAGGTTCTTCTTGGTCTCGATGCGCGAGAGAAAAACGACCTTCAAGGGCGCTGATTCGTCAGCACAGAGTGGTGTCGGCAATGCCTGCGCCCGCGGCGGGAGGTCGGCGACGAGGTGGACAGCAGCGAAGCCGAAGTCGCGCAGTCCTTGCCGCTCTGTCTCGCTGGTGGCATGGAACTGCAGCCCTCGGAACATGCCCAGCCCTCGCAGCAGCCGCAGGTAGAGCAGCTTCTTTGCTCGGCGCTGCATCAGCGCGCCACTCATGAGCTCGCCTCGGGGCGCAAGAAGCACGGGCAGGTCGAGCCGGCGCAGCCGCCGCAGCAGCAGCGGCAGGGCCGTGAATACCGGCGACAGGAAGCTGTTCAGGTAGACCAGATCCCACGGCTGGCTCAGCAGCTTTTGCATCGACCTGAGGCCGGCAAGGCCGCGCGGCAGATGGTGCAACGCGACGCCGGCTTTTTTCTGTGCCTCAAGGCAGGCCGCGGCGGAATAGGGCTCGGCGGTGTGCAGGTCGTGCGCGCTGGCGGCAACGACGAAGTCGAAGTCGTCCTTCAGGTGCGCGACGAGGCTCACCACCGCCGTCACCGAACCGCCCCCCTTGCTGCCGGGCAGGAAGTGAGGGTTGAGCACCAGGACGCGCGGTCTGCTCATCGCTGTTTGCGAAAGCCCTGGCTCGCCTCCTGCAGCCATTGTTCGAGCTGGCCAATCAGCGTGTCGCGGTGGAACTGGGAGCGGCAATACGCCCGCGCCTTCAAGCCCATGGCGAGACGCTCCTGCTCGGACATGCTGGCCAGCAGGCTCACCTGATGGGCCAGTGCGGCGCTGTCGCTGGCAGGGCAGGTCAGCCCAGCGCCTGCTTCCTCCACCACCTTGGCGCCCTCGCCATCGAGCATCGCCAGCAGCGGCTTGCCGGCCGACAGGTAGGCGGAGACCTTGCCAGGAATGGTCATGGCGAAGATGGGCTCGGCCTTGAGCGACACGAGCAGCGCATCGGCACCCTTGAAGAACGAGGGCATGCGCTCAAGCGGATGCCGGCCGAGCATGAAGACGGTGTCGCCCAGCTGGCGCCTTGCGATCTCGTCCCGCACCCACTCGGCCGCACGGCCGTCGCCAACGACCAGCCAGTGGACATCCCTGCGCTCCCGCATCGTCTCGGCGGCCGCGAGGATGGCCGGGAAATCCTGCGCGTCGCCGATATTGCCGGCGAACATGACCTTGAATGCGCCGCGGTGCGGCGCCAGTTCGGTGGCGGTCTCCACTTCGGCCAGGTCACGGTCGAAGGCTTCCTCCGCCCACTGGGGGAAGTAGCGCGTCTTCTCAGGTGCGCGCGACCAACGCTCGATGGGTGCGAAGAAGGAGCGCGACTGGCCCAGGATCAGGTCACAGCGCTTGTAGATGAAGGCGACCAGCCCACCCACCCAGTCCAGCATCCGCGGCGAGCGCACCATGCCGACGGCCGACAAGGTGTCGGGCCACAGGTCCAGCACCCACAGCAGCAGGGGTGCCCGCTTGATGCGGCGCAGCAGCACGGCCGGCAGGGCCGAGGTGATGGGCGAGGTCTCGAAGCAGAAGATGGCGTCGAAGTGACGCCCACGCAACCTCCACGGCCCCAGCAGGCAGCCCCAGAAGACGAAGCTCCAGTAATTCAGCAACAGGCGGATCGAGCCCTTGCCGCGGGGCCGCAGGGGCAGGCGAATGACTTCGGCGCCGTGGTACTCGGCAAACGCCGCCGGGTCCGCCGCGTAATCGTCGAAGACCTGGCCGCCGGGGTAGTTGGGCCGGCCGGTCAGCACGGTCACTTCATGGCCGCGTGCACGCAGCTCGGAGACGATTTCGTTGACGCGAAAGGCTTCGGGCCAGAAGTACTGGCTGACGACGAGAACGCGCATCCTCAGTCGTACTGGCGCCAGACCACGCGCTTCACATAGTCGGTGTAGCTGTGAATGATGCGCACGACCTTGGCGGAGACGTTGGGCATGCTGTAGTCGGCCACCAGGCGCAGGCTGCGCTGTTCGCCGCGAGCCTGGGATGCCAGCACGGCCAGGCCCTGGCGTACTCGCTCCACCGACAGCCCGGTCATCATGACGGCGCCTTCCTCCATGCCTTCGGGGCGCTCGTGGGCCTCGCGCAGGTTCAGCGCGGGGAAGTTGAGGATCGACGACTCCTCGTTGATCGTGCCGCTGTCGGACAGCACGGCCATGGCCGAGGATTGCAGCCGCACGTAGTCAAGGAAGCCCAGCGGCTTCATCAACCGCACGCCGGCGTGGAACTTGACGCCCTCTGCATCGATGCGCTTTTGCGTCCGCGGGTGGGTGGACACGATGACGGGCAGGCCATGGTCCTCGGCGACCGCGTTCAAGATGCCGACGAGCTTGCCGAAGGTGCGCGGCGATTCGATGTTCTCTTCGCGGTGGGCGCTGACGACGAAATAGCGCTGCTCATCGAGGCTGAGGCGGCTCAGCACGTCCGACGCTGCGATGCCGTCGCGGTAGTGGTTCAGCACCTCGAACATCGGGCTGCCGGTCTTGATGATCTGGTCGGGCGGCAGGCCCTCGCGCAGCAGGTAGTCGCGGGCGATCGTGCTGTAGGTGAGGTTGATGTCGGCCGTGTGGTCGACGATGCGGCGGTTGGTTTCCTCGGGCACGCGCATGTCGAAGCAGCGGTTGCCGGCTTCCATGTGGAAGATCGGGATCTTGCGGCGCTTGGCCGCAATGACTGCCAGGCAGGAGTTGGTGTCGCCTAGCACCAGCATGGCCTCGGGTTGCTCGGCCTCCAGCACCGTGTCGATGCCCCCGATGATGTTGCCGATGGTCTGCGCCGCGCCGCCCTGGGCCGCGTTCAGGAAGTGTGCGGGCTTGCGCACGCCGAGGTCGTCGAAGAAGACCTGGTTGAGCTCGTAGTCGTAGTTCTGGCCCGTGTGGACGAGGATGTGGTCGCAGTGTTCGTCCAGCGCGGCCATGACGCGCGACAGCCGGATGATCTCGGGGCGCGTGCCAACGACGGTCAGCACCTTGAGCTTCTTCATGGCTTGACTTTCATGGCGGTCGTGTCGGGGCGCGCGCGGTCGAAGATCTCGTTGGCCCAGAGCATGACGATGAGCTCGTCCTCACCGATGTTGGTGATGTTGTGGGTCCAGCCGGGGATGGTCTCGACGATCTGCGCCTCGCCACCACGCGTGACGAGTTCATGCGTCTCGCCGCTGTCGATATGGCGGAAGCCGAAATGCGCCGTGCCCTTGATGACGAGGAATTTCTCGGTCTTGGTGTGGTGGTAATGCTCGCCGCGCGTGATGCCGGGGCCGGCCGTGAAATAGCTGAACTGCCCGCAGTCCGGCGTCTTCAGCATCTCGACAAAGACACCACGCGGGTCGGCGTGGCGAGCCACCTGGTAGGCGAAGGCCTCGCTGGGCAGGTAGCTGACGTAGGTGGCGTATAGCGCCCGCGTCAGACCGGTGCCCACGCGGTCGATCAGCAGGCCCTCGCGCGTGGCGCGAAAGCCGTTCAGGGTCTGGGCCAGCTCGCCGACGGTCGTCTCGTACGTCGGCTCGACATCGACGAAGCCGGCGGCCGGCGGCGTGGCTCCCAACAGTGCCAGCATCTGGTCGATGACGTCGTCGATGTAGACCAGGCGCAGCGGCGCGGCCGGGTCGTTGATCGTGACGGTGAGGCCGCGCGCGATGTTGTGGCAGAAGGTCGCGACGACCGAGTTGTAGTTGGGCCGGCACCATTTGCCGAACACGTTGGTCAGCCGGAAGATGTAGACCGGCACGCGGCATTGGCGCTGGTAGTGCAGCAGCGCGTCTTCGGCGGCACGCTTGCTGCGGCCATAGACGTTGTCGAGCGAGGCCTGCGTAGACGACGCGAAGGCGATCGGTGGCGAGTCGGGCAGGCTGCCCAGGATGGCGATCAGGCGCAGGCTGAAGTCTGCATTGCCGTCATCGAACTCGGCCGGGTCCTGCGGCCGGTTCACGCCGGCCAGGTGATAGACAAAGTCCAGGCCGCTCAGCTGCTCGATGAGCTCGGCGTCGCCCGCCCGATGGGAAATCAGACGCACGTCGGCATGGCCGGCCTCGCGCAGCCGCCATTGCAGGTTTCGGCCGACGAAGCCCGACGCACCGGTGATGCCGATCTTCACGACGTCAATCCTCCGCCGTCACGTTGGCCTCGCCAGCGGCGAGGCGGCGCATGAAGTCGAGCTTCATCAGCAGCGCCGTCATGCCGGCCACATCCAGGCGCTCGGTGTTGTGCGAGGTGTAGTCCTCGGCGTCCTGGATGCGTGTCTCGCCCTGCTCGACGAACTTGGTGTAGTTGAGGTCGCGGCCATCGGGTGGGATGCGGTAGTAGCCGCCCAGGTCCTCGGCGCCGGCGCGCTCCTCGCGGCTCAGCAGCGCCTCGTAGAGCTTCTCGCCGTGGCGCGTGCCGATCTCGCGGATGGCATGGTCGGGCGCGCCGATGACACCGAGCACGGCCTCGGCCAGCACGCGGATCGTCGCCGCGGGCGCCTTCTGTACAAAGATGTCGCCGTTGCGGCCATGCTCGAAGGCATAGAGCACGAGCTCGACGGCATCGTCCAGCGTCATCATGAAGCGCGTCATCGCCGGGTCGGTGAGCGTGATCGGCTTGCCGGCGCGAACCTGCTCGACGAACAACGGGATGACCGAGCCACGCGAGGCCATCACATTGCCGTAGCGCGTACCGCAGATGACGGTGCTCGTGCCCTCAAGATTGCGCGACGCGGCGACCATGACCTTCTCCATCATGGCCTTGGAGATGCCCATCGCGTTGATCGGGTAGACGGCCTTGTCTGTGGACAGGCAGATGACGCGCTTCACGCCGGCCGTGATGGCGGCGTCGAGCACGTTCTCGGTGCCCAGCACATTGGTGCGCACAGCCTCCATCGGATGGAACTCGCAGGACGGCACCTGCTTGAGCGCGGCGGCGTGGAAGCAGTAGTCCACGCCGCGCATGGCGCCGGCGACCGCGCGCGGGTCACGCACATCGCCGATGTAGAACTTCAGCTTGGGCGATGCGTACTTCTTGCGCATATCGTCCTGCTTCTTCTCGTCGCGGCTGAGGATGCGGATCTCACGCAGGCCGGAGTCGAGGAAGCGGCGCAGCACGGCATTGCCGAAGCTGCCGGTGCCACCGGTGATGAGCAGAGTCTTGTCGTCAAACATGTTCAGCGGGGGAGGGCAGCGGCGAAGAGGGCGTCCTTCTGGGCCGGCTGCGGGTAATTGATCAGTACCGCGCGGTACTGACCCTTGAAGACGAAGAGGCTGCCGGCCGCGGCGCCGATGACACCGCAGGCCTTGATCAGGGCCTCGATGTCGGCGAGCGAGCCGGCGCCGCCGAGCACGCTCATCGGGATGCGCAGCGCGGCGCGCATCTGCTTGGCGAGTTCGAGGTCATAGCCCTTCATGACGCCGTCTCGATCGACCGAGTTCAGCACGATCTCGCCGGCACCCTGGGCCTGGCATTCACGCGCGAAGGCGATCGGGTCGAGCTTGTGAGCCTTGGTCGCGTTGTGCGTGCACAGCTCATAGCCGCTGGCGAACAGCCCCGACTTCTTGCGCACGTCGAGCACGACGACGACGCTCTGGCCGCCGACGGCGTCGGCGATGCGGCGGATACAGGTCGGGTCCTCGACGGCGGCGCTGCTGATGCAGACCTTCTCGACACCGAGTTCGATGATGCGCTTGGCCTGCTCGGGCGTACGCACGCCGCCGCCATAGGCCAGCGGCATGCGGCATTCCGCGGCCAGGTCCTGGATCAGCTTGTAGTCGGGCTCGACACCGTTGCGTGTCGCATCGATGTCGAGAACGACAAGCTCGTCGGCTTCCTTCTCGTTGAAGATTTTGACCGCGTTGATCGGGTCGCCGACGTACCTGGGATCCTTGAAGCCGACGGTCTTCACGAGGCCGCCCTCGTGCACGAGCAGGCAGGGGGTGATGCGCGGCCTCAGCATGTCGAAGACTCCAGTTCGGCGAAGTTCTTCAGCATGGCCGCGCCCCAATGGTGGCTCTTCTCGGGGTGGCCCTGCATGCCGTAGATGCAGCCATTGCGCACCGATGCGGCGAACGTCGAGCCGTACTCGGCGCGAGCAGCGACATGGGTCGGGTCGCTGCACTCGAAGTAATAGGAGTGCAGAAAGTAAAAGCGCGCGTCGGTCTCAAGGCCCTTGAACAGCGGCGTGCCGGCAACCGGGTTCACGTTGTTCCAGCCCATGTGCGGCAGCGGCAGGCCGGCTGTTCTGCCGGTGCTGTCGAAATGCTTCACCTGGCCGGGAACCCAGCCCAGGCCGCGGCATTGGCCCTCGTCGCTGGACTCACCGAGCATCTGCATGCCCACGCAGATGCCCAGCACCGGCACGCCGCCACGGGCGACCATCGCATCCAGCGGCTCGCGCAGCCCGGAGGCGTTGAGACGGTTCATCGCATCGTCGAAACCGCCGACGCCCGGCAGGATGACATGCGTGGCGTCCTCGATCTCGGCGGCCGTCGTCGCGAAGCGCGTGGGGATGCTCATGCGCTTGTACATGGTGGCCAGCGCACCGATATTGCCGACGCCGTAGCTGACGATGGTGATCATCGAATGATGGCCCTTTGCACGCCGAGCGCGCGCAGCACCCGGGTGCCGAGATCGATGATGGCCATGTCGTTGGCGTAGTCCTTGTACGTCTTGGGCTCGCCGCGGTGCAGCGCCTGCAACTCGGCGACGGTCAGGCCGAGCTTGGTGGCGATGTATTCGAAGTCATGCGCCAGCGTTTCCTCGTCATAGGCGGGGATGGCGATCTTGGCGAGCGCGTCCTCGCGCTTGAGCTGGCCGGTCAGGATCAGGCTGGAGAAATGCGCGCGGCGCTTGTCGTAGCCGAACTTGCTGGGCAGCCAGTAGCCCTCGTAGAAGCGCGTGAAGCGCGACTCGTAGTGCTTGTGCGCGTACTTCTGCCAGCCGAACTTGTCCACCAGTTCGTCCATGGCCGCTTCCTTGTAGAAGGGCACGCAGTTCAGCGGCTTGACGACCTGGACGCCCTTGAAGAAGCGGTAGTAGATCTTGAAGCGGAAGATGCCCGCGAGCGGGAACTTCTTCAGCGGCCGCGTGCCGAAACGGCGGTGGATGTCCTTGAGCTGGCGCACGTCGGACGCGTGGTAATGCCACTCCAGCGGCTCGCGAACGCACTCGGTCGAGTAGTTGGCACCGGTCAGGATGTATTTCGCGTTGTTCTTGGCCGCGAAGTTGTAGAGGCCCGCGAAAAAGGCGTGGTCCTGCGGCGTGTCAAGGTGCGGCACCTGGGCCTTGAAAAAGGCCAGCTGCAGGTCGCGCATCTCGGGCCAGTCGATGACCTCGGTGAACAGATCCAGCCCCAGGCCGTCGACCAGCTTCTCGATGTTGTTGACCGCCTGCTGCGAGTTCCAGCCGGCGTCGACGTGATACAGCAGCGGGCGCAGGCCGAACTTCTCCTTGGCCAGATAGGTCACGTAGGAGCTGTCGACACCACCCGAGAGGCCGATCAGGCAGTCATGGTCCTTGCCCTTGCCATCGCGCTTGATCTGCTCGACCTGCGCCATGATCTCGCGCTCGCCGCGCTCGTCGGTGTGCCAGTTGGGCAGGATGTTGCGGTGGTAGTTGTTGCAGTAGTCGCACCAGCCGCGCTCGTCGAACACGATGCCGGAGTCGGACGTGTCCATGATGCAGTTGGAGCAGATCTGGTAAGGGCGCAAGGGCATGGTTCTGGCAAATGGGGGTCAGGCGGCTGCGTCCAGCGTGGAGAGCACCGAGAGAAGACGGCGATTGTAGGTAGCAACCCTGTAGCGCTCGTCCGCCAGTTGACGGTTATGAAGTGCTTGCCTCAGTAGCGCCTGGCGATCAGCAAGGCATTGCCGCAGCGCAGCAGTGATCGACTCCGCTGAGCGTGGCTGTACCGCCAGCCCGCATTCGCCCGGCGCGAAAACGTCGAAGATGCCGCTGTGGTCCGTCGTGATGACGGCGCAGCCGGAAGCGTAGGCCTCCAGGATGGAGATTGGCTGGCCCTCGTAAGGGTAGTAGGTGGGCAGGCAGAAGACATGTGCGTCGCCCAGCAGCCCAGCCTTCGCTGTGCCACCGACGATGCCGTGATAGCTGACGTTGGGCAACCCGGCGGCCCGCGCCAGGAACTCGCCGCGGGCGGCTTCGCTTTCGAAGGCGCCGGCAAAATCCAGCCGGATTCGCGCCTGTTCCGCAGGGCTCAGGCTTTGGTAGGCGCCCAGCAGTTCCTCGTGGCCTTTACCGGGAATCAGGTTGCTCAGGTAGAGCAGGCGCAGCGGCCCGGACGCGGCGAACTTGGTCTCGATCTCGGCGACATCGCGGAATAGATAGTCCTGCGCGAAGTTGGGTATGAGATGGGCGTGCCGCTCGCGCCATCGTTGCGGCAGGCCCTCCAGTAGTGGCAGGTGCCGCTCGCCGAGCAGGATGACAGCACCCATGCGTCGCCAGAAGAAGCGGTTGAGGGCCGCAAGCAGAGGGTGGTCGCGCAGCAGAGCCTTCATGCCGGCGCCGCCGTGCAGGTGAATGGCCATGCGCGACAGCCGGCTGGCGCAAACGGCGTAGATCAACAGATCTTTCAAATTGCCGGCCACCGACTCCGAGATCGTGAAATAGACAAGGTCGCAGTGCCGGGCCCGGCGCCAAGCCTGCCAGACAAATCCCAGCACCTCGCGCACGCGCCCCAGTGCGCCACCCATCACACCGCTCTTCAGGCTGGTCTTGTTGATGTTGATGACGTCGATCTCGTATTGCTTCTCGAGTTCGTCGAGAAATACCCGGCAGGCCAGCGATTGGCCGGTGACCGGGTCGGGCAGTGGCGCAATGAACAAGACCTTCATGCTCAAGTTCCAAGCGTCTGCGTAGCGATGACGTTCCAGTCGAGCAACTCATCGGCCGTGCGCAACGCCCCAGCGGCCATATCCTCTACTTGCGTGCGGTCCGCTGCCAGGGCCGACAAGCGGGCGCTCAGGAGTGCATGTGCACCCTCTGGTTCTATGCACAACTCCAGATTGGCGTGGCGGTTCAGGTAGCCAACTTCCTGATCGCCGCCAATGACTGCCTTGGGTTCTCCAATCAGCAAAGGCTTGCCCATGCCGATCGCTTGTTGCCAAAGGATTGATTGGCTGCCAGGGAAGACCGCGAGGTCGGCCAGATCCAGGTGGGCGAGGATGGCTTCTTGATCGAGCCAGCCGGTGAAGCGGATGCGTGGATGACTGCCGGCAAGTCCGCGCAATTCTTCAAGGTACGCTGCGTCAGCCTTGCTGGCATCTCCGGCAATGATGAGCCATGTCGAATCTCCAGGCAGGGTCAGGAAGGCACGGAGCAGGCGTTCCACGCGTTTGGGACGGGCTAATTTGCCACCGCCGAAGATGACCAAAGCTTTGGCGTCAATGCCATATTGTTGACGCAGCTGGCGCCCACGCCGTTCGTTGCGAATCCGGCGGCACGCATCCATGTCACAACCAAGCGGTAGCAACGTCATGCGGTCATTGGAGACGCCGTATACCTCGTTCAGAAAGCGCTGGCTGGCCGGGGTGACCGGATAGATCGCGTCGAGCATCGAGAGGTATCGGTGTAGCAGCGGCCTCCGTAAGCCCTTATGCAGAACCGCAAGGGATAGCCAGTTGCGTGCCGAGTTGCTGAAGTCTGCGTGATAGTCGAGTACGACACGCGTGCCTGGGTAGCGTTGTCTGTACCTGCTGACTTCGGACAGGTTGAACTGGATGTCGTGGACGAAGATGACGTCGGGGCGCTCTCGCTCCAGCAGATCCGACACGCCCTTGAACTTACGAATTCGCGAAACGAAGTTGAAGGCATAGGGTTGCCTGTAGACGGTCGTTGTACCGTGGCGCTCGATACTTGCAGGGCGCCGAGCGTCGTGGCGGTTTTCTACGAACTCGAACACATCGGTGGTAGTGGCCGTGACGATACTGACTCGATGGCCCAACTTGCCGAAATACCTTTCGAGCAAGTTCTCCTGATAGCTGAGCGACTGGTTGTAGAAGTCGCAGATCATCAGCACATGACTCATTGTGCGGCGAGTGCAACGGGTGATAGGGCCATGTCGGGCGGACACAGGCGTGCGAAGCTGCGTTCGGCGAGCAGGTCAACGACATACAAGACTGACATTTGAGCGGCGTGCAGGGCCATGAAAGCATCGAAGGACAGCGCGCAGCGCCAGGCGAGGGCCAACGCGCACAGTGTGGTCAGTGCTCTTGCTGCGTGCCAGATCGGCAGGTAGTGCAGGCGACCAACGACCAGGCTTGAGCGGTCCATGGGAGCACTGACGAAGGAGAAGAAGGCCGCTATCGACATCCAGACCGCATACCTGCCCGCCGCCTCCCATGCATCACCAAAGATGAAGGGATAGGCCCAAGGCGACAGCAGGGCGATGAGTGCGTACGCAAGCACGCCAATCGCGCTGAGCCGTGCGAAGGTTTGTCGCCAAAGTGGCGCGAAGGATTCGCCCCGTGACCATAGGGCTGCAGCCCGCTGGTAATAGACTTGGCCGATTGCGCTGCCGATCAGCCCGGCCGGCAGAAAGATGGTGGCCGCAACCAGGCTGTATTGGCCGAGATCGATGCTGCCGTAGAACTGGCCGATGAAAAGGATGGTCACCAAGCCTGTGACTGTGCCCAGCAGGTGCGAGCCAAACATGGAGCCGGCGTGTCTCGCGTGCGTCCGAGCCGCTTGAATGGCGCTGGAGGCGCCACCTGCCTTGGCTGCAATATGTCGGTCGGCGCGGCCGGCCAACAGATGCAAGACCAGCTTGGCTGCAGCGCCCGCAGCAATCGTGGCAATCAGCCCCAATGTTGCCAGGCCGCACAACGTCGCCAGCACACCGGTGCCAATGTAGGCGAGCTTGGCCAGCACTTCACCCATGCCCGACAGCTTGAACAGGCCTTTGCGCTGCGTCCAGTGCTGATGGGCTAGGGATAGGGAGATCAACGCTGCAGTCATCGGGCTCAACCACAGCCAATGTGTCTGCCCTGGGTCCATGGATAGCAATGGCGCTGACAACCATGTCAACGGCGTCAGCAGTACGCAGCCAGCTACGGCCAGCAGCAGCGTAAGGCGCAGCAGGGCTAGGGCATCGCTATCACGCCGGGGGAGCTGCACGAAGTACTCGTAGCGCCAAGTCATCAGCCCGGAAAAGAACATCGCAAACTGCAAGAACACACTTTGCGCGGCGAAGTCGGCCGGCGTATACAGCCGCGTCAGCAGCGGCATGCCAAGCACACCGAGCGCCTGGGCCGAGGTGTTGCCGATTGCCTGCCAGCGAACGTCTGACCAGAACGACGCACGCGCCGTCACGATGGCGTGTCTCCTGCGGGCTGCGGAGCAGTCTCCTGCATGCGTGCAGATATCTTCGGTGGCTCAACGAATCTGAAGACCAGTAACCAAAAGATGCCGCCGAACGAGAGCATGGTTGTGAAGAAGTGCCCGTTGGTCAGCGAGATCGCGGGCGGCAATGTCACCATTGCAGCAAACAAGGTATTCCATCTCATCGACAGCCGATCTACAAGCTTGATCCAGCCGATGAATACAAGTCCGATGATGAGGATGCCGACCGTGCCCGCTGCCGCGACGCCGTCGCCGGCGAACAGGTTGGCGTTCACGTTGAAGATGGGATTGTTGTAGAGCTTGTCCCCAACGATGTAGCCGAGGTCTGGCCAAAGGGGCTCATTGAAGGCCCAGTCCGGTGGCGGCACGAATAGACTGAAGCCCTTGACGTTGGACCAGTAGGTATGACCAATCTCTGAGAACAGGTCTTCGTACTGACTGACGGTCAGGCCCGGAATGGCGATGGTACGGAATGTCAGCAAAACCGCGAACGCCGCACCAAAGAGGCTCTCCTCCTGTGTGTGTGCCGACCAGATCATCGCAACGGACAACACAGCCAGTATCGTGTGTGCGGCGTACTGGTGCAGGCGTGGTCGAGAGATGAGCAAGAAAACAGCCACCAGAATCAGCGGCAGCAGCAGCAGGGTGCGCTGGGCATTGACTGCATACATCAACAGACCACCTGCGAAGGCGCCGGCAATCCAGAGGGGACGGCGCCTGATCAGCCCAATGCATAGCAGGGTGGGCGTGAAGATGTTGCTGAAATAAGTCTGTATGTAGCGGATGACAGGATTGTCAGTAGCGCCCGCGGTGCGCTGCTCGTAAACCGCGGCCGGATCGTCGAGACTGGTCAAGCTCAGAGACGAGCCTGAATAGGCAGCAATGATGACAAAGGCCAGCGCCCATGCTATGAGCACGAAGCGTTCGAATCCCGGGTGGAGTCCATCGGTGCCTTTGAGTGTGCCGGGTTGCGACGAGGAGGCGGCTATGCCGGCCAACACAAAGATGGCGGTCAGTGCGAGCAGCATGGGGCCATAGAGCCTCAGTGCGTCACTGCTGAGCATCAGCGACGTGATCAGGCAGGGGATGTAGACATTGAAATAGAGAACGAAGACGACCAAGCTGGCCGGTGTCGTGATCCGGGGGGCCTGAGCGAAAGCGCTAAGGGCCAGCATCGATACACCGACCGCGAGGCGGGCACCGTCCATGGGATACATCTTGAAGCCGAAGTACTCCCAAACTGGATTGAGGTACTCCACGTAGGCATAGCCGAAGGAGGCGGCGTACAAGAAGACAAAGAGCGCAAAGAGTAATCGCTTCATCTGACTGCCCCGGCCTTCTGGGATGGTGCGGAATTCAGTCAAGCGCCACGGAGCGCGCGTGAGAGAGCCTCGACGATTTGCAGCTGTTGAATTTCTGTGAGGTCCGCGCTCATGGGCAAGCTCATGACGCGCGCTGCAGCCGCGTTGCTATGTGGCAGGCTGTCCGCCGGGCAGCCCGGGCTTTCGTAAGCCGGCTGGCGATGCAATGGGCGCGGGTAGTGCACGGCCGTCGGAATGCCCTGCTCTTTAAGTGCGGCGATGACGGCCGCGCGATCCTCGACCTTGACTGTGTACTGAGCCCACACGCAGTCGCGGTCATCGGCCACCGGTAGCAGGTCGACCGGCGCGCCACTGGCCTTGATCAGCTCCGCGTAGCGATCACCCAGTTGCTTGCGCTGGGCGATCTCCCATTCAAAGCGTTCAAGCTTGCCCAGCACGATCGCGCATTGCAGCGTGTCCATGCGACCACCTACTCCCACGCGGGTGTGGGTATACCGCTGGCTCTGGCCATGCACGCGGATCTCGCGCATGGCCTGCGCGAGGGCATCGTCGCTGGTGAATAGAGCACCACCATCGCCATAACAGCCGAGCGGCTTGCTGGGGAAGAAGCTGGTCGCGCCGATCTTCGAGACGTTGCAGCTCTTGCGGCCCTTGTAGGTCGCACCGAAGCTCTGTGCCGCGTCTTCGATGACCGATAGGTTGTGCTTGGCGGCGATGGCGTTGATCTCGTCCATGTCGGCGACTTGGCCATACAAGCTCACCGGCATGATGGCGCGCGTGGCCGGCGTGATGGCTGCCTCGATGAGGGCGGGATCGATGTTGCAGTCGCCCGGCTTGATGTCCACGTAGACCGGCTTGGCGCCGGCCAGCACGATGGTTTCGGCCGTCGCGGCGAAGGTGAAAGGCGTGGTAATGACTTCGTGGCCGGCACCGATGCCCTCGGCCATCAGCGCAATCAGCAGGGCCTCGGTGCCGCTGGAGACGGTGATGCAGTGCTTGGCGCCGGTCAATTGGGCGAGCGCGGCTTCGAGCTCGGCCACTTCGGGGCCCATGATGTATTGGCCGTGGTCCAGTACCTTCTGGATGCGAGCGTCGATGCTGGTCTTGAGCGCGTGGTACTGGCTCTTGAGGTCGATGAATTGCATGTTCAGTCTTGGATCAATTCGCATCGGCCTTCAACGAGCCGATAGCGGTCATGGGTTTGGGGGCAGGTCGCCTCGCCGTCGATGAATTCGAGGCGCTCGCCATGGCGGCTCATCCAGCCGGTCTGCCGCGCCGGCACGCCGAGCATGAGGGCGAAGTCGGGCACGTCGCGGTTGACGACGGCGCCCGCGCCGATGAAGGCGAAGCGACCGATCGTCGTGCCACAGACGATGGTGCTGTTGGCCCCCAGCGTCGCACCCTGGCGCACGACGGTGCGACGGTATTCGTCCTTGCGGGTCACTGCCGAGCGGGGGTTGTATACATTGGTGAACACCATGCTCGGGCCACAGAACACGTCGTCCTCCAGCGTCACTGCGTCGTAGACGGAGACGTTGTTCTGCACCTTGACGTTGTTGCCGATGCTCACGTCGTTGCCGACGAACACGTTCTGTCCGAAGGAGCAGCCCTTCCCGATGCGCGCGCCGCCACAGATGTGCACGAAGTGCCAGACGCGGCTGCCGTCGCCGATCTGCGCGCCCTCGTCAACGATGGCGGAAGGGTGGATGCCGACGCTCATGCAGGCTCAGAACTGCAGGGGCAGGTTGACGCGGCGGCCGTCGCGGGCTGACTGGTACATGCCGATCAGCAATTCCAGGGACTTCAGTCCTTCGCGACCATCGGTCTCTGCCTTGGCCTGGCCGCGCAACACGTCGATGACGTTGAGGTAGTAGAGCGGGTGGCCGATGCCATAGACCGACGTGGTCTGGTAACTGGCATCCTTGATGCTGGCGTCCGCCGGATCGGGCGTCTGGAACTCCCAGTGCTTGATCTCGTTGACGGCCACGCCACCAATGACTGCCGAGCCCTTTTCGCCCAGGATGGTGATCGACCCCTCGAGATTCTTGGGATAGGTGAGCATGGTCACGTTGATCGAGCCCATGGCGCCACTGCGCCACTTCACCGCCGCCACGCCGGTGTCTTCAACCTCGATGTCCCGAGCCAGGGTGCCCGTGTAGGCCATGACACTTTCCACCGGGCCGACGATCCAGTCCAGCAGATCGATGTAGTGACTGGCCTGGTTCATGAAGGCGCCGCCGTCGAACTCCCAGGTGCCGCGCCAAGCGGCGCTGTCGTAGTAGGACTGCGGGCGGGTCCAGAACACATTGACGTTGACCATGTAGATCCGCCCGAAGCGCCCGGCTGTGACGGCGTTCTTCAGCACCTGCAAGGTTGGGTTGCGACGGTTCTGCTTCACGACGAAGAGTCGCACGCCGGCTTCGTCGCAGGCGCGGACCATGTCCAGGCCTTCCTGCCAGCGCGTAGCCATGGGCTTCTCGGTCATCACATGAAAACCAGCCTGCGCGACCTGGATGGCCTGGCGCGAATGCAGCCCGCTTGGCGTCGTGAGAATCACGCAGTCGGCCGTGGTGGCGGCCAGCATGTCCGTCAGGTTCCCGTGGCCCTTGGCACCGGTCGACGCGGTAGCGGCCGCCAGCGCGTCGGGCTCGATGTCGCATACGTCGACCAACTCGCAGTCGTCGGCGAGCTTCCTGATCGACTCGAAATGGTTGTTCGCAATCCGGCCGCAGCCGACCAGAGCGAATCGGACCTTGCGGCCGAGAATGGGTTTTAAAAGGGCGTTCATGCAGGGACCTGCTCGGTATGGGGGAACTGGATTTCCAGGCAGAAACGGTTCTGCCGGGCAATCAGCGCTCTAGATCTGGCTCTTGGCGCGTTGGCGGACCAGCACCAGCGCGGTATGAGCAGCCACTGCGATCAGGGCCAGGGCAAAACCGGCCATCATCAGCTGGCTGCGCTTGGGTTTGTATTTGCGCTCCGGCACCTGGGCCACGTCGATGACCTGCAGTTGGCCACCGTCGCGGCTTTCATCCACGCGCGCCAGTTCGTACTGGCGGGCGATCAGGTCGAACAGCGTCTCCTGATACTTGAACTCGCGATAGGCGCCGATGTAGCCCGCCCCCGCGGTGGACTGCTCAGCCTGACCGGCACGCGCCAGTTCGCTGCGCAGCCGCGTGACCGCGGCGGTCTGCTGCTGCACCTCGGGCGTGTGCTCGGCCAGGCTGCTGCTGAGCATCTGCAAACGCACTTCGGCGCTGGTGAGCTCGGCGCGCAAGCGGGCCACGGCTTCCATCGCAGCCTTGGGTTCCGCCTTGAGAGTCTCGGCCGACACACCAACGCCCTGCAGCACAGCCTGGGCGGCGTCGAGCTTGGTGCGCACCTGCTTCAACTGCCCCTCGAAGAAGGCTCGCCGCTGCTGGGCCTCGGTCAGGGTCAGGCCGGCGGTGAGCTTGCGCAGCTCTTCAACATAGGCGTTTGCCATGTCTGCAGCGCGCTTGGGATCGTGGTCGTCCACTTCAATGGAGATCACACCGTCCTTCTTGCCAAGATTGATCCGGGTGTTGCGCATGAGCTCAAGGCGAGCGTCGTGCGCCAGCTTTTCTTCGTAGACCGTCTTCAGGTCGAAGCGCTCAAGCATGCGGTCGGCGATGGTGCGGCTCTGCGCGAAGGTGACGTACTGGTCGCCGGTATTGCGAACACCGCCGGATATCCCGGCCAGCGCTCCAAGAGAAGCCAGGGCGCCGGCCGCGGCGCTCTGCTGCTGTTGGGGCGGCATGATGCTCGTGCGGGCCATGAACGTGGGCGCAATGAGGTAGCTGGCTCCCAGGCCCAGCACGGCAGTCGCGAGCGGTGCGACCACCAGCAGGCGCCATCGAGCGCCCAGCGCGCCTGCAAACTCGGAGAGGGTCAACTCGGATTCGACGGGCATGTTTGCCGCATTGTTGGGAAGCATCGAAAAACCTGCCCGTTAGTTCTTGAGAGTCTTCAATGCAGCAGCGCCCAGACCGAACTGGTACAGGATCTGCGTCCATTCCTTGGCTTCCTGGCTGAAGCTCGTGCGTGTCAGGTCCTCGGGCACGAAGACGGTGTCACCCGGCAAGGCGGCGAGTGTCGAGAAGCCGGAGCCCATGGAGATCCAGCCCGAGGACTGCTGTTTGGCGCTGACCACGCTGCCGTTGGCGCGGATCACGAAGGTGCTTGACGTGTCGGCGCCGCGGGTTGGGCCGCCAGCCAGGCGCAGCATGTCTTCAATGCTCGCATCCGGGCGGAACACGAAACTGCCACCATTGAAGACGCTACCGAATACGCCAACGGTGGTTGGCCTGGCAGGCACGGTAAGGCGGTCGCCGTCTTCGACCATCAAGTCTGGCAGGCGAGCGGCGTTGGGTGCGGTTTGCAGCACGATGCGGCCGGTCGGCTTGACGGCGCGCAGTCGGTCTATGAGTCGATTGGAGCTCTGCACTCGCGCGCCCTGCGCGTTCGCTTCATCGGCTGTCAGCGCCTTCTGACTCACTTGAACGCGAGCGAACTCGGTTTCGAGATCCCGCAGTGCGCGTTCATACTGAGTTTGCTGCGTGACGCGCACGCTTTCCCGGTTGAATTCGGCGCCGTAGACAAAGGCGCCTGGCGTCAGGCCACCGGCGGCATTGACGGCGTCCGTCAGGCTGCTTCCGGGCGGGAGGATGTATTCCCCTGGGCGCTGGACTTCGCCCTCAATTCGCACCCGCTTGTTCTGGCGGTGCTGGGGCAACAAGGCGGCAGTCGCGTTGAAGGCGCGCACCAGGTCGCCGCTCTTGAGCGTTGCGCGCAGTTGTTGCGGCAGGGTCAACTCGGTGATGCGAGCATCGTTGCGCGTATCCAGGCTTTCAACGGCCAGGCGCGACCGGTCGGCTACCGCATTGAAGCCTGCGCCCATCCGCAACAGGTCGTCAATGGTCTCGCTCGGCTTGAGTTCGAAGATGCCAGGGCGGTTGACGCTGCCAATCAGTGCGACTTGCTGCCCAACAGGGCCGATATGGACGACGTCCTCCGACTGCAGCACGCGATCCGCCGTTTTGTCGCCGCGCAGGAGCAGGTCGTACAGGTCGAACTGGCTGACCAGCTTGCCGCCGCGGCGCAATTCGATCTGACGCAGACTGCCAGCTGCGGAAGGCCCGCCTGCCTGGATCAGCGCATTGACGATGGTTGACAGGCTGCTGACTGCATAGGCGCCGGGCTTGAGCGTGAACCCCGTGACATAGACGCGGATGCTGCGCAGCCTGCCCAGCGAGGTGCTGAGTCGGTAGTTCTTGAACACCTGGCTCACCCGCTGGTCGATGGCTGTATTCAGGTCGCCATAGCGCAGGCCCGCCACCATGACCGGTCCGACCCGCGGAATGGTGATGCGTCCGTTCCGGTCGACGGTCAGGCGCAGGTCGGCCTCGACAGCGCCCCAAAGGTTGACCAGCAGCTCATCGCCCACGCTGACGACATAGTCGCCGGGAATCTGGCTGGAACCTTCGCCTGGCGTGCCGACGCGCGGGCTCAGCAGCTCCATGCCGAAGCGAGGCACTTCAACGTCTTCACCGACGGCACGCTGCACGTAGCGTTCGAACTCGCTCATCTCGAGAATCCGACGCGCATCGCGTTCCGAAGGATCGAGCGCGCGCAGCGACTCCCGCTGCGGCCCGCGCTGCAGCTCGCGCTGAGATTCCCGCGGTGCTTCGCTGCCCGGGTCGCTGCCTGCGGGGCGCGCTGGCGTCTGCGACGGTGCGACCAGCCGCACCGGCCCTACCTGTGAATCGTTGCTGTTGGTCTCGGCCGCACGGCTGCTCAGCGAGGTCATGCTGGCCAGCAGGCCGAATGCCAGCGAGGCCATCAGGTGGCAGGCCAGATGGGTGGACGCCCCGCGCTTTACCTTGGCGAATGTCTGAGTCACGGTGGATGGTGAATATTTAGGCAATTCCAAGAGACCGGGACTAGTCATGGGGGCTGCGTGAAGTTGAGAGGAGCAGCCCAGACGCCGGACGTCCGACGGGGCTCGAATCGGCGCGGATTCTAGCTACGCGCCTGGGGGCAACCCGGATAGCGCCCGGCGCAGTCTCCCGTCGTTACACTGCTGATGTCGGCCGAACGGTGGTCACAGCCGCTGCCCCGCATCCAGGCCTGCGCTCTTATTCCATGCTTCCGATTCTCGCCCTGAGCTTTGCGATTGCAGCTGCTGCAACGCTGCTCATCATCCGTTCATCGCACCTGCACGGTGCGCTGTCGGCCGACCATGACCTGTCCGGCCCGCAGAAGTTTCACTCCCGCCCCGTGCCGCGCATTGGCGGGCTTGCCATCTTCGGTGGCTTTGCCGTCGGCACGGTCTTGCTCACCTGGCGTTATCCGGCCATGCGCCACATGGCTGGGCTGCTGCTCGCGTGCAGCGCGCCAGCCTTCGCCTCCGGCGTCATCGAAGACCTGACCAAGCGCGTCAGCCCGCTGCGCCGCATGCTGGCCACGCTGCTGGCAGCCGCCCTGGGCGCCTGGCTGCTGGGCGCGCAGATCAAGGTGACCGAGATCCCCGGGCTGGACTTGATCGCGGCCACGACGGTGGGCGGCTACCTGCTTGCGCTGCTGGTTGTCAGTGGCGTGGCCCATTCGATCAACATCATCGACGGCATGAACGGTCTGGCGTCCATGTGCTCGGCCATCATGCTGGCGGGCCTGGCCTATGTCGCCCTGCAGGCGGGCGACCAGTTCGTCGCGGCCATGGCCATCGCGGTCATAGGCGCCGTGCTGGGCTTCTTCATGTGGAACTACCCGTTCGGCCTGATCTTCCTGGGCGACGGCGGGGCTTATTTCCTCGGTTTCATACTGTCGGAGCTGGCCATCCTGCTGCTGGTGCGCAACCCCGAGGTCTCGCCGATGTTCCCGCTGCTGTTGTGCGCCTATCCAGTCTGGGAGACGGTGTTCTCCATGTACCGGCGCAAGGTGGTGCGTGGCCGGCCGGTCGGCATGCCCGATGGCATCCACCTGCACAGCCTCATCTACCGCCGCCTGATGCGCTGGGCCATCGGCAGCCGGGACGCCGCCGTGCTGACGCGCCGCAATGCCCTGACCGCGCCCTATCTCTGGGTGCTGTGCAGCCTGTCCGTCGTGCCAGCGACGATCTGGTGGGACGACACCGTCATGCTGCAGGTCATCCTCGGGCTGTTCGTTGTCTTCTACGTGCTGCTGTATTGGCGCATCGTTCGCTTCCGCACGCCCCGCTGGATGGTGCTGAATACGCGAGCCGAATTACGGCCGCCGGTGACCCGGCCGGAGTAGGGCTGGCAGGCCTTTTCCCCTATCCGGGATAATCACCGGATGCAAGAAACCCCTGAGTCCGCAGTCGCGGTGCCCGCCGAGGCGCCCGCGCCTGCCCGTTTCGACACCCTGCCGCTGGACCCCAAGCTGCTGCGCGCGGTGGCTGATTCCGGTTATCTGACGATGACGCCCATCCAGGCCAAGGCGATTCCCATCGTTCTGGAAGGCCGTGACGTCATGGGCGCCGCCCAGACCGGCACGGGCAAGACGGCGGCATTCTCCATCCCCTTGCTGCAGCGCATGCTCAAGCACGAGAACCCCAGCGTCTCGCCGGCCCGCCATCCGGTGCGCGCCCTGGTGCTGGCGCCCACGCGTGAGCTGGCTGACCAGGTGGCAGAGAACGTCAAGAAGTACGCCAAGCACACGCATCTGCGCTCCGTCGTCGTCTTCGGCGGCATCGACATGAAGCCGCAGACGGCCGCGCTCAAGGCCGGCGTCGAGGTGCTGATCGCCACGCCGGGCCGCCTGCTGGACCACATCGAAGCGAAGAACTGTGTGCTCAACCAGGTCGAGTACGTCGTGCTCGACGAAGCCGACCGCATGCTGGACATCGGCTTCCTGCCCGACCTGCAGCGCATCCTCAGCTACCTGCCCAAGGCGCGCCAGACGCTGCTGTTCTCGGCCACCTTCTCGCCCGAGATCAAGCGCCTGGCCCAGAGCTATCTGCAGGACCCCATCCTGGTCGAGACGGCCCGCCCCAATCAGGCGGCCTCGACCGTCGAGCAGCGCTTCATCAGCGTCACCGATGACGACAAGCGTGCCGCAGTGAAGCAGATCCTGAAGGAGCGCTCCATCCGCCAGGCCATCGTCTTCGGCAACTCCAAGCTGGGTGTGGCCCGTCTGGCGCGCTCCTTCGAGCGCGACGGCCTGCGCACGGCCGCCCTGCATGGCGACAAATCGCAGGATGAGCGCCTGAAGTCGCTCGACGCCTTCAAGCGCGGCGAAGTGGACCTGCTCGTCGCCACGGACGTGGCTGCGCGCGGCCTGGACATTGCCGACCTGCCGGCGGTCTTCAATTTCGACGTGCCCTTCAATGCCGAGGACTACGTCCACCGCATCGGCCGCACGGGCCGCGCGGGGGCTTCGGGCCTGGCAGTCACGCTGGTCACCAAGTCTGACGCGCGCCTGGTGGCCGACATCGAGAAGCTGCTCAAGCGCAAGATCGACCTCGACCCCTTCGAGCTGCAGGACAGCCGCCCGCCGCGTTTCGAGCGCCCGCGCGAGGAGCGAGGAGAAGCTTCTTTCGAGGCCCGTCCCGCCGTGCGGCCCACCTATCGCCCGCCTTCCCCGCCCAAGGATCCCTTCTTCGACAAGCCCTACGAGGCCAGCGCTGCCGGTGAGGCACCAGCCTGGGAAAAAACCAAGGCTGCAGCGGCGCCGGCTGGCGCAGGCAAGGGCCTGTCCAGCTACATCAAGCCCAAGAAGCAAGTGGCCGCGTTGTTCGGTGCCAAGCCTGCGCCGGCGCCGGTCGAGTCCTAAGCCAGGATTGAAAACACGGCCGGGATGCGGTCGGGTACCTTGGTGCCGTTGGACCGCCAATCCGCCACGGTGGCGGTCTGCGTCCAGCCGCCTGGCAGCGTCAGGCCGACGCTGATCGACAGCCGCGTGCCGGGCTTCAGCGCCGCCAGCAGCGCCTGGCGCAGCGCCTCGTTGCGGTAGGGCGTCTCGATCAGCAACTGGGTCTGCTGGGCCTTGGCCGACAAGGCCTCCAGCTCGCGGATGCGTGCCGTACGAGGTGCGGCGTCCACCGGCAGATAGCCGACAAACGCGAAGCTCTGGCCGTTGAGCCCGCTGGCCGCCACGGCGAGCAGCAGCGAGCTCGGCCCGGACAGCGCCACCACCTCGATGCCGGCCTCATGGGCCAGCGCGACCAGGCGGGCGCCCGGATCGGCCACGGCCGGCAGGCCGGCTTCCGAGATCAATCCGAGGTCGTACCCGGCCTGCACCGGGTCCAGCAGCACCAGCCACGCGGCCACGTCATCGCCGCCGCCCCTGCCACCCTTGGGTGGGCGTGGCAATTCGACGATCTGCATGGCCTGCAGCGGCTGGACGAGCGGCGCAATGGCATCGACGCGCTTGAGCAGCGCTCGCGTGGTCTTGGCGCTCTCGGCAGCCCAGTGCGTCAGCCGCGCGGCCTGCTCAATGACCCGCTGGGGCAGCACCTCGCGCAGGTCGAGGGAATCGTCCACGCCGAAATCCAGCGTATTGGGCATCAGAATCAGACGGCCCTTGTTCATGCGAGAGGCTCCAGGCCGGCGCGCCGCAGCAGGGCGCAGGTGCGGATCAGCGGCAGACCGATCAGCGCGGTCGGGTCGTCGGACTCGACGGCCTCCAGCAGCGCAATGCCCAGGCTCTCCACCTTGGCGCTGCCGGCGCAGTCATAGGGTTGGTCGGCGCGCAGATAGGCTTCGATGGCTGAGTCGCTGAGCTCACGCAAGCGCACACGAACTTCGGCGCGCTCAATGGCCGCCAGACCCGGTGCGACGACGGCGACGGCGGTCTGGAACACGACCTCGCGGCCGCTCATTCGCCGCAACTGCGCGGTGGCGGCCTCGTGGGAGCCGGGTTTGCCGATGGCCTCCCCGGCCAGGTCGGCAACCTGGTCGGAGCCGATGACGATGGCACCAGGAAACCGCGCCGCGACCACGCGTGCCTTGGTCAAGGCCAGCCGCTCGGCCAGGGCCGCCGGGGCCTCGCCGGGCAGGGCGGTTTCATCGACGTCGGGCGCAACCGCTTCGAACGGCAGGCGCAGCCGGGCCAGCAATTCCTGTCGGTAGCGGGAGGTCGAGGCAAGGATCAACTGGGGCATCGGGACATTCTCCCCCGCCTAAACTCTCGACCATGAAATCGCGCGCCTTTGTTCCCGAGAAGCTCGATGTCGCGGCTCTCGCTCATGATGACGCCAGCCTGTCTGGCGAATGGCCGGCGACGTTGCTGGAGCGGCTGGCCGACTCGGCCGCTCCCGAAGCGCCGGCCAGTGACTGGCCAGCGCTGCAGTGGAGCCTGCACGGCGAGATCCGCCAGCCCAAGGGCAGCAAGGCCCAGACTTGGCTGCACCTGACCGCCTCCGGTCAGGTCGCGCTGACCTGCCAGCGCTGCCTGCAGCCGGTCCACGAAGACATTGATATCGACCGCTGGATCCGCTTCGTCGACACCGAGGTCGAGGCGGCCGCGCTCGACGCGGACAGTGACGATGATGTGCTGGCCCTGCCGCGCCACCTCGACGCGCGCGAATTGATCGAAGACGAACTGCTGCTGGCCCTGCCGCTGGTGCCGCGCCACGAGATCTGCCCCGAGCCCCTGGCCCATGTGGACGAAGTGATTGAGCCAGGAGAGGAGGAGCGTCCCAACCCTTTCGCCAAGCTCGCAACCCTGAAGCGGGGCGGCAGCGCCTGAAGCCATGGCTTCAGGCGCTTGGCTCTCGCTGTCGACAGTAGCAGCTTGGCGGGTTTCTCATCCGGTGCTACACTCGTGGGCTTTTCTGCGGTCTGGAGTTCGAGCTTTGATCTCACTCCCCGGGGTTGTGACCACAAGGCCCCACAGTCCGCCCCCAAATCCCGCAGAGTCTGGAGAATTTCATGGCTGTTCAGCAAAACAAGAAGTCGCCTTCCAAGCGCGGTATGCACCGTTCGCACAATGCCCTGGTCACCCCGGGTACCGGCATCGAGCCGACGACCGGCGAAGTGCATCTGCGTCACCACATCAGCCCCACCGGTTTCTACCGTGGTCGCAAGGTGCTGAAGAGCAAGGCCGACGCGGCCTGATGGTGCCCGGTGCCGCCAGGCGCGGCGCCAAACTATCGATGAATCTGCCGACCCGGCCTGCGTACCGCGCAGCGCCGGGTTTGGTCTTTGTGGCTCACGAAAACCACTGACATGACCGCAGTACCCCCGCCTGAACCGATCCGCCTGGCTGTTGACTGCATGGGCGGCGATCACGGCCCCTCGGTCACGCTGCCGGCCTGCCGCGCCTTTCTGGACAAGCATCCGGGCGCCGAGCTCATCCTTGTGGGCAAGCCCGAGGAACTGACGGCCGCTGCGGCCTGGCCGCGTTGCCGTGTCGTCGCGGCCAGCGAAGTCGTCACGATGGACGACCCCATCGAGGTCGCGCTGCGCCGCAAGCGCGACTCGTCCATGCGCGTCGCCATCCAGCAGCTCAAGGCCGACCGCGATGGCAACCCGGCTGTGGCCCATGCCTGCGTGTCCGCCGGCAACACCGGCGCGCTGATGGCCGTGGCCCGCTACCTGCTGAAGACGCTGGACGGCATCGACCGCCCGGCCATCGCCACCGTCATGCCCAACCAGCGCGGTCGCTTCACGACCGTGCTGGACCTGGGCGCCAACGTCGACTGCACGGCCGAACACCTGCTGCAGTTCGCCGTCATGGGCAGCGCGCTGGTGTCGGCCGTGGAGGGCAACGAGGAACCCAGCGTCGGCCTGCTCAACATCGGCGAGGAAGCCATCAAGGGCAGCGAGACCATCAAACATGCCGGCGAACTGCTGCGTGCCGCTGGTACGGCCGGCCAGTTGAATTTTTTCGGCAATGTCGAGGGCAATGACATCTACAAGGGCACGACAGACATCGTCGTCTGCGACGGCTTTGTCGGCAATGTCATGCTGAAGACGTCGGAAGGCCTGGCGACCATGATGGGCGGCTTCATCAAGGAAGAGTTCAATCGCAATTGGCTGACCAAGTTGGCCGGCTTGATCGCCATGCCGGTGCTGAATGCCTTCAAGCACCGTGTCGACCACCGCCGTTTCAACGGCGCGGCCCTGCTGGGCCTGCGCGGCCTGGTGTTCAAGAGCCATGGCTCGGCTGACGCCTTTGCCTTCGAGCAGGCCTTGGCCCGCGCTTATGATGCCGCCCGCAACCGGCTGCTTGACCGGGTCCACGACCGCATCGTCGCCACGCTTCAGGCCAAGGCGAATGATGCTGGAGACAACGCGGCGAACTCCGTCGCGCAGGCTGCATGAGCCCCATCGCCACCTCTACCTCCCGCTATTCCCGCATTCTCGGCACCGGCAGTTTCCTGCCCGCCGACCGCGTGACCAACCAGGCGCTGGCCGATCGCCTCGCGGCCGACGGCGTCGAGACCTCGGACGATTGGATCGTCGAGCGCACGGGCATCCGCGCGCGCCATTTCGCGGCGCCTGACCAGACTGCCAGCGACCTCGCCTTGCCGGCCGCGCAGGCGGCGCTTGAAGCCGCCGGCATCGCTGCCGAAGAGATCGACCTCATCATCGTCGCGACGTCCACGCCTGACATGGTCTTCCCGTCCACGGCCTGCCTGCTGCAGAAAAAGCTGGGCGTGCATGGCTGCGCGGCCTTCGATGTGCAGGCCGTCTGCTCGGGTTTCGTCTATGCGCTGAGCGTGGCCGACTCGATGATCAAGAGCGGCGCTGCCAACAAGGCTCTGATCGTCGGCGCCGAAGTGTTTTCGCGCATCCTCGATTTCAAGGACCGCACGACCTGCGTGCTGTTCGGCGACGGCGCGGGCGCCGTCGTGCTGGGTGCGAGCTCCGAGCCCGGCATCCTTGCGACAGAGTTGCACGCCGATTCGCGCCATGTCGACGTGCTATGCACGCCCGGCACAGTCGCCGGTGGCCAGGTGTTGGGCAGCCCCTTCCTCAAGATGGACGGCCAGGCCGTTTTCAAGCTCGCTGTCGGCGTGCTGGAGAAGGTGGCCCGCTCGGTGCTCGAGAAGGCCGGCCTGACCGAGGCCGACCTCGACTGGCTGATCCCGCACCAGGCCAATATCCGCATCATGCAGGGCACGGCCAAGAAGCTGAAGCTGGACCTGAACAAGCTCATCGCCACCGTCGACGAGCACGGCAATACGTCGGCCGCTTCCGTGCCGCTGGCGCTGGACGTCGCGGTGCGCAATGGTCGCATCCAGCGTGGCGACACCCTCATGCTGGAAGGGGTCGGCGGCGGTTTCACCTGGGGCGCCGCCCTGCTGAAGTACTAGCCGTCCAGATGCTGCCGCATCGGCACCTCTGACTGCTACTGATTTGGAATTGTTCTCATGACCGCACCTTTCGCCGTTGTCTTTCCCGGCCAGGGCTCGCAGGCCGTCGGCATGCTCGACGCCTGGGGCGACCACCTGGAAGTCCGCCGCACACTGGAAGAGGCCTCGTCCGCCCTCGGCGAGGACATCGGTGCGCTCATCCATGCCGGTCCCAAAGAGCAGCTGGACCTGACCACCAACACCCAACCCGTCATGCTGACGGCCGGCATCGCCTGCTGGCGCGCTTTCGTCGCCGAGACGGGTGCGGTGCCCGTCGCTGCGGCTGGTCATTCGCTGGGTGAGTACACGGCGCTGGTGGCTGCCGGCGCGCTGAGCCTGGCCGATGCGCTGCCGCTGGTGCGCTTTCGTGCCCAGGCGATGCAGGAGGCGGTGCCTGTCGGCGCCGGCGCGATGTACGCCATCCTGGGGCTGGACGGCGAGGCTGTCCGCGCGGGCTGCGCCCAGGCCGCAGCCGAGACTGGCGAGGCGGTCGAGGCGGTCAACTTCAATGATCCCAAGCAGACGGTCATCGCCGGCAGCAAAGTGGGCGCCGACAAGGCCGCCGAGATCCTGAAGGCCGCCGGTGCCAAGCGTGCGCTGCCGCTGTCGGTGTCCGCGCCGTTTCACTCCAGCCTGATGAAGCCGGCCGCCGAGCGGCTGAAGGAAAAGCTGGCGACCGTGCAGTTCCATGCCGCCGCCTTCCCGGTCATCAACAACATCGACGTGGCCATCACCGACAACGACGCGACACTGCGCGACGCCCTCTACCGCCAGGCCTTTGGCCCGGTGCGCTGGGTCGAGGTCGTGCAGGCGCTGAAAGCCCGCGGTGTCGGCCACATCATCGAGGCCGGCCCCGGCAAGGTGCTGACCGGCATGGCCAAGCGCATCGACGCCGAGCTGCAGGCCGCCTGCGTCTTCGACCCCGCTTCGCTGGCCGAAGCCCGTGCGCTGCTGGGAGGCGGCTGAAATGACTGAATCCGCACCCAAGGGCGTCGCCCTCGTCACCGGCGCCAGCCGCGGCATCGGCCGCGCGATCGCGCTGGCCCTGGCCAACGAAGGCTGGCGCGTCATCGGCACAGCCACCTCTGAATCGGGCGCCGCTGGCATCACCGAGGCCCTTGGCCCCCAAGGCGGTCGTGGCATTGTGCTGAACGTGACCGACGCGGCCGCCAGCCAGGCCGCCGTGGACGACATCGTCGCCAAGGAAGGCGGCCTGCATGTGCTGGTCAACAACGCCGGCATCACGCGCGACGGCCTGTCCATGCGCATGAAGGACGACGATTGGGACGCCGTCGTCGACACCAACCTGAAGGCGGTCTTCCGCCTCGCCCGCGCCGCCACCAAGCCGATGATGAAGCAGCGGTCGGGCCGCATCATCAACATCACTTCCGTCGTCGGCGCCTCCGGCAATGCCGGCCAGGCCAACTACGCTGCCGCCAAGGCAGGTGTGGCCGGCCTGACGCGCTCGCTGGCCCGTGAACTGGGCAGCCGCAACATCACGGTCAACTGCATCGCACCCGGCTTCATCGCCACCGACATGACCGAGGTCTTGCCCGAAGCCCAGAAAGCCGCACTGCTGTCGCAGATCCCGCTGGGCCGCCTGGGCGCCCCCGAGGAAATTGCCGCCGCGGTCGTCTTCCTGGCGTCACCGGGCGGTGCTTACATCACTGGTTCCGAGCTGCACGTCAACGGCGGCATGTACATGGCCTGATTTGGCCCGGGCGCCCTGATCTAGGGGCGTCCATCTAGAGCCCGTAGAATGCTGGGCTGTTTTCAGCAAATCCCTCCTGGAGGATTCATGAGCGATATCGAAGCACGAGTCAAGAAAATCATCGCCGAGCAACTTGGCGTGGCGGAAGCCGACGTTACGAACGAGAAGGCTTTCGTTGCCGACCTGGGCGCCGATTCTCTGGACACCGTGGAACTGGTGATGGCCCTCGAAGACGAGTTCGGCATCGAGATCCCGGACGAAGAAGCCGAGAAGATCACCACCGTGCAGCTGGCGATCGACTACGCCGTCAAGCACCAGAAGGCCTGAAGGCTTTCTTTCTCTCGCAACTCTGATCCGCACTGCATGAGCCGTCGCCGCGTCGTCGTCACCGGTCTTGGCCTGATCAGTCCCGTCGGCAATACCGTTGCCGAAGGCTGGGCCAATATCCTCGCCGGTCGTTCCGGCATCGCCACCGTCACCCGTTTTGACGCCAGCAATCTGGCGTGCCACTTCGCGGGTGAGGTCAAGGGCTTCAAGATCGAGGACTACATCCCCGCGAAAGAAGCTCGGCACATGGATATCTTTATCCATTACGGGCTGGCGGCGTCCATGCAGGCGGTGCGCGACGCCGGTCTTCCGACCGGCGATCAATTGACCGAAGAGCAGGCCGAGCGCATCGGCGTGCTCGTCGGGTCCGGCATTGGCGGCCTGCCGCTGATCGAGGACACCAAGACCGAGCTGATGAACCGCGGCCCTCGCCGTATCTCGCCGTTCTTCATCCCGGCTTCGATCATCAACATGATCTCGGGCCATGTCTCCATCCAGTTCGGTTTCCAGGGACCGAATTTGGCGATCGTGACGGCCTGCACCACGGGCCTGCATGCGATCGGCGAAGCTGGCCGCCTCATCGAGTACGGCGATGCCGACGTGATGGTCGCGGGCGGTGCCGAAGGCGCGGTGTCACCGCTGGGCATCGGCGGTTTTGCCGCTGCCCGCGCGCTTTCCACCCGCAACGACGACCCCGCGACCGCTTCCCGCCCGTGGGACAAGGACCGCGACGGCTTCGTGCTGGGCGAGGGCGCCGGCGTGCTGGTGCTCGAGGAGTACGAACACGCCAAGAAGCGCGGCGCCAAGATCTACTGCGAGCTGTCCGGTTTCGGCATGGGTGCGGACGCGTACCACATGACCGCTCCCAACGTTGATGGCCCCAAGCGCTCCATGCGCGCGGCGCTGCGCAATGCGGGCATGAACCCCGACCAGGTCCAGTACATGAACGCTCACGGCACCTCCACGCCGCTCGGCGACGTGAACGAGACCAACGCGATCAAGCTGGCTTTTGGCGACCACGCCAAGCAGATGGTCATCAGCTCGACCAAGTCCATGACCGGCCACCTGCTGGGCGGCGCGGGCGGCATCGAGTCGGTGTTCACCGCGCTGGCCATCCGCGACCAGGTCGCGCCGCCGACGATCAACATCTTCAACCAGGACCCCGAGTGCGACCTGGACTACTGCGCCAACGAGGCGCGGCCCATGAGGATCGACGTCGCAGCGAAGAACAACTTCGGTTTCGGCGGCACCAACGGCACGTTGATCTTCAAGCGCGTCTGATCGCGCTCGCCGGCGATGCGCCGCACGCCGCCGGTCGTCGTGCATCTGCAGCCCCAACCGGCGGTGCAGGCCTTCGTGTCGTGCATCGCGGCCTTGGCCTCGGGTGGCCTGGCTGCCTGGGCACTCAGTTACCGGGCTCTGGCCTGGCCCATTCTGCTGGCCGTGCCTCTGGTCGCCTGGTGGGCCTGGCGCATGGCCGCCGTGCTGCCGCGACGGCTGCGCTGGGACGGCGAAGCCTGGTGGCTGGACGAGCCCGGTCGCGATGACGGGCCCCGAGTGCAACTGGCCGTGCTGATCGATCTGGATGCCTGGCTGTTGCTGCGCGCCAGCCCCGGCCCACGCTGGCTGCCTTTGTCGCGTACCCAGCAGCCCACGCAATGGACGGCACTGCGCGCGACGCTGTTCTCCGCACCGCGAGCGCCGCAATGAGTGACGCCGATGCCGATGCCCTGCTGGTGCGGGAAGCCCAGGGCGGCAGCCGCGCGGCCTTCGACATGCTCGTGTTGAAGTACCAGCGTCGCGTCGAGCGGCTGCTTTCGCGCAGCGTGCGCTCGCCCGAAGACGTGGCCGACCTCTGCCAGGAGACTTTCCTGGCCGTGTATCGCGCGTTGCCGGCCTTTCGCGGTGAGAGCGCGTTCTACACCTGGGTCTACCGCATCGCGATCAACGCGGCCAAACGCCACAACGCCCATCGCGCCCGCCAGCGGCCCGTCGAATCCCTGGACGACGGCGAGGGAACTTTCGGCACCGACGCGACTCCAAGCGACGATGCGACCCCCGAGGCCCTGCTCGCCGGTCGCCAGCTGGCACGGGAACTGGACGACGCGGTCGCAGCCCTGGCCGAGGATCAGCGCCGGGCGCTGTTGCTGCGAGAGGTGGATGGCTTGAGCTACGACGAGATCGGCGACCTGATGAACTGCCCGCCGGGCACCGTGCGCTCGCGCATCTTCCGCGCCCGCGAGGCCGTCGCGGCGCGGCTGCGGCCGCTGCTGGGCGGCGGCGGAGGGCGGCGATGGTGAGCGCTGCCGACAACTCACTGAACGAAGCGCTGTCCGCCGTCATGGACGGCCGCGCCACGCCGGTCGATTGGGCGCGCGTGAACGCGGCCTGGGCGAGCGACCCGGGCCTGCGCGAGCGCTGGGCGCTCTGGCATGCGGCCGGTGATGGCCTTCGCGCCACCGAACTGCCGGAACTGCACCGGCAACCTCAAGCGCTGCTCGCAGCCCTGCATGCGCAATTACCGGCCGAGGTGGTCGACCACCCGCGCCGACGCGACTGGTTAGCGCCCGTCGCGGTGGCCGCCAGCTTCGTGGCCCTGGCCCTGGGCGTTGGCCTGCTGCGGCCTGCGCCTGCGCCGGACGCCCAGGTCGCCGCTGCACCGAACACAACACCGCGCGCGCAGGGACTTGGCGGCCTTAGCTTTGCGCAGACCGCTGCAGGCCGTACCCTGCCTGCCGTTGGCGCGGCGCGGGAGGCCGGATTGCCAGGAGAGGCGCCGGCAGAGATCATTGATTGGGGCTTGGCCCTGCCGGAATCCGCCGCCTCGCAGTCCCGTCCTTGAAGTGACGCTTCGATGCCCCATCTGCCTTGTCCTGCTGAATCCCTGGAACTCCCTTATGCACGCTGAGACCCGCCTTCACCCCGCGCGCGCGCGCTTTCTGTTTTCCGGCACGGCGCTGGCGCTGGCGCTGACGCTGGGGCAGGCACCCGCCGTGGCGCAGTCGCGCGAGCTGCCGGACTTCGCCGAGATCGTGGAGCGCGTCGGTCCAGCGGTCGTCAACATCCGTACCTCCGAAAAGGTCAAGATGGCCGAAGGCCAGGCGGAGATGAACGAGCAGATGCAGGAGTTCTTCCGCCGCTTCGGCATCCCGGTGCCCAACCAGCGCCGCGGCGCGCCGCGCGGTGGCGGCACGCCCGACGACGACGGCCCCATGCGCCGTGGTGTCGGCTCCGGCTTCGTCCTCAGCGCCGATGGCTACGTGCTGACCAATGCCCATGTCGTGCAGGGCGCTGACGAAGTCATCGTCACGCTGACGGACAAGCGCGAACTCAAGGCCAAGCTCATCGGTGCCGACCAGCGCTCCGACGTGGCGGTCGTGAAGGTGGAGGCGACCGGCCTGCCGGTAGTGAAGGTCGGCGACAGCAACAAGTCACGCGTCGGCGAATGGGTCATGGCCATCGGCTCGCCTTTCGGCCTGGAGAACACTGTGACGGCCGGCATCATCAGCGCCAAGCAGCGCGACACCGGCGATCTGCTGCCGCTGATCCAGACCGACGTGGCCATCAACCCCGGCAACTCCGGCGGACCGCTCGTCAACATGCGCGGCGAGGTCATTGGCATCAATTCGCAGATCTACAGCCAGAACGGCGGCTACATGGGCATCTCGTTTGCGATCCCCATCGCCGACGCGATCCGCGTGGCCGATGAGCTGCGCGCTGGCGGGCGTGTCGTGCGCGGCTACCTGGGCGTGCTGCCGGACGACATCACCAAGGAAATCGCCGAGGCCATCGGTCTGGGCAAGCCGCAGGGCGCCGTGATCCGCTCCGTCATCGCCGGCAGCCCGGCCGAGAAGGCGGGAGTGGAAGGCGGCGACGTCGTCACCAAGGTCGACGGCAAGACCGTCGACAAGGCGGCCGACTTGCGCCGCCTCGTGGCCAATGTGAAGCCCGGCGCCAAGACGACGCTGACCGTCTTCCGCCGCGGTGCGACCAAGGATGTCGTCGTCACCATTGGCGAAGACGAGCGCAGCAAGAAGCCGGGTAGCGGCAGCGAAGGCGGCAACGAGCCGGCGCCGGCGGCGACGGCACCCAGCGCGGCCCTTGGCCTGAAGGTGTCGGAACTGACCGATGCGCAGCGCAAGGAAATGAAGCTCAAGTCCGGTGTCAAGGTCGACAGTGCCACGGGTGCAGCCGCTCGCGCCGGGCTGCGCGAGGGGGACCTCATCCTGTCGGTGGACAACGTCGAGGTGTCCTCGGTGAAGGTCTTCCAAGCCCAGATCGCCAAGGCGGACAAGAACAAGGCGATGAATCTGGTCGTGCGCCGGGAGGACGTCACCAGTTTCGTGCTGCTCAAACCGGCCAAGTGAGGCGGCAAAACCTGGGCTGTCTGCTCGGGCTTTCCGCGATGCGGTATGTCCGCTGAGCGCCCCGACCCGGGTTGTCCACTGAATATGGAAGTTGGCGCTGGCTAACTCTTAGATAAAGGCGGGGATTGTTCGCGCCCGCCGCTAAAATGGCGGCTCGATGCGCCCTGGAAAGGGTGTCTGGCGGTGGAATCGACGCCCACCGGCAACACCTCGATTTGATCCACAGGCGATCCACAGGAACTTGTGGATAACCTGTGGTTAAAATTCCTTGTTGGCAGCCTGCAACGACCGGAAAACCAATACTGGTGCGGCTTCCCGGCAGGGCCTTTTGGCTACAATGAAGGCCCAACAAGCAGTTGCCATACCTTTTGTTGGAAGGCACGTCGCCTCTTCGACGTGCCTTTTTTTTACCTGCGACACGGCGCTCCCGCGCCTTCACATCGCTGCGCGATATGAGTCTTCGGTGCAACGGCTTTGCCGTTGTGTCTCCAGCACTCCAGAGCCGCAGCCGACTCCATGAATCACATCCGCAACTTCTCCATCATTGCCCACATCGACCACGGCAAGAGCACGTTGGCCGACCGCATCATTCAGCGCTGCGGCGGCTTGAGCGATCGCGAGATGGAAGCGCAGGTGCTGGACTCGATGGATCTCGAGCGTGAGCGCGGCATCACGATCAAGGCGCAAACCGCGGCACTCCAGTACAAGGCCAAGGACGGCCAGATCTACAACCTCAATCTGATCGACACGCCGGGGCATGTGGACTTCTCTTATGAAGTCAGCCGTTCGCTGTCGGCCTGCGAAGGCGCGCTGCTCGTCGTCGATGCCTCGCAAGGTGTCGAGGCGCAGACGGTGGCCAACTGCTACACGGCGCTGGACCTGGGCGTCCAGGTCGTGCCGGTGCTGAACAAGATGGACCTGGCATCCGCCGACCCAGAGAACGCCAAGGCGGAGATCGAGGACGTCATCGGCATTGACGCCGATGACGCGATTCCTTGCTCGGCCAAGACCGGCATGGGCATCGACGAGATCATCGAGGCCGTCATTGCCCGCATGCCGGCGCCGCGCGGCAACCCGGACGGCCCGCCGCGCGCGATGATCATCGACGCCTGGTTCGACAACTACGTCGGCGTCGTCATGCTGGTGCGCGTGGTGGATGGTGAGCTCAAGAAGGGCGAGCGCATCCGCATGATGAACACCAACACGGTGTACCCGATCGAGCACATGGGGGTGTTCACGCCCAAGAGCGAGAACCGCGATGGCTTGAAGGCCGGCGAGGTGGGCTTCATCATCTGCGGCATCAAGGAGCTGGCGGCGGCCAAGGTCGGCGACACCGTCACGCTGGAAAAGAAGCTGCCCAACAATGCCGGCCCGGCCACCGAGGCTTTGCCCGGCTTCAAGGAAATCCAGCCTCAGGTCTTCGCGGGCCTGTATCCGACCGAGGCCAGTGAGTACGACCAGCTGCGCGATGCGCTGGAAAAACTCAGCCTCAACGACTCGTCGCTGCGCTACGAGCCCGAGGTCAGCCAGGCGCTGGGCTTTGGCTTTCGCTGCGGCTTCCTGGGCCTGCTGCACATGGAGATCGTGCAGGAGCGGCTGGAGCGCGAGTTCGACCAGGATCTCGTCACCACCGCGCCCAGCGTCATCTACGAAGTCGAGATGAACGACGGCGAGGTCATCCAGGTCGAGAACCCGTCCAAGATGCCCGAGATCGGCCGCATGAAGGAGATCCGTGAGCCCATCGTCACGGTGCACCTCTACATGCCGCAGGATTACGTCGGCGTCGTCATGACGCTGGCCAATCAGAAGCGCGGCGTGCAGCTCAACATGGCCTATCACGGCAAGCAGGTCATGCTGACCTACGAGATCCCGCTGGCCGAGATCGTGCTGGACTTCTTCGACAAGCTCAAGAGCGCCTCGCGCGGCTACGCCTCCATGGACTACGAGTTCAAGGAATACCGCGCGGCCGACGTCGTCAAGGTCGACATCATGATCAACGGCGAGAAGGTCGACCCGCTGTCCATGATCGTGCATCGCAGCCAGAGCCAGTACCGCGGCCGCGGCGTGGCCGCCAAGATGCGCGAGCAGATCCCGCGCCAGATGTACGACGTGGCCATCCAGGCCGCCATCGGCGCCAACATCATCGCCCGCGAGAACATCAAGGCGCTGCGCAAGAACGTGCTGGCAAAATGCTACGGTGGTGACATCACCCGCAAGCGCAAGCTGCTGGAAAAGCAAAAGGCCGGCAAGAAGCGCATGAAGCAGATCGGCTCCGTGGAAGTGCCGCAAGAAGCCTTCCTCGCCATCCTGCAAGTCGACGATTAACTCCCCATGCCCCTTCAATCGATGAGCGTTCTCACCGGCGTTTTGTATGCGGCCCTGGTGGCCTACTTGGGCGGCTGGTACGCCGGCCGATGGAACGGCAACTTCGCGCTGCTGCTCTTTGTCCTGACGGCGGTGACGCTGTTCTACTGGCTGGCCGAGCGCTTTCATTTCGCGCCGGCACGCCGCGCTGCAGCCGACGCGCTGGTGTCCAACGACGCCAAGCGCCGCGAGAACCTGGCTGCTCAGGGCATCGCCCGGGTGGATGGCGACGTGGAGCCCGCCCGCCAGCAAATCCTGCAGCAGCCCTGGTGGCTGGACTGGACCGCCGGCCTGTTCCCGGTCATCCTCGTCGTCTTCCTGCTGCGCAGCTTCCTGTTCGAGCCGTTCAAGATCCCATCGGGCTCGATGGTGCCGACGCTGCTGGTCGGTGACCTCATCCTGGTCAACAAGTTCCACTACGGCATCCGCCTGCCGGTGATCAACAAGAAGATCATCCCGAACAACGACGTCAAGCGTGGCGATGTGATGGTCTTCCGCTACCCCGAAGACCCGAGCACCGACTTCATCAAGCGTGTGGCCGGCATCCCGGGCGACGAGATCAGCTACGTCAACCAGAAGCTCTATATCAACGGCCAGGCCGCGCCGGTGCAGCCCCAGGGCAATTTCTATGACGACAGTGGCTCGCCGCGCGTCTACCGACCCCGCTTCCTGGAGAAGCTCGGCGACAAGGAGCACGAGATCCTCGTGCAGCCGCAGGCCCAGACCTTCTTCCGTGCCGACCGTGCCGACGGCCCCTTCCCTTTCCAGGAGAATTGCCGCTACACCATCGAGGGCGTAACCTGCAAGGTGCCTGCCGGACACTACTTCATGTTGGGCGACAACCGCGACAACTCGCGTGATTCGCGCTTCTGGGGATTCGTGCCGGATGAAAACATCGTCGGCAAGGCCTTCTTGGTGTGGATGAATTTCGGTAACCTCAAGCGCATCGGTACCTTCTTCAATTGACACGCAGATGAGCAGCAGCCGCCTTTCGTCGCCGACCTCCTCTCGCCGCCAGCGTGGCGTCACGCTGTTCGGCCTGCTGTTCTGGGGCATCGTTCTCGCCGCCACGGCCGTCGTCGGCATGAAGGTCTTCCCGACGGTGCTGGAGTACTACACCGTGCAGCGCGTGGTCGATCGTATCTCGGCCGGCAACCCCTCCACCGTGCCTCAGGTGCGCCAGGAGTTCGACAAAGCCATCGCCGTCGAATACTCGATCCAGAGCCTCAAGAGCAGCGACCTCGTCGTGACCAAGGACGGCAATGACCGTGTCGTCATCGAGTTCGCCTGGGACAAGGAGATTGACCTCTTCGGGCCGGTCTACCTGCTGATCAAGTACCACGGCAAGTCGCGTTGACCTTGCTTCCGCTTCGATGAGCGCCGTGCTTGAGGCCCTGCAACAGCGCCTGGGCCATCGTTTCCAGCGACCCGAACTACTGGCACGCGCCCTGACCCATCGCAGCTACGGCGCCGATCACAACGAGCGCCTGGAGTTTCTCGGCGACGCCGTGCTCAGCCTGGCCGTATCCAGCCTGCTGTACGAGCGCTATGCCGGCTCCGACGAAGGCGACCTGACCCGCGTGCGCGCCCATCTCGTGCGCGAGGAAAGCCTGCACAAGTTGGCGCTGGCCATGGGCTTGCCGGCGGTGCTGAAGATGTCCGACGGCGAAGCCCGCGGCGGCGGCGCGCAGCGCCCGTCCATCCTGGCCGATGCTGTCGAGGCCGTGCTGGGCGCGGCCTACATCGACGCTGGCTACGACGCTGCTTTGGCCATCGTGCGCCGCCTGCTCGGCGAGACCATCACGACCGCCACCAGTGCCGGTGACTTCGCCAAGGACGCCAAGACCGCGTTGCAGGAATGGCTGCAGGCCCGCCGCATCGCCGTACCCAGCTACCGTATCGTCGCGACGCGCGGCCAGGCCCATGCCCAGACCTTTGAGGTCGAATGTGCGGTGCCGGCCCTGGACGTGGCCGAACTCGGCGAAGGCCGCTCCCGCCGCACCGCCGAGCAGGAGGCTGCCAGCCGCCTGCTGGATAGACTCACCGCCGAACGAGGCAAATCATGACCACCGACGCTGTACCCCCTGCCGCCGCCACCGCTGACGGTCCTCCCCAGCGTTGTGGCCTCATCGCCATCGTCGGTCGCCCCAATGTCGGCAAATCCACGTTGCTGAACGCCCTGGTCGGGCAGAAGGTCAGCATCACGTCCGACAAGGCCCAGACGACGCGCCACCGCATCACCGGCGTGCGCACTGTCGAGGAGGCGCAGTTCGTCTTCGTTGACACGCCCGGCTTTCAGACCAAGCACAACGCCGCGCTCAACCGCACGCTCAACCGCACCGTACACGGCGTGCTGGCCGACGTCGACCTCGTGCTCTTCGTCGTCGAGGCCGGCCGCTTTGGCCTGGACGACGCCAAGGTGCTGGGCCTGCTGCCTGAAGACAAGCCGGTCGTGCTGATCGCCAACAAACTGGATGCCGTGCACCGCCGCGCGGAGCTGGCCCCCTGGCTCAAGGGCATGCAGGAGCGCCGCAACTTCAGCGAGTTCGTGCCGCTGTCGGCCAAGAAGGAATCCGACGTCACCCGCCTCTTCAAGATCCTCAAGCCTTATCTGCCCGAGCAGGGCTGGTTCTACGAAGAGGATGCGTTGACCGACCGCAGCGAGAAGTTCCTCGCCAGCGAAATCATCCGCGAGAAGCTGTTTCGCCTGACCGGCGACGAACTGCCCTACACCTCCACCGTCATCATCGACAAGTGGGAAGAGGAGGGCGAGCTGCGGCGTATCAGCGCCAGCATCGTCGTCGAGCGCGACGCTCACAAAGGCATGATCATCGGCCAGGGCGGCGAGCGCCTGAAGCGCATCGGCTCCGAATCGCGCCAGGAACTGGAGCATCTGATGGATGGCCGGGTCTTCCTGGAGCTGTGGGTCAAGGTGCGCTCGGGCTGGGCGGATACCGAAGAGCATTTGCGCAGCTACGGCTACGAGTGATCGTCAAAGACAACACAGCCACAGAGGCACGGAGACACAGAGGAAAACCTTGAATTTCCCTGTGCCTCTGTGCCTCTGTGGCTTTGTTCATCGGCCGAGCCGATGCGGCTGACGCGCCCGCCTGCGGTCCAGCAGGCCTACGTGCTGCACCAGCACGACTGGAGCGAGTCCAGCCTCATCCTCGACCTGTTCACGCGCGAGTCCGGCCGGCTCGCCGTCGCGGCCAAGGGCGCCAAACGGCCCTACTCGCAGCTGCGCGCCGTACTGCTGCCGTTGCAGCGCATCTCTGTCAGTCTCTCCAAGCCCGCCAAGGCGGAGGGCGGTGAGGTGCAGACCCTGCGCAGCGCGGAGTGGGGCGGCGGTGCGACCCTGCCGGCGGGTGCGGCGCTGTTCTCGGGCTACTACCTGAATGAGCTGCTGATGAAGCTGCTGGCCCGCCACGACCCGCATCCCCGGCTCTTCGATGCTTACGCCGACACGCTGGCCCATCTGGCCGAGGGCGACGCGGCGCTGCGTGCCTTCGAGATCAGGCTGCTGGCCGAGCTGGGCCTGCTGCCCGACCTCAGCGTCGTCACGACCACGCAGACTGCCATCGATCCCGCGCGCCGCTACCAGCTCTCGCCCGAGTCCGGCCTCATCCCGCCCACCAGCGACGCCAGCTTGCCCGGCACGCTGCTCATCCAGCTCCAGGCCGCGCTGCTGCACGGCAGCCCCGCCGCGCTGCGTCAGGCCTGCGCGGCGGAGCTGCAAGGCCTGAAGACCACGTTGCGCGGCTTGCTCCACTACCACCTTGGCCACCAGCAGCTGCGTACCCGCTCGCTGATGGTCGACGTGCAGCAATTGCTGGACGGGGCTAGGGTCAGCCGCAGCTAGGGTTGCGCCGCGGCTAGGGCCAGACGCAGCTTTCGGCGCGGCCAGGTACTGCCAAGAATGCGCGGCATGAGCTGGTGCTGCATGACTGCCCGGCGCCTTGCAATCCGACCGAGAGCCCACCATGCCGCCCAACACCGTCGACAGCGCCGTCAAGGACATCCGCCACCACATGGAGACGGGCTGGTTCAACCCCGTCACCAACGGCGACATCAAGAGCGTCAAGTCCATCCTGTCCAACCTCGACGCGGCGGACAGCCGGGCGGTCATGGCGAAGCTCGGCGCGGACGAGTTGCGCCAGATCGCCGACGAGATGAACGACGACTCGTGGTTCGGCAATGGCGGGCTGAGCCAGGGCGAGCGGCGCGACTTCTTCAACGAGATGGCCCGCGACCTCAGCGGCGCTGATCTGGCCAAGCTGTCACAGGCATTCGACCGCACCACCGGCCGCCAGACCTCGCGCGACCGCCTGCTGTCCGACGACAACATCACCGACCTGGCCGCCGCCGTCGGTCAGCATGGCAGCAGCCAGACCAAGCTCGACTTCGTCAAACAGCTGGCCGGCGCCTCGACAGACCAAACTGCCATCGACACGATGAACGAGTCGCGCCTGCACGATCCGCAGGCTCGCGCGATCGCCGAGGTGATCGGCAGCATGGATTCCGCCACCGCCCAGCAGGCCCTGCAGGGCCTGCTGCCCGAGCAGCGCCAGGCGGTACTGAAGGCGGCCACCAACGAGACCCTCCTCGTCGCGGGTGGCATGGGTGGCGGCGTCGGCGCGGTGCGCACCGACACCAAGTCGCTGGAGCAGTTGCTCAAGGTCGCCAGCGGCATCGGTGATGCCGACACCAAGGCCCGCGTCTTCGCCGACGCCGCTTCGGTGATGACCGATCTGGCGGGCCGCGGCCGGCCCGACGCCGCCGAGAACGTGCGGCGCAGCATGGGCCAGCTGATCCTGAGCGACACCAATGGCGTCATGCGCGAACTGGCCGCCAACCGCGAAACGGCCAACGGCTCGGCGCTGGCGGCCTATGCCAAGGCTTCGCTGAACGCCAAGGACTTCAACACCCTGGGCGAGATCCAGGCGCAGATCTCGCTGGGCAACGGCAAGAACGAGAACCCGGCCGCGCGCTTCGAGGCCCAGACTGCTGCTCCCGGTGGCGGCCAGCGCTTCGTCAACGCGGAGACGGCCGGCTACTACGCCGGCGCCGTGAGCGCAGCGGTCAAGGACATCACCAAGGACGCGAAGGAGCAGGGCGACCTGATCAATGCGACGCTGAAGAGCGTGCTGACGGTTGTCGACAAGACCGCGGGCCGTGCCAATCCGGCCGTGGGCATTGCCGCCTCGGTGCTGAAGGAATGGACCCAGTTCGGCGTCAAGGCCGCCATGGACGCCAAGATCAGCGACCAGGTCAGTGCCGACGACAAGCTATTCTGGGCGCTGGTGCCCAGCGTCGCCACGCGCACCCTGCCCAACGGCCGTCCCGATCTGGAGCAGGCCGCCAGCAGCGGCGCCGGTGCGGCCTTCAACGGCACCTGGATCGTCACCCGCGAACATGCCAAGCCATGAGTCCCAACTTCCCACCGACCCGGCCCGCCGCGCCTGCCTGCTCGCCGGCCTGGGCTTGCTGATGATGAGCACCGCCGCCACCGCAACGCCGGTCGTGGCGCTGCCCACTCCGCCGGCCGGCGCCGTGGCGGTGGACTGGGATCATTTCGGTGAGCCTTCGCTGTCCGCCGCTCGCCGTGCCAACGTGGTTGTCAGCAAGGCGATGCAGGCGCGGGTCGTGGACACCCAGCTCTACCGGCTGCCCGGCGATACCGCCTGGGAGGTCGTGCTGGGCCATTACCAGCAGGCTGCCACGCCGGCCTGGAAGCTCGCCGCCAGTGCCGGCCGCGTGGAGACCGGCAACCCGGCCTGGCAGCAGCGCTTCACGGCCGCCGGGGACGCGAAGCGCAGTTTCTCGGTCGTCTGGCTGCCGGCCGGTGGTGACGTGCGCGACGGACTGCTGATGGTGCTCAGCACCTCCCCCTGACGCGCCAGGGGTTGTGACGCTCCACTACGATGGGGGCATGAACCCGCTTGCCCACGCCGGCGCCCGCTGCGCGCTGTCCGTTAACGTCAACAAGGTCGCGCTGTTGCGCAACACACGCCACCTCGGGATCCCCAGCGTGCTGCGTGCGGCTGAGCAGTGCCTGCTGGCAGGTGCCCAGGGCATCACCGTGCATCCACGGCCCGATGCTCGCCATATCCGCGCCAGTGACGTCGAGGACCTCGCCGCCTTCCTGAAGGATTGGCCTCAAGCCGAGTTCAACATCGAGGGCAACCCGACGCAGAACCTGATGGACTTCGTGCGCAAGCACCGGCCCCATCAGGTCACCTTCGTGCCGGACTCGGAAGAGCAGTTCACGTCCGACCATGGCTGGACGCTGCCGCAGGACGCCGGGCGACTGAAGCCGTTGATCCGTGAAGCGCAAAGCCTGGGTGTGCGCGTCAGCCTCTTCATGGACCCGCATCCGGCCGCGATGGCGGCCGTGGCCGAGCTGGGCGCGGATCGCATCGAGCTCTATACCGAGACCTTTGCCAGCGCCTTCGGTACCGAACGCCAGGACGCCGTGCTGGCCGGTTTCACGGCCACGGCCGAGGCGGCGCTCAGGGTCGGCCTGGGCATCAATGCCGGCCACGACCTGAATCGCGACAACCTCAGCCTGTTCCTGCGCCATGTCCCGGGTGTACAGGAAGTGTCCATCGGCCATGCCCTGATCGCCGATGCATTGGAGCTGGGCTACGCCGATACGGTGCGTAGCTATCAACAGGTCATTGCCACGGCGTACCAGTGATTTACGGCATCGGCACCGACGTCTGCGACATCCGCCGCATCCGAGCCACGCTCGCGCGGCGCGGTGAGCGCTTTGCCGAGAAGGTGCTGGGCCCGCACGAGCTGACCGTTTTCAGGGAGCGCCGTGCCAAGGTCGACGCGCGCGGCGAGGCCTATCTGGCAACGCGCTTCGCCGCCAAGGAGGCCTTCTCCAAGGCCATCGGCATGGGAATGCGCATGCCCATGACCTGGCGGGCCATGGAGGTTGTCAAGGCGCGCAGTGGCAAGCCCGAGATCGCACTGCATGGGGCGCTGGCCGATTGGTTCGCCGCCCGAGGCTTGAGCGCCCATGTGACGGTCAGCGACGAGCAGGACTATGCCGTCGCCTTTGTCGTCGTGGAGAAGTCGGCGCCTTAGAGTCGAGTCCTGGCGCCCCCGCTCAGGGCGCCGTCTTGACCGCTGGCTTGGCGGCAGCGGGCTTGGCGAGGGACTCGCCCTTGGACTGCACGACCATGTCCATGTCCATGAACATCCGGCCGTTGTCGGGCCCGTTCATCGTCATCTTCATGTCCATGGCGAGCTGGCTGGCCAGTGGCAGGCGGTCGGCCAGGCGCAGCGAGCTCGTGCCTTTGCCACCACCCGTGATCAGCATGTGCAGCATCGGCGGTGCAGCGTCCGCGGCCGCGCCGCTGGCCGCGGATGCAGCAGCCGCGAGCTTGGGCAGCGGGGTGTCGATGTTCATGTTGAGATCCATGCTCAGGTCGAAATGCGCCACACCTTTGTCCACGCGGGCCAGCGTGTAGCGCACCAGGCCTTGCATGCCGCCGGCGCCGCCTGGCAGCGGCATGGGCAGGGCCATGTTCAGCGGCACCTCGACGCTGTCGCCGACCTTCAACGGGCGCTGGCTCAGGGCCTTGAGCAGTTGCAGGGACTCGCTGATCGCGGCCTTGCCCTGATTGCTCATGGCCTCGCTCAGCTCGGGTGAGCCGCCCTCGACCTTTTGCACCTCGAAGCCGAAGTCCTTGGGGTTGAAGCGCGCTGCAATGCGCATGTCGGTCTTGCCTAGACTGGGCAGCGGTGTGGGCTTGCCACCGATTTCCACGCTGCCGCCCTTGGCGCCGACCGCCAAGCTCAGCGGCAGCCAGCCCGCGGTGTCCGGGGCATCTACCTTCATGGTCTGCTCCATGCGCATGCTCATCTTCATCGGCCCCATCAGGCTGATGCCCTCAGCGGCTTTGGTGATCTTGGCGCGCTGCTCTTCCGTGGCTTCGGGGCTGGCCTCGACGCGCATCTTCATGACGGCCTGCAAGTCGATCTGCTGTCGTTGATGCTGGCCGGCACGTGGCGTGGTGTCGAAGCTGACGGCGGCGGGCGCGCTCGGTGCCGCCTGGGCGGCGAGGTTGAGGCCGAGCAGGGCGCCAAGCAAAGGCAGGCGCAGCGGGGAGGCGATGGTCACGAAAGCAACTCCATGAAAAGCGGTGCCGAATTGGCAACCGAGCGGTATCGTAGAAAGGGCGAAGGGACGACCGGCATCAGCTGGCCTGGGTAATTTCACCCAAGCGAACTTATGCGGTCCTGATCAGCGCGATGGCTGGAAGAGCAGCCGCTCCGCCAGGTCCCGGCGGGCCGGGGGCTGGCCCTGCAGGCGGTCCAGCATGGCGATGGCGGGGTCGCAGCTGGCAGCGACGCTGGGTTTGGCCGCCTCGGGCGCGTCGACCCACAGGCGCGACAGCATGCCCATGGCCGTCGGCCCCACGGTGCGCTCAAGGACCTCGATCTCAAGGGCGCTGACCGGCTTGGGCTGCCGGTGTGGCAGCGTGCCATTGGCCACGTCCTGCAGCCATTGGGCTTCGCGCACCTGTAAGGCCTGCGGGAGCTGCGGGCGCACGCCCATGCGCCCGTCGAGCAGGTCGCGGCAGGCCCCGGCACTGACGCCCGCGGGTGGTGTGCGCAGGGCCTTCAGCTGGTCGGACACCAGTTGCACATAGCGGTGGCGCAACACGGCGTCGGTGCCGCCGAGCAGATCCGGCATCTGGCGGGCCAGGGGCGACAGCACGGTGGCTTGCACCTCCTCCTCGCTGGCGCCGGCCTGGTGGGCGGCCAGCATGCGCTTGGCGATGTCGTCCACGGTGCCTGGGGTGCGCTTGTCCAGCGCCTCCCACACGGGGTGCATGTGCAGCGCGTCGTCGAAATCGGCCAGCGTGGCATTGGCGGCCGGCAGTGGCACCGCCAGTGTGGGTGGCGCTGGCGCGATCAAGGCGTAGGAGACCAGCTCGTCGCGCGGCACGAACCACATGCTGCGCGACGGCGTACGCAGCGTCTTGTCGATCATGGGCTGTGGCAGGCCCAGCTCGGTGTAGGTCTTGGCCAATTGCTGGTTGGCCAGTTCCTCGAAGACCGGGTTGTAGGTGCCGGTGGATGCGCGATGAAAGCCCAGCTCGCCCGTGGCCGTCATATGGCGGGGCTGCCCGGCCAGGAAGACCAGGGTGCAGGCGCTGGCGCAGGTGCCCACCGCGCGGCTGGCCTGTCCGCGTGCCTTCAGGGCAGCGGCCATGCGCTCGGCTTCGCGCACGCGGCCGCCCGGTGATGCCAGCTCCACGCGCTTGAGGTCCCGTGCTGCCTCGCTGTTCAGCAGTTGGCGCAGTCGCTCGCCGTCGCCCATGCCGATGACACCATCCAGCCGCAGGCTGCGGCCATCGGCGGAGAAGCTGAACTTGGCCTGCCCCAGCGGGTCGACGCCGCGGGCCATGGACCAGTACTCGCCCACGCTGGGCAGGAAGCCGAACACCACCGAGGCCAACAACTGCAGGGTGCTCAATGCCAGCGTGATGCGCGCCAGCCACCCCCAGAGTGCCGAGCCGCTTTCGCGCAGATAGTTGGCCGCGGCACGCCAGGCGCCGACGATGCACCACAGGTTCAGCGCCAGCAGCAGCGGCATGGTCACCAGCAGCGAGATGGCGCTGACCTGTAGCGAGTCGCCCTTGACGCTGATCCAGGTCATCAGGCCCGTCAGCAGGAAAGCCAGTGGCGTGGCGACGAGGAAGTTGTTGACCCAGTAGCTACGCACCAGGCTCATCTCGCCATGCCAGTGGCGGGCGAAGTAGCCGCGCTTGGATTCGCGGATCACGCGGGTGCGCGGCGACCGGGCGCCCGCCGGACGCGGGCGGTTCGAGGACTGCTGCCAGGCCGCAGCTTCGGGCGCCGGCTCAGGCGCGGCGCGTGGTGCATGGTGATCGACCAGCGTGGGATCGACGTAGGGGCGGCGATTTTGAGCGTCTGTCATGTGCCGCGCAGCTTACTGAGCCAGGCGCTGAAACCAAGGTGGCTATTCACCGCCGCACTTCAGCTGCGGTAATTGTTCAGCATCGGATAGCGCCTTGCCACGAGCGCAAACAGGGTCGCGGCCACGAGCGCGAAGCCGGCGAAGAAGAACATCAGGCAGGCGGTCTCGCTGTAGCCGGTCGACTTGATCGCCTGCAGTGCCGCCGGGCTCTTGATGCTGACGTTGGACAGCAGCACCCACAGGTTGCCGATGGTCACCGACAGGCTCCAGAAGCTCATGATCGTGCCCTTCATGGACAGCGGTGCCTGGCTGTAGGCGAACTCCAGCCCGGTGGCCGAGACCAGCACCTCGCCCAGCGTCAGCAGCGCATAGGGCAGCATCTGCCAGACGATGCTGACCGTCGTGCCTTCGTCCAGCCACAGCTGCAACACGCCGGCGACGATCCAGGCCGCACCCGCCAGCGCGATGCCTGCGCCCATGCGGCGCAGTGCCGTCACCTGCAGGCCCATGCGTTGCAGCGTGGGATAGAGCACCAGGTTGTTGAAGGGGATCAGGATCATCACCAGCGCCGGGTTCAGCGCCTGCATCATGGACGACTGGAACCAGGCGGGCTTGGCCATCTGATCGGCCTGCAGCACCCAGGTCGAGGCCTTCTGGTCGAACAGCGACCAGAACGGCGTGACCAGCGCGAACAGCACCAGCACGCGCAGCACGCTACGCACACCGTCGACAGCCTCGTCCGGATGCACGCCGCGCGCGCGCTCCAGCTGCATCGCCGCGCCCACGCCGCCAAAGCCCATCACCAGCACGAGGGCCAGGCAGACCGCCGGCACGAGGCCCAGGCCATCGATGCGGCTCAGCGAGTAGGCCGCACCAACGAGACCAAGCGATGCCACGGCGGCGCCAGCGCCGCCGGCCTTCAAGGCCGTCCAAACCACCTTCAAAAAGCTGTGCGGATTGGCGCCGCGCGCCGGCTGGTGCACATACTTCTTGCGGCCGCTCCACAGGATGACGGTGGCGGCCAGCATCAGCAGACCCGGCAGCGCGAAGGCGACGCTGGCGCCATAGTTCTTCAGGATGAGGGGCATCAGCAGCGACGCGAAGAAGCTGCCGAAGTTGATGATCCAGTAGAAGGCGTCATAGACCTTCTGCGCCAGCGTCCGGTTGCTCTTGTCAAACTGGTCGCCAACGAATGAACTCACCAAGGGCTTGATGCCGCCCGAGCCGAGCGAGATCAGGAACAGGCCGAAGTAGAAGCCCCGGATGTTGTCGTCGAACAGGGCCAGGCAGGCATGCCCCGCGCAGTACACGGCGCTGAACCAGAAGATGGTCGGGTACTTGCCGAAGAAGCGGTCGGCCAGCCAACCGCCCAGCAGCGGGAAGAAGTAGACGCCGATGACGAAAGTGTGGAACACCTCCTTGGCCTCGGCCTTGCGCAGGTCCTCGGGAATGGCCAGCAGCAGGCTGGTCATCATGAAGACCGTCAGGATGTTGCGCATGCCATAGAAGCTGAAGCGCTCGCATCCCTCATTGCCGATGATGTAGGGGATCTGCGGCGGCATCTTGGCCGCGGGGCTTGCCGCGGTGGCGGCGTCTGCGGTGACAGTGGTCGTCATGGGGGCCTCGGAGTTGGGGCTCTGAAAAAGAGAAACGCCGCCCGGCTTGTGGCCGAGCGGCGTTGGAGGGTGGGATCAGCCGACCCGAATCATGCCTCGAAAGGCAGCTTCACCTGGCTGAGATCCTTGCGGGTTTCCACGAGCACCAGCGGGCCCTCGTCGACAACGGCGACCGCTGCCGGCTCGCGGCCCAGCGGGGCCGGTGCGGGCTCGGCCGCGATGGCGGCCTGCACAGCGGCGATCTTGTCGGCGTCGGAGTTGACCCATTGCAGGCCGGCACCTTCGGCGATGGATTGAAGCTCGCCCATCGGCAGCTTGAAGGCTTGGACAACCGGCGCCGGGGCCGGCGCAGGTGCAGCGACCGGAGCCGGCGCGGCGGCCACGGCTGCGGGCGCCTGGACCGGTGCGGCGGCATTGGCCATCGCGTCTTCGATCAGCGAACTCTGCATCGGCGCGGCGGCCGAAGCGGCCTCCTCGCCAGCAGTGGCTTCCTGGCCTTCGACGGCACCTTCCTCACGGCGGCCTCGGTTGCGATTGCGACCGCCGCGACGGCGGCTTTCGCGGCCATGGCCCTCGGCGTCATCACCTTCGACGGGCGGCGTGGTTTCGGCGCCTGCGTCAGCAACAACTTCAGCCGGTGCTTCGACGCCGGCTTCTGCCGTGCCTTCGGTGCCCGTCTGATCGTCGCGCTCGCGGCCACCACGGCGACGGCGGCGGCCACGGCCCTGGCGCTCTTCACCGGCCGGCGTGTCGCCAGTCGGAGGCAGGGCGGCTTCGGCCTGGCTGTCGACAAAGGCCGGCGGCGCGTCGTGGACGGCGGCCAAGTCTTCGCTCAACGGCGCGGCAACCGGCAAGGCGGCCACGGTCTCGACCGGCGGGCGCTCCTGGCGCTCGCCCCGTGGGCGGCGCTCACCACGCTCCGGGCGGTCACCACCGCGTTCGGTGCGCTCACCACGTTCAGCACGCTCACCACGTTCGGTGCGCTCGCCGCGCTCCGGGCGTTGCTGCTGTTCAGGCTTGTCAGCGCCTTCGGCGCGCGGCTTGCGGTCACCGCGTTCGGCACGCTCACCGCGGGCTTCCTGCGGCTTGCCATCGCGGCGGCCACCTTGGCCACGCGGCTCGTTGCGCTCACCGCGTTCGCCACGCTCGCCGCGCTCACCACGGCGGCCACCGTCGCGGCGGCCGTCACGGCCACCTTCGCGCTTGGGCTTGTCCGTTGCGGCGGGCGCCGCTGCGGGCGCCTGGACAGCAGGTGCCGGGGCCGGCGCGGCATCGCCACCGCCGAAGAAGCTGAACAGGCGGCTGAAGAAGCCCTTGGCCTGCGGTGCTGGCGGCGGGGGCGCAACGACGGGCGCCGGTGCGGGCGCGGCCGCGACGGGCTCGGGCTTCGGTGCGGCGACCGGCGCGGGCTGCTCGGGCAGGATGCCCTTAATGACCGGCTCCTGCTTGTTCTTCTTCTCGACGTCGCCGCGACGCGTGATGCCGACCTCGTCGGTCGGCTCCTCGATCATCGTGTAGCTGGCCTGCAGGTTCTCCAGGCGCGGGTCGTCGTGGCGCAGGCGCTCGAGCTTGTAGTTCGGCGTCTCGAGGTGCTTGTTGGGCACCAGCAGCACGGTGACGCGCTGCTTGAGTTCGATCTTGGTGATCTCGGTGCGCTTCTCGTTCAGCAGGAAGGAGGTCACTTCCACCGGCACCTGCACGTGCACGGCGGCGGTGTTGTCCTTCATGGCCTCTTCCTGGACCATGCGCAGGATCTGCAGTGCCGAGGACTCGGTGTCGCGGATGTGGCCCGTGCCGTTGCAGCGCGGGCAGGTGATGTGGTTGCCTTCGCTGAGTGCCGGGCGCAGGCGCTGGCGGCTCATTTCGAGCAGGCCGAACTTGCTGATGGAGGCGAACTGCACGCGGGCGCGGTCCTGGCGCAGCGCGTCGCGCAGGCGCTGTTCCACGTCACGGCGGTTCTTGCTCTCCTCCATGTCGATGAAGTCGACGACGATCAGACCGCCCAGGTCGCGCAGGCGCATCTGGCGGGCGATTTCGTCGGCCGCTTCGAGGTTGGTGCGGGTGGCCGTCTCTTCGATGTCGGTGCCGCGGGTCGAGCGGGCCGAGTTGACGTCGACCGACACGAGGGCTTCGGTGTGGTCGATGACGATGGCGCCGCCGGACGGCAGGTTCACCGTGCGGCTGAAGGCCGTCTCGATCTGGTGCTCGATCTGGAAGCGGCTGAACAGCGGTGCGTCGTCGCGGTAGCGCTTCACGCGATGGCCCTGGTCGGGCATCACGTGGTTCATGAACTGGCTGGCCTGCTCGTACAGGTCGTCCGTGTCGATCAGAATCTCGCCGATGTCCGACGTGAAGTAGTCGCGGATCGCGCGGATGACCAGGCTGGATTCCTGGTAGATCAGGTAGGCGCCCTTGCCGCCCTTGGCCGCGTCATCGATCGCGGTCCAGAGCTTGAGCATGTAGTTCAAGTCCCACTGCAGCTCGGGCGCCGTGCGGCCGATACCGGCGGTGCGTGCGATCAGGGACATGCCCTTGGGGTACTCGAGCTGGTCGAGGTTTTCCTTCAGCTCCTCGCGGTCCTCGCCCTCGATGCGGCGCGAAACGCCACCGCCGCGCGGGTTGTTGGGCATCAGCACCAGATAGCGGCCGGCCAGGCTGACGAAGGTGGTCAGCGCCGCGCCCTTGTTGCCGCGCTCTTCCTTCTCGACCTGGACCAGCAGCTCCTGGCCTTCCTTGATCGCGTCCTTGATGGTCGCGTTCTTGACGTCGGTGCCCTCGCGGAAGAACTGGCGCGAGATTTCCTTGAACGGCAGGAAGCCGTGGCGGTCCTCGCCGTAGTCGACGAAGCAGGCTTCGAGCGAGGGCTCGACCCGCGTCACGACGGCCTTGTAGATATTGCCCTTGCGCTGCTCGCGGCCTTCGATTTCGGTCTCGAAGTCCAGCAGCTTCTGGCCATCAACGATCGCGAGGCGCCGCTCTTCCGGCTGCGTCGCATTGATCAGCATGCGTTTCATGTCATCACTCCTCTCGCGCCGGGCGGCTTGTCAGCCGCCGCGAAACGCGCACGTTCATCGCGCCGCCAAGCCAAAGCGCTGGCGGCTAAAGATGCACGGGCAATGACTCGAGAACCGAGGAAGGAATCGCCCTGGACCGAAAGCGCGGCCGACCGTGGGGGTCAGCGCGCAGTTGGCGTTGGCGCGTGCGCCGCAGCAGCGGTCATGCGAGCCGAGCCGCCGGCTCCCGCGCGCACCCGCCCGGCAACAAGCCGGGGCAGGGCGGCCACACCGGGATCTAGCCGGGGCCGCAGAGGTGCGTGTGGGGGGAGGGGCATGCTCATCTGCATGGGCTGCTGGACGCTGGTGACAGCTCGCGCGGCCCGAAGGCCAGGTGCTCTGTCGCCATGGAAACCTTGTTGTCTGCGGGCGCCGGGTTCCTTGAAACAATCAAGGGCAGCGGGGCTCGCGGGTTCTTGTGTCATCGCTCTGCCGCGTCGGGCAGCGGGCCGTTCACTCACTCGGGGAGGAAACCTGCCGGCCGTCTTTCGCGTTGCATCGCCTGTGGCCGCCAGGGCTGTGCCCCGTCGGCCACACGTTACCGCCGCTAAAATCAAACAAATCAAATACTTACGGCAGCAACGTGGTGAAAAGGATTATAGGGGTAGGCCAAGTGCCACCCGACACCACGCAAACCCCTGCCACGGCGCCAGCCGTGCGCCGGGTCACGGTGGACGAAGGCTCCGCCGGGCAGCGCTTGGACAACTTCCTGCTGCGCGAACTCAAGGGTGTGCCCAAGACCCACGTCTACCGCGTCATCCGGGCCGGCGAAGTGAGGGTCAACAAAGGCCGGGCCCAGGCCGACACCCGGCTGGAAATTGGTGACGAGGTGCGCATCCCGCCGGTACGCCTGCCCGAGCGCCCGGCTCAGCCCGAGGCGCCGGCGCGTGAGTTTCCGGTGGTGTTCGAGGATGAGCACCTGCTTGTCATCGACAAGCCGGCCGGCGTGGCGGTGCATGGCGGCTCGGGCGTCAGCTACGGCGTCATCGAGGCGCTGCGCCGCTCGCGGCCGACGGCCAAGTTCCTGGAGCTGGTGCACCGCCTCGACAAGGAAACCTCCGGCCTCTTGATGATCGCCAAGAAGCGCAGCGCGCTGGTGGCACTGCAGGATCAGCTGCGCGAGCGCGAGACGGGCAAGACCTACGCCGCCCTGGTCTGGGGCGAGTGGCCGGCCAAGCTCAAGGTCATCGACGTGCCGCTTGTGAAGTTCGTCGGCGGCGACGGCGAGCGCTGGGTGAGGCCGGGCAAGGCGGATGAGGAAGGCGCCAAGCGGTCGATCAGCCTGGTGAAGGTCGTCCAGCGCACGCCGCATTTCAGCCTGCTGGACGTGACCATCAAGACCGGCCGCACCCACCAGATCCGCGTCCACCTGCAGCAGGCCGGTCACGCCATCGTCGGCGACCCCAAGTACGGCGACTTCGAGCGCAACCGCGAGCTGGCGCGTGGGCGTGCCAAGTTCGACCGCATGTTCTTGCATGCGCGAAAGCTGCAGTTCCAGCATCCGGCGACGGGGGAGACGGTGACCTGCGAGGCGCCATTGCCTGCCGATTGCCGAAGCCTGGTGGACAGTGCCGCATGAAGTTGTGGCGGGCGCTTGAGCGGTTGGGCCGGGCGGCCTTCATCGTCGCGACCTCTCTGGGCGGCTCGTGGGTGGCCGCCATGACGATCATGCCGCCTGCGCCCATTCCCCTGCAATTCGAAGCGCGCACCGATCGACTGACACGCGACGGCCTTGTCGCCCTGAACGAGTTGGCGGTGCGTGCCGCGCAGTGCCCGGCGAACGAGCTGGCCCTGCACTTGTCGCCGGCCAAGAGAGCGCAGACGGCGCTGGCCAAGCGCCGCGTGGCAACAGTTCAGAAGCGGATGGAGCAGTTGGGGCTGAAGCTGGCGGTCGAGATGAAGCCGTTGCGCAATGGGCAGGCCCGCCCCCGGCACCGCGACACGCTGTTGGCGGATGTGGGCACCGCCGACGACGTTTGGTGCGACCTGCGAGCGGGATCGCAGGCATTCGCCTGGGCCGAGGCAATGGGGCAATACGTCGAGGGCGCCGAGCCGAGGATGCCGGCCTTCTGGCAGCGCTTGTCCAAGCAGGGCAGGTCGGGCCTCGCAATGCCTCTGGCGGTCGCGGCTGTTTGCGCAGGGCCCGGTTGTACGCGGCATCCGGAGCTCTACCATTGGTTGGCCGAGCAGTCCCTGCGGGATGCGTCGATGCAAACTCGGCGTTGGTGGTTGCTTCAGCTCTGGGCGCGTGCCGAGGACGCCGCGGTGGAGCGATTTCGGCAGCGCTGGGGCCTTGCGCCTTTGACGCTCCAAGAGCGAGCCGGCCATGCGCACGAATTGGCTGCTGGCGGCCTGCCGTGGGCGGTGATCGAGCAGCGATTGCGCGAACCCGGGGTGATGTCCTACTTCGGTGAGCAGCCAATGATCCTGGGCGGGCCTGGGCCGCATTGGCTGTTGGGCGTGGCGACCCAGCAAGGCCAGCTCGATGCTTTTGACCGGCTCATCGAAGCCGCCGGGCCGGCCAAGGGCTGCTTCGTCATGGCAGCCTTCTGGGAAGCAGGCGGGGATCAGGAGCAATTCGAGGCGTGGAGGCCGCATTTCGCAAGCTGGGCGCGCGGCGCCACCATGCCATATCAGCCGAAGGGTTCTCCCGTCAGCTGCAATCCCGTCGCCGCAGTGCTGAGAGAAGCCTTCTGCACTGGCAATGCGGCCGATGTGGCAGCGCGCTACGAAGCCATCTGGGACATCCTGCTTGAGGCCGGCGTGACACTCGAATCGCCCGCAGTCCGGCTGTTCACCGAACCGGCCGCCGAAGGCGCCCGTCAGCCTTGCCGGCTGGAGCCGATCCCCGGTTATGCATCTCGCTTGCGCCAAGTCGAGCGCCCCTGAGTCTCAAGGCGAAAGCCCGAACATCGACAATCCCTTCATGACCTCCCGCCCGCAACAATTCGACCTGATCGCCTTCGACTGGGACGGCACCCTGTTTGACTCCACCGCGCTGATCGCCCGCTGCATCCAGCGCGCCGCCGTCGACATCGGTCTGCCTGAGCCCGGGTTCGAGAACTGCCGCTATGTCATCGGCCTGGGCCTGCGCGATGCCCTCGAGCATGCCGTGCCCGGCCTGGCCGCCGAGCGCTACCCCGAGCTGGGCCTGCGCTACCGCCACCACTACCTCGCCTCGGAGCACGAACTCTCGCTGTTCGAAGGCACGCTGGAGATGCTGGAGGCCTTGAAGGCGCGGCACCACTGGCTGGCCGTGGCGACCGGCAAGAACCGCGCGGGCCTGGACCGCGTGCTGGCGTCAAGCGAACTGGGTCATTTGTTCGACGGCACGCGCACAGCCGACCAGACGCGTTCCAAGCCGCATCCGCAGATGCTGCTGGAGCTGATGAAGGAGTTCGGCACCGAGCCCGAGCGCACGCTGATGATCGGCGACACGACGCACGACCTGCAGCTGGCCATGAATGCCGGTGTGCCCTGCGTCGCGGTCAGCTTTGGCGCGCATGACCACGAGACCTTTGCCGAGTTCAAGCCGCTCTTCGTTGCGCACTCGACGCGCGAGCTGCACGACTGGCTGATCGCACATGCCTGAGCCCGAAGCCGCGCCGCTGCAGCGCCTGTGCGCTTCGGCCGAACTGGTGGAGCGCGGCAAGGCCGTCAGCTTCGACGTCATCCAGTGGCGCGAGCCGGTGCGAGCCTTCGCGCTGCGTTTCGACGGCAAGGCGGTCGCCTACCTGAACCGCTGCGCCCATGTGCCCACCGAGATGGACTGGCAGGAAGGCGAGTTCCTGGACAGCGACAAGCGCTTCATCATGTGCAGCATCCATGGCGCCGTCTACGAACCATCGACCGGCCAATGCGTCATGGGCCCCTGTAACCGCGGCCGCTTGACGAAGATCGACCTGACCGAGCGCGATGGCGAGGTCTACTGGCACCCGACCCGGGACACCAAGCCCGCTTTTGAAGATTGATATGAGCAGCACCTCTGACGACTCCCTGCCTCCCCCGATGCCCGAGCCCGTCGGCGTGCCGGTACAGCTCACGCCGCAAAACGAGACGCTGCTGGCCCAGCTGGCCCGCGACTTCCTGCGTGAGCGCCGGCTGGAGCGGCGCTGGCGCACGGTGTTCCGGCTGTTCTGGTTGCTGCTCGCGGCCCTGCTGGTCTACAGCTTGTGGCTGCAGGGCAAGCACGTGACGCCGTCGACGACGCCGCACACCGCCCTGGTCGAGGTGCGTGGCGAGATCGCCGCCGACACCGAGGCCAGCGCCGAGCAGTTGCTGGCCGCGCTGAAAGACGCCTTCAAGGACGACGCGGCCCAGGCCGTCGTGCTGCGCATCAACTCGCCCGGTGGCAGCCCGGTGCAGGCCGGCATCGTCTACGACGAGATCAAGCGGCTGAAGAAGCAGTACGACAAGCCGGTCTATGCCGTCGTCGAGGAGATGTGTGCCTCCGGCGCGTACTACATCGCCGCAGCGGCCGACGAAATCTATGTCGACAAGGCCTCGGTCGTCGGCTCCATCGGCGTGCTGATGGATGGCTTTGGCTTCACCGGTTTGATGGAGAAGGTCGGTATCGAGCGCCGCCTGCTGACTGCCGGCGAGAACAAGGGCATGCTGGACCCGTTCAGTCCGGAGAACCCCAAGCAGCGCGCCTACGCGCAAGCCATGCTGGACCAGATCCATCAGCAGTTCATCGCCGTCGTGCGCGAAGGCCGCGGCAAGCGGCTCAAGGAGACGCAGGAGACCTTCTCGGGCCTGTTCTGGAACGGTGAGCAGGCCGTCAAGCTGGGCCTGGCCGACCACTTCGGCAACCTCGACTATGTGGCCCGCGAGGTCGTCAAGGCCGAGGACGTCATCGACTACACGCCGCGCGAGAACGTCGCTGAGCGCCTGGCCAAGCGTTTTGGCGCGGCCATGGGCGCCGGTGCGGTGAAGGCACTGAAAGAGATGGCGCCGATCCGCTGATCGGGCAACAAAAAGGCCGCAGCCATTGCGGGCTGCGGCCTTGCGCGGAGCGCTGATGCGCTTACTGCGTCTTGGTTTCGGTCTTGGCAGGCATGTCGCCGGTCTTGGCGGCAGCGTGCTTCTTCGCATGGTGCTTGGGGGCGTGCTTGGCAGCGCTGGCTGCATCGGCCGGCGTGGCGGCGACTGCAGGCGTGGCGGCGGTGGCCGGTGCGGCCTTGGTAGCCGGCGTTGCCGCCGTGGCGGGTGTGGCAGCGGTGGCCGGCGTGGCAGCCGGAGTCTGGGCCAGGGCCACGCCCGAAGCGAGCGTGATGAGGGCAGTGGCGATCGTGGTCTTCAGCGTGTTCATCTTGAGGGCTCCAAGGTGGTTCGGGGATTTCGGTTCGGCTTGCGCAAGCTTGGGGTGACAACGACGCCTCGCCCGGCATCGTTGACCACGTTGCAAAGCCTTACACCGGCAGAATCGGGCGCATGAACACCGCATCCCACTTCGACTGGAGCGCTGGCTATTCAAGCCGGCGCAGCCCGCTGTTCGCGCGCAACATCGTCTCGACCTCGCATCCACTGGCGGCCCAGGCCGGGTTGCGCATGCTGCAGGCGGGCGGCAACGCGGTCGATGCGGCGATCGCGACGGCGGCCTGCATGACGCTGGTCGAACCCTGCAGCAATGGCCTGGGCTCGGATGCGTTCTGCATCCTGTGGGACGGCAAGCGGCTGCATGGCCTGAACGCATCCGGCCCAGCGCCGGCGGCGTGGACCTCGTCATTCTTCGGGGGGCAGGTCATGCCCAAGCGTGGCTGGGGCTCGGTGACCGTGCCTGGCGCCGTGGGCGGCTGGATGGCGCTGAGCGAGCGCTTCGGCAAGCTGCCGTTCGCCGATCTGATGCAACCCGCCATCGAGATCGCCGAGCGCGGCTATGCGGTGCCGCCGATCGTGCAGGGCAAGTGGGCCATGGCGGCGGCGTTGAGCGAGCTCACATCGCAGCCCGGCTTTGCTCGGGCTTTTCTGCCGCAAGGGCGAGCGCCCGAGGTGGGCGAGCTGTTTCGCTTTCAGGAAGCGGCGCGCAGCCTGAAGCTGATTGCGGAGTCCAAGGGCGAGGCGTTCTACCGCGGCGAGATTGCGCAGGCGCTCGTTCGATTTGCGGGCGAGACCGGCGGCGCGCTGACCGAGGCCGACCTGGCGGGCTATCAGCCTGAGTGGGTTACACCACTGGCGAAGGACTTTGCGGGCCATACGTTGCACGAGATCCCGCCCAACGGCCAGGGCATCGCCGCACAGATGGCGCTGGGCCTGCTGGCGCATTGCAATGTGACGGCGCACGAGGTCGACAGCCCCGAGGCCCAGCATCTGATGATCGAAGCGATGAAGCTGGCCTTTGCCGACGTCTACCGCTACGTGGCCGAGCCCGGCGCGATGACGGTCAGCGCGGCCCAGTTGCTCGATCCCGGCTACCTTGCTTCGCGCGCCAAGCTCATCGACCCGCAGCGCGCCCAGGCCTTCGGTGCCGGCAACCCCATCAAGGGCGGCACCATCTATCTGACCGCGGCCGATGAATCGGGAATGATGGTCAGCTTCATCCAGAGCAACTACATGGGCTTCGGCTCTGGCCTGGTGCTGCCGGGCTATGGCATCAGCCTGCAGAACCGTGGCCATTGCTTCACGCTGGAGGCCGGCCACCCCAACCAGGTCGCACCGGGCAAGCGGCCCTTCCACACCATCATCCCGGCCTTCCTGACGAAGGACGGCGCGCCCGTGATGAGCTTCGGCGTCATGGGCGGCAACATGCAGCCGCAGGGGCATCTGCAGACGCTGGTGCGCATGCTCTGCTACGGCCAGAACCCGCAGGCTGCCTGCGATGCGCCGCGCTGGCGCTTCAACGAAGGTTTGTCGATCAACGTCGAGCTGCACATGCCGGCGGCGACCATCGAGGCGCTGCGCGCGCGCGGCCATGAGATCGGCGACATCCACGACAGCTACCAGGACTTCGGCGCCGGCCAGTTCATCTGGCGGCTGGGTGATCCGGGTGTCGAGGGCTATGTGGCGGCCAGCGATCCGCGGCGCGATGGCGCGGCCGTGGGCTACTGAAGTGGAGGTCTTGCGCCTGAACCCCGGGGACGACCTGCGCGGCGCGCTGGAAGGCCGCACCGGCTTTGTCGTCGCCGGCATCGGCAGCCTCGTTCATGCGCAATTGCGCTTCGCTGGCGAACCGGAGCCGACCACCATCGCCGGGCCGCTCGAAATCCTGACGCTCAGCGGCAGCCTGACGCCCGATGGCGCGCATCTGCATGCCAGCGTGTCCGATGCGGCGGGTCGCGTGTTCGGCGGCCATGTGTGTGCCGGCTGCGAGGTGCGCACGACGGCCGAGTTGCTGATTGAGTCGCTGCCCACCGGCTCGCTGTCGCGCGAATTCGATTCGGCCACGGGCTACACCGAGCTTGTCGTCCGCAAGCCATGACTGCCGGCACGCGACACCGCGCGGCCGCGCTGCTAGCATGCAGCGCATGACCAAGTTGCTCGACCTCGACTGACGCCCCTGCGCGTCGTTTCATCCCGGCGGGGCTGACCCGCCCGTCGAGTCCTGTCGGAGCCTCCAGCGTCATGTTCTCCAAGTTTTTCACCCTCGCGCCCGGCGACCTGCTGCGCGATGCGATCTACCGGCGGCTGTGGTCGTCCATCCTCATATCCTCCCTTGGCGGCCAGGTCACCATGCTGGCCCTGCCACTGACGGCCGCCGTGCTGCTCAACGCCAGCCCCACGCAGATGGGCCTGCTGCAGGCGATGGAGATCCTGCCCTTCGTGCTGTTCTCGCTGCCCTCGGGCGTGCTGCTGGATCGCATGCGCAAGCTGCCGGTCTATGTGGCGGGTGAGACCCTGCTCGCCTTCGCGGTGGCCACGGTGCCGCTGGCCGCGTGGATGGGTTGGCTGGGCATGGGCTGGCTGTATGTCGTTGGTTTCGTATTGGGCACCGTGCACACGACGGCTGGCAGCGCCGCGCAGATCGTGCTGACCCAGGTGGTGCCACGCGAGCGGCTTGTCGAGGCGCATGCCAAGAACGCCTTGGCCGGTTCTGGCGCCGAGGTCGTCGGGCCGGGCCTGGCCGGCGTGCTGATCAAGCTGCTGGGCGCTCCGCTGGCCTTGGCCGTGGATGCCGTGGCCCTGCTCGCGTCGGCAGTCATCCTGCGTGGCATCCGCGTGCAGGAGCAGCTGTCGGCCACGCGCGGCGCTTTCTGGCCCTCGTTGAAGGAAGGCCTGGCTTTCGTGCGCTCGCACAAGCTGCTCATCAGCCTGGCCACCGCCACCGGTGGCTGGCAGCTCTTCCACAACGCCGCCCTGGTCGTGCAGATCCTGTTTGCAACGCGCGAGCTGCAGCTCGCGCCGCAGACGGTCGGCCTGTCCTACGTCGCGCTGGGCGCCGGTACCGTGCTGGCCAGCATCTTCGGCCACCGTATCAGCCGCCGCATCGGCCCGGGGCCATGCCTGGTGCTGGGTTATGCGGCCTGCGGTGTCGGCTGGCTGCAGCTGGCGCTGGCGCCGGCGGGTCATCTGGGCGTGGTCAGCTTTGGCGTGATGCTGTTCGCCTTCGGCTTCGGTGCCGTGCTGATCTTCATCAACTTCCTGTCGCTGCGCCAGGCCGTCACGCCGGCGCCCATGCTGGGCCGCATGACGAGCACGATGCGCTGGCTCATCCTGCTGCCTGCCGGGCCGGGCGCACTGATCGGTGGCTGGCTGGGCGAGCACATGGGCCTGCGCTCGGCGCTGGCCTTCTCGGGCGTAGGCGCGTGCCTGCTGGCGGCCCTGGCCTGGCGTCACCCAGTCATCCGCGGCGTGCGCGAACTGCCCAAGCCGGTTGAAGTGGTGACAGCATGAGCCCCGTTCGGCCGCCCGAAGGGGCTCAGCTCCCGCCCGGCGGGACAGCGCGCAGCGCGAAGGGTGCCCATGAGTCTTGATCCGCTGTTGATCGACATCCCCGAGCGCCTGGACGGCGAGCGCACCGTGCTGCTGATGCCGCGTGCCGGCGTCGGCGCGGAGCTGGCCGTCGTCATCACGCAGGCGATCTCGCATCTGCGCCCCTGGATGCCGTGGGCCCAGGAGGCGCCGACAGCGGAGAGCTCGGAGATGGTGGTGCGCCGCATGCAGGCCGACTTCATCGCCCGACGCGACCTGTGCTTCCACATCTACGCCCGCCGCGCCGATGGAAGCCCGGGTCGGCTGCTGGGCGGCACCGGCCTGCACCGCATGGACTGGACGGTGCGGCGCTTCGAGATCGGCTACTGGATCCGCCCCGAGGCGGCGGGCCAGGGCCATGTCAGCGAGGCCGTGCGATTGCTGACAGGCCTGGCCTTCGATGTGCTGTCCGCGCGCCGTGTCGAGATCCGCTGCGATCCGCGCAACGTCAGGAGCCGCGCGGTTGCCGAACGTTGCGGCTTCGAGCTGGAAGGCATCCTGCGCAATGAGGCGCTTGGTGTCGACGGGCATCCCCGCGACACATGCGTCTACGCGCGCGTGTCCTGAACTTGCCAGACCTTCCCTAGCAGCGTCGACCTCCAGAGCACGACCTTGGGGGGCGCGGCGGTCTGAGCGGCGCGCAAGATGCCGATGGCGCGGGGGACAAGGTCAGGCAGAGGCATTCGTCGCCGCCGAAGCAGCCGACTCGTGTCACCGTGCCGGCATAGGGATTGGACACGACGGGGTGCGGGCGCATGCTGCACAGGCGCTCTCATCCGCCTCACCCGAAGGTTCCACCATGTCAATCATTTGTGCTGTGCGCCCTCTTGCCCGGCCACGTCTGGCCACCCTGGCTTTGGTGGCTGCCGCCTTGACGTGCAGCCCGTCTGCCCGCGCGGTCGCTGACTTCGATGAGGTCATGCTCTACATGACCTCTGGCAGCTTTGTTCCCGGAGGCACGGCCACCACCACTTTCTTCTTCGGCTCGAAGCCAGCGGTCGATTTGAGCGCGGTCACCTTCCAACTCAGCTGGGACAACGCCTTGGCGACGCCCGTGGCGAGCGGGCCAGGGTCGGTGGCAGCGTGGGCCGCATTGCTGGATGCCAAGGGCGACGTCACTCTTGACTTCGGCGTGCCCCAGGTCATCACGCTGCAGTGGACGGCGGATCCGGGGGGCGGCTCTGCGAGCTGGATCAACACCGATTACAGCCATCCAGTGACGGCGACGTTCGGCTTTGAGACCAGCGCTTCGCTGTCAACGCCGTTCGCGGTGCGTTTCGAGCTGACGGACATCAAGAATTTCGCGGGAGAGACCATGAGCACCGGGTCGGGATTCTTCAACGGCGCGACGCTGTCGCCTGTGCCGGAGCCCAGCGGTTGGCTGGCCTTCACCGGCGGGTTCGTAGGTCTTTGGTCGCTGCGCCGCCGGTGGTGCGAGACGACCGCCCGCGGACTCCCTCTATGACTGAAACAGCAGCCGCCCTCCCGGTTTACAGACCAAGTGGTGGGCAACACTACTTGCCTGCTTTTTCCGAATCCAATGCAACGTTGTGGAATGGCGGTGTCAAAACCCTTCTCGGCACTTTGGGTGGCGGTGAAACTTTCGCTTTGGGCATTAATAATTCCGGCCAAATAGTGGGCGCGGGGATATCACGAAAAATGCGGCGAGGCATGCCATCTTGTGGCACGGCACTATCGCTGCGGATTTACGTACGCTGGGCGGTACTGACAGCTTTGCTCGAGCGATAAACGATCGAGGCCAAGTGGTGGGTGACAGCGATATCGCTGGCGATGCTGGCTCACACGCCGCCCTGTGGGACGGCGCCACCGTCACCGATCTCGGTGCCTTCAACGCCGCTGACATCAACAACGCAGGTGATGTTGTAGGGCGTAGCGCAGACCGTCGCGCTGTCCTGTGGAGTAAGGACACTCTGATCGGCCTGAACAACTTGCTAGACGCATCCACAGTGGATGCGGGTTGGCGTTTAGAAGCCGGGGTCATTCAATTCACTTTGGCTGCCTTTGCTCTAGTTTGCGCGTGGCATGGTTCAAGGCGACGGTATGGGGCAGCGGGAACAACGAACTTCGTCTCTCGCAGCCGGGAAAAGGTGGCTGTCTGCTAGTTCGGCGGCGAGGGCATCATTGTTGTTGATTTACTGGTCACACGACCGACGTGCCGTTGCGCTCAATGATGGCGGTCAGCCTCTGCGCCGTTTCAGAATCATGCCCACCAACGCAAGTCCGGCCATCAACAGGGAAATGCTTGCCGGTTCTGGGACCGGATTCAGCACCTGGGTCGAGCTGATATAGGCGGAAACACTCACATTTCTGCTTTCGTTCGAGTCGTTCGAAACGGTCACCGACAACGTCTTCTCGCCGGTGAATGAGAATCCATTATTGCCACTGATCAATTTCTGAAATGAATCATCGTCATATTGGCCAACCGTTGACGCGCTGAGGAGACTATTGACCATCGCCGTATTGACAAGGCTCGGGTCGACCGGAATGGTGGAAGACGCCGCGAGCTTGGCGTCTGCAACGATGGTCAGCTGAGTTTTGGCTGAGAGCATGAAGCTGGGATACCACCCCGTGTACGCGTAGGTGCCGGTACCCGAATGCGGTGGCGCCATCGAATCCAGCGATGAATTGACGAAAGTCGTCAGGCGAAGGCTGTTCAGGCTCGTGTTCACCAGCTCGATCTCACCTGTCTGATCCCCGCGAGTCAGCGAGCGAGAGAAGCCTGTAAGGGGCACTGCGGTTTGCACGGACAGTTGATCCGTTATTCCCTCGGGTGTGGTTGTCCAGATCGTTGCGTCTGATGTACTCGTCTTTAACGTGAGGGAAGGTGAAATTCCGTCACCCAGATCGAGGTCGATCAGCTCGAAGTGAAAGCCGCTCAACGAGGCGGTGGCTTGAATATCGGCTTGACACGACAGGCTCGCTGCCAAAAAGCCGCACACGGCAAGCATCCTTTTCATACAGGTCTCCTTTGAGCCTTTTCTGAAACTTGGAAGACGTTCTCGCATTTCGCCCGTAAAGCCCATCCCTAGTCATGCTGCTTAAGGCGTTAGGGACTGGCGGGCTCACCGCACGGAAGGACGCGACGGACGAGTTGCTGTGGGCATCCGCGCAACGTGGCCTTTTACTCGCGCATCGCGCAGTTGATCAGCGCATCGCCGCTGCCGGCGGCGAAACGCTGACCTCGCCGAGGCTGACGCGGGTGTCGATGCGGGCATCGGGCAGATCCCAGGGGGCGGCGAGCACCGGGTTCGGGCCGCAGCTGGTTCGGCAGGTCCAGGACGAACCGGCGCCGCTGCTCAAGCCGATGACATGGACGGCCGTGCGGGTCGCGAGCACGTCGCCCAGGGACGGCGAGCCGATGATGTCCTGGTGAATCTTGGACCCGATGACGGTGTGGAAGCTGCCGGCCAGCACGACGGCGCTGTGCGCGGGATGCCGGGCGAGGGCCGCGGTGACGGTGTCGGCCATGCCGCGGTCCTCCCGGGCCTGCACGAGCTTGGGATCGCTGGCGGGCGCGGAGGCAGCGGCATCGGAACTCCAGGGCTGCACCATGGCGATCAGCTCGACAGGTTGCCCCGCCTGGCGCCAGCGCCGCACCTGCTCCAGCAGCTTGAGCATCGCCACGCTGCTGCGTCCGTCCTGCGCGGGCGCTGCCCAGTCCTCCTCGCGGAGCAGTGCGCGGACGTCATCGGCGCGGCCGGCCGATGCCAGGTAGCGGGCCAGCGCCGGCTGTTCAAGGCTGACTCGTTCCACCGCCACGATGACGGGGCGATCGAGTGCCAGCAGGCCGCAGACCAGCCGGGCCACGAAGGCCGGCGATTGCTCGTTGCCATGGGTCTCGCCGACCAGGATGACCCGTTCGGTGATGCGGTCGAGCTGCAGCTGCGGATCGGTTTCGCAGTTGGGTGCGGCGGCGCGGGCCACTGCTGCGAGCAGCCCGAGGGTCGCGGCGCAAAGGGTCTTGAGCAGGGGCGAGTTCATTGAGGTCCGAGTTCGCGAACGGCGTCCGTGATGATTCCGTCAATGCCGTCGGCAATGAGCCGCTCGGCTATCGCCGCGTCGTTGACCGTGTAGACCAGCGCCCGCCAGCCCCTGGCATGCAGGCGGTCGATCAGCGCGCGGTCCATCAGTCGGTAGTTCGTGATGACGGCGACGACGCCCAGCGCCTCGGCGGCCTCGGGCCAGCCGTCCCACAGCTTGTCCAGCAGCAACGCGCGTGGCAAGGCGGGCTCGACGTCGCGGGCTGCAGCGATGGCTTCAGGCTTGAAGCTACTCAACAGCGGTGGCAGTGCGCCGGCCCACAGCCGAGCGGCCTCGCGGGCGACGGCCGCGCCGGTACGGGCCTCCTCGCCGGGGCAGGGCTTGATCTCGACATTCAGCGCGCAGCCGTTGGCCTGGCAGAAGGCGGCGATCTGGGCGAAGCGCGGCAGCGGTTCGGCGGCAAACGGGGGGCTGTGCCAGCTGCCGGCGTCGAGCCCGGCCAGCTGTGCCCAGTCTGCTGAAGCCGGCGAGCCCTGGCCGCTGGTCGTGCGGTCCAGCGTGTCGTCGTGCAGCAAAAAGGCCTGGCCGTCCTGGCTGAGCTTGACGTCGCACTCAAACGCACGAAAGCCAAAGCCTGCGCCCATGCGGAAGGCCGCCAGCGTGTTCTCCGGCGCCAGCTTGCCGGCGCCTCGATGGGCCAGCCACAGCGGATAGGGCCAATGCGTCTTCACAGCCTTTGTCCCGTCTTGGCGTCGAAGCGGTGCAGGTGCACGGGGCTGAAGGCCAGGTGCAGCCAGTCGCCCGGCTGCGGTGGGGGCAGGGTGGCGTCCAGGCGCAGCGTGAAGGGCGTGCCGGCGCCCAGCTTGCCATAGACCAGGCGCTCGGCGCCCAGCATCTCGATCATCTCCACGCGCAGGGGCCAGCCCCGGTCGGCCAGCTGCGCATGCTCGGGGCGCAGGCCCAGCGTGAGTTCGCCTTCCACGCCCGGCGGCACGTCGAGCTCGGCGCCGTCGATGTAGAACTGCCCGCCGTGCTGTCGGCCCGGCAGCAGGTTCATGGCCGGCGAGCCGATGAAGCTGGCGACGAAGGTCGAGGCCGGCTGGCCGTAGACCTCCTCGGGCGTGCCCATCTGCTCGATGCGGCCGCCGTTCATGACGATGATGCGCTGCGCCAGCGTCATGGCCTCGACCTGGTCGTGGGTGACGAACAGCGAGGTGACGCCCAGCTCGCGGTGCAGTTTCTGAATCTCCAGCCGTGTCTGCACGCGCAGCTTGGCGTCGAGGTTGGACAGCGGCTCGTCGAACAAGAAGACCTGCGGGTCGCGCACGATGGCGCGGCCCATGGCCACGCGCTGGCGCTGGCCGCCGGACAGTTCGCGCGGCTTGCGTTCCAGCAGATGGCTCAGCTCCAGGATCTTGGCGGCACGCTGCACGCGCTCGTCGATCTCGGCTTTGGGCATCTTGCGCAGCTTGAGGCCGTAGGCCATGTTCTGGCCGACGCTCATGTGCGGGTAGAGGGCGTAGTTCTGGAACACCATGGCGATGTCACGGTCCGCCGGCTCGACGTTGTTGACGACCCGAGAGCCGATGGCGATCTCGCCCTCGCTGACCTCCTCCAACCCCGCCACCATGCGCAGCAGCGTGGACTTGCCGCAGCCCGAGGGGCCGACGATGACGACGAACTCGCCGTCGTGGACCTCGGCGTCCACGCCGTGGATGACCTGCACCGCCTTGGCGCCGTGGCCATAGCGTTTGAAGAGTTTGCGGATGGAGATGGCAGCCATTTATTTCTCTGTATCTACCAAACCTTTAACGAACCAGCGCTGCATCAGGATCACGACCAGCGCGGGCGGGATCATGGCGAGCAGGGCCGTGGCCATGACGAGGTTCCAGTCGTTGGCCGCCTCGCCGCCGCTGATCATGCGTTTGATGCCGATGACCACGGGGTACATGGACTCGTCGGTGGTCACCAGCAGCGGCCAGAGGTACTGGTTCCAGCCGTAGATGAACTGGATGACGAAGAGGGCGGCGATGCTGGTGGTGGACAGCGGCAGCAGCACGTCCTTGAAGAAGCGCAGCGGCGAGGCGCCGTCGATGCGCGAGGCTTCCACCAACTCGTCGGGCACCGTCAGGAAAAACTGGCGGAACAAAAAGGTGGCCGTGGCCGACGCAATCAGCGGCACGGTCAGGCCGGCATAGCTGTTGAGCATGTGCAGGTCGGCCACCACCTGGTAGGTGGGCCCGATGCGCACTTCCACCGGCAGCATCAGCGTCACGAAGATGGCCCAGAAGAACAGCTGGCGCAGCGGGAAGCGGAAGTAGACGATGGCAAAGGCCGACAGCAGCGAGATGGCGATCTTGCCGACGGCAATCACCATGGCCGTCACGAAGCTCACCCACATCATGCGGGCCACCGGCGCGCTGGAGCCCGAACCGGTGCCGCCGCCCAGGGCCGTGGCCATGTTGTCGATCAGATGCCCGCCCGGCACCAGCGGCATGGGCGCATGCAAGATGGCCTCAGACGTCTGCGAAGCGGCGATGAAGGTCACGTAGAGCGGAAAGGCCACCACCGCCACGCCCAGCAGCAGGATGGCGTGGGCCAGCCAGTCCAGCCAGGGTTTTCTTTCGACCATCAGTAGTTCACTTTCTTCTCGACGAAGCGGAACTGCAGGATGGTCAGGCTGACGACGATGACCATCAGCACGACGCTCTGCACCGCCGAGCCGCCCAAGTCCAGGGCCTTGAAGCCGTCGTGATAGACCTTGTAGACCAGGATGGCCGTCTCCTTGCCGGGGCCGCCTTGCGTGGCGGCGTCGACGATGCCGAAGGTGTCGAAGAAGGCGTAGACGATGTTGATCACCAGCAGGAAGAAGCTGGTGGGCGACAACAGCGGGAAGGTCACGTCCCAGAAGCGCCGCCAGGGGCTGGCGCCGTCGATGGCCGCCGCCTCGATGAGCGAGCGCGGGATGGACTGCAAGCCGGCCAGGAAGAACAGGAAGTTGTAGGAGATCTGCTTCCACACCGCGGCCATGACGATCAGCGTCATGGCGTGGTCGGGGTTGAGCAGGTGGTTCCAGTCGTAGCTCAGGGCCCGCAGCCCATAGGCCACGATGCCGATGGACGGCGCGAACATGAAGAGCCACAGCACGCCGGCGATGGCCGGCGCCACGGCGTAGGGCCAGATCAGCAGCGTCTTGTAGATACCGGCGCCGCGCACCACGCGGTTGGCCATGACAGCCAGCAGCAGCGAGATCGACAGGCCCAGCACCGCCACCAGCAAGGAGAAAACCGCCGTGGTCTTGAACGAGTCGAGATAGCTCGCGTCGGCCCACAGCGCCTTGAAGTTGTCCAGGCCAACCCATTCGGTTGACAGGCCGAAGGCGTCCTGCTGCTGCAGAGATTGCAGCAGCGCCTGGGCCGCCGGCCAGAAGAAGAACACGCCGATGACCGCCGCCTGCGGCGCCAGCAGCAGCCACGGCAGCCAGCGGGAGCGGAAGACGACGCGTTTTTCTTGCGCCATGTCAGTGCCCGCTCGGCCGTCCGGAGGGCACTGGCGCCCCCTCGGGGGGCAGCGAGCATGGCGAGCGTGGGGGCCTCATCTCAGTTCAGAGCTTGGCCGTTCTAGCGAATTTTTCGAGCTGCTCGTTGCCGCGCTGAATGGCGGCATCGATACCTTCCTTCGCGGTCTTCTTGCCGGCCCAGATCAGCTCGAATTCCTCATCGACGATGGTGCGGATCTGCGGGTGGTTGCCCAGGCGCACGCCACGCGACTTGTCGGTGGTCTTACGGATCATCTGGTTGACGGCCACGTCGCTGCCCGGGTTGGCCTTGTAGAAGCCGCTGGCCTCGGTAGCAACAAAGGCCGCCTTGGTGGCCGGCAGGTAGCCGGTGCGCTTGTGGCTTTCGGAGGCGACATCGGCCCGCGCCAGGTACTCGAAGAACTTGGCCACGCCCTTGTACTCGGCCGGCTTCTTGCCTGCCATCACCCAGAGGCTGGCGCCGCCGATGACGGTGTTCTGCGGTGCGCCGGGCACGTCCGGGTAGTAGGGCAGGGCGGTGATGCCGAAGGCGAACTTGGCGTTCTTCTTGATGTCGCCGTAGATGCTGGACGAGGCCGTGGTCATGGCGCACTCGCCCGACACGAAGGTGGCGTCGGACGTATTGCCGCGGCCTTTGTAGACGAAGAGCCCTTGCTTGGACATGTTGGCCAGGTTCTCGATGTGGCGCAGGTGCAGCGGCGTGTTGAAGGCCAGGCGTGCGTCCAGGCCGCCGAAGCCGTTGTTCTTGGTGGCGAACTCGACGTTGTGCCAGGCCGAGAAGCTCTCCAGCTGCGTCCAGCTCATCCACGATGTGGTGAGGGGGCACTTGCTGCCGTTGGCCTTGAGCTTGGCGGCCGCCGAAGCCACCTCGGGCCAGCTCGTGGGCGGCTTGTCGACGCCGGCGGCCTTCAGCGCATCCTTGTTGTAGAAGAAAACGGTCGTCGAGCTGTTGAAGGGGAAGCTCAGCATCTGGCCGTTGGGAGCCGTGTAATAGCTGGCCACTGCGGGCACATAGGCGCTGGGGTCGAAAGGGATGCCCGCTTCCTTCATGAGATCGGCTGCAGGCTTGATGGCGGCCTTGCTGGCCATCATGGTGGCCGTGCCGACCTCGAAGACCTGCAGGATGTGGGGTGCATTGCCGGCCCGGAAGGCGGCGATGGCCGCGGGCATGGACTCGTCGTAGGTGCCCTTGAAGGTGGGGATGACCTTGTAGTCCTTCTGGCTGGCGTTGAAGTCTTTGGCCAGGTCGTTGACCCATTCACCGCGCGCGCCGCCCATGGCGTGCCACCACTGGATCTCGGTCTGGGCCTGGGCCGGGCTGGCCAGGCCCAGGGCAGCGCCCAGCGCCATGACATAGGCGAACGACTTCATTGCAGTGTCTCCATGCGGTGTTTTGCGGGCCAGCATAGCGCCGCTTGATGAGCGACGAATGGCGGGCAAACACGGTGGCGCCCTGGGGGCAACCCCCCTCGGTTAGGATTCCAACCCTTGCCGCGAGGGGCCGTGGCCACAAGCCGGGTAGTCCTTGCCCGCCCTGCTGCCGACCCGAGCCGCTGCCCGCCCGAACCAGCCTGCGAAGGCTACTTTTCCGGTCACGCCGGTTGCCATGAACGCTCCGCATCCCCTGATGCCCACCGCTGAAGCGGCTGAGAGCGCAGCCCCCCGGTTGCGCGAGATTCCCTACAACTACACGTCGTTCTCCGACCGCGAGATCGTCATCCGCCTGCTGGGCTCCCGGGCCTGGGAGCTGCTGGACCAGTTGCGGTTAGAGCGTCGCACGGGCCGCTCCGCGCGCATGTTGTACGAGGTGCTGGGCGACATCTGGGTGGTGCAGCGCAACCCGTATCTGCAGGACGACCTGCTGGACAACCCTCGCCGCCGTGGCCAGCTGATCGAGGCCCTGCACCATCGCCTGGGCGAGGTGGAGAAGCGCCGTGACGCCGCTGCCGATGCGCAACGCGACGCGTCGGTCGGTGAGCTGCTGAAGGCGGCGCGCGGTGCGGTGGCCGAGTTCGCATTGATGTTCGAGCGCGTGGCTGAACTGCGCAAGCGCTCGGCCAAGAAGCTCGCCAAGCACACCGCCAAGGACAACATCAAGTTCGACGGCCTGTCGCGCGTGTCCCACGTGACGGACGCGACCGACTGGCGCGTCGAGTACCCCTTCGTCGTGCTGACGCCCGACACCGAGGCCGAGATGGCCGGCCTCGTGGGCGCCTGCTTCGAGCTGGGGCTGACCGTGATTCCGCGAGGCGGTGGCACGGGCTACACGGGCGGCGCGATTCCGCTGGTGTGGAACAGCGCCGTCATCAACACCGAAAAGCTGGAAGCGCTGCGCGGCGTCGAGATGCTGCGTTTGCCCGGCCTGGACCGCGAGGTGCCGACCATCTTCAGCGAGGCCGGTGTCGTCACGCAGCGTGTGGCGGACATGGCCGAGGCGAACGGCTTCGTCTTTGCGGTGGACCCGACCAGCGCCGAGGCCAGCTGCATCGGCGGCAACGTGGCCATGAACGCCGGCGGCAAGAAGGCCGTGCTGTGGGGCACGGCGCTGGACAACCTGGCCAGCTGGAAGATGGTGACGCCCGAGGCCAAGTGGCTGGAGGTCATCCGCCTCAACCACAACCTCGGCAAGATCCATGACGTGGAACTAGCCAGCTTCGAGCTGCGTTACTTCGACGCGTCGGGCACCAAGCTGGAAAAGACCGAGCGCCTGGACATCCCCGGCCGCGTCTTCCGCAAGGAGGGCCTGGGCAAGGACGTGACGGACAAGTTCCTCGCCGGCCTGCCGGGTATCCAGAAGGAAGGCTGCGACGGCCTCATCACCAGCGCGCGCTGGATCGTGCACCGCATGCCGGCGCACGTCCGTACGGTCTGCCTGGAGTTCTTCGGCAACCCGAAAGACTGCGTGCCCAGCATCGTCGACATCAAGGACTACATGTTCTCGATTGCCGACACCGGCGTGCTGTTGGCGGGCCTGGAGCATCTGGACGACCGCTACCTGAAGGCGGTGGGCTACGCCACCAAGAGCAAGCGCGGTGGCCTGCCCAAGATGGTGCTGGTGGGCGACATCGTCGGCGACGACGCGGATGCCGTGGCGCGTGCGACGAGCGAGGTCGTGCGCCTGGCCAATGGCCGCTCGGGCGAGGGCTTCGTTGCCGTCAGCGCCGATGCGCACAAGAAGTTCTGGCTCGACCGCAAGCGCACCGCGGCCATCAGCAAGCACACCAACGCGTTCAAGGTGAACGAGGACGTGGTGATCCCGCTGCACCGCATGGGCGAGTACACGCTGGGTATCGAGCGCATCAACATCGAGTTGAGCTTGCGCAACAAGCTGGCGCTGGTGACGGCGCTGCAGGCCTTGTTCCTGACGGGCAAGCTGCCGCTGGGCAAGAGCGACGACGCCGGCGACATCCCGAGCGCGGAGCTGCTGGAAGACCGCGTCCAGCAAGCGCTGGCGCTGTTGCGCGAAGTGGGTGGACAGTGGCAGCAGTGGCTGGACGGCCTGGACAGCCAATTCTTCGAGGGCCTGCAGACGCACGAGCTGCGCGCCTCGTGGAAGACGCAGATCCTCAAGCCCCTGCAGGCCATCTTCAACGGCGCGGCCTTCGAGCCGCTGATTGCCGAGCTCAAGCGCATCCACAAGGAAGTGCTGCGCGGCCGTGTCTGGGTGGCCCTGCACATGCACGCCGGCGACGGCAATGTGCACACCAACATCCCCGTCAACAGCGACAACTACGAGATGCTGCAGACGGCGCATGCGGCCGTGGCGCGCATCATGACGCTGGCGCGTTCGCTGGACGGCGTCATCTCCGGCGAGCACGGCATCGGCATCACGAAGATCGAGTTCCTGACCGACGACGAGATCGCCAACTTCACGGCCTACAAGAAGCGCGTCGACCCCGAAGGCCGCTTCAACAAGGGCAAGCTGCTGAAGGATGCTTCCCTGCCGGCCGACCTGCGCAATGCCTACACGCCGTCCTTCGGCCTGATGGGGCACGAGTCGCTGATCATGCAGCAGAGCGACATCGGCGAGATCGCCAACTCGATCAAGGACTGCCTGCGCTGCGGCAAGTGCAAGCCGGTCTGCGCCACGCACGTGCCGCGCGCCAACCTGCTCTACAGCCCGCGCAACAAGATCCTCGCCACCTCGCTGCTGGTCGAAGCCTTCCTGTACGAGGAGCAGACGCGCCGCGGCGTGTCGATCAAGCACTGGCAGGAGTTCGAGGACGTGGCCGACCACTGCACGGTCTGCCACAAATGCCTGTCGCCCTGCCCGGTCAAGATCGACTTCGGCGACGTGACGATGAACATGCGCAACCTGCTGCGCAAGATGGGCCAGAAGACCTGGCGGCCGGGCAATGCGGCGGCCATGTTCATGCTGAACGCGACCAACCCCGAGACCATCAAGTTCATGCGCACGGCCATGGTGGGCATCGGCTTCAAGGCGCAGCGCTTTGCGGTCGACCTGTTCAAGCTCGCGGGGCGCAAGCAGACCAGCGCGCCGCCGGCCACGCTGGGTGCCGCGCCGATCAAGGAACAGGTCATCCACTTCATCAACAAGAAGCTGCCCGGTGGCCTGCCCAAGAAGACGGCGCGGGCGCTGCTGGACATCGAGGACAAGGACTACGTGCCCATCATTCGCCCGCCGTCGATGGCGAGCGAGACCGAGGCGGTGTTCTATTTCCCCGGCTGCGGCTCGGAGCGGCTGTTCAGCCAGGTGGGCCTGGCCACGCAGGCCATGCTCTGGCATGCCGGCGTGCAGACGGTGCTGCCGCCCGGCTATCTGTGCTGCGGCTACCCGCAGCGCGGCTCGGGCCAGTTCGACAAGGCCGAGAAGATGATCACCGACAACCGGGTGCTCTTCCACCGCGTCGCCAACACGCTGAACTACTTGGACATCAAGACGGTGGTGGTGTCGTGCGGGACCTGCTTCGACCAACTGCAGGGCTACAAGTTCGAGGACATCTTCCCGGGCTGCCGCATCATCGACATCCACGAGTACCTGCTGGAGAAGGGCATCACGCTCGGGTCCAAGACCAGCTACCTGTACCACGACCCCTGCCATTCGCCGATGAAGCTGCAGGAGCCGATGAAGACGGTGAAGGCGCTGGTGGGTGACAACGTCGTGAAGAGCGAGCGCTGCTGCGGCGAGAGCGGCACGCTGGGCGTGACGCGGCCAGACATCTCGACGCAGGTGCGCTTTCGCAAGGAAGAGGAACTGCGCAAGACCGAGACGCAGCTGCGCGACAGCGGCAAGGTCGGCGCGAACGACAACCTGAAGATCCTGACGTCCTGCCCGAGTTGCCTGCAGGGTCTGTCCCGCTACGGTGATGACTTGCAGAACGGCCTGCTGGAGGCCGACTACATCGTCGTCGAGATGGCCAACCAGATCCTCGGCCCCAACTGGATGCCGGAGTACGTGGCCAAGGCCAACAACGGCGGCATCGAGCGGGTGCTGGTGTGAGCTGCCCCTTGTGCGAGGGCGACGGCGGTTTCGTCGTCGCTCGCACGCCGCAGTTCCGCGTCGTGCGCGTCGTCGATGGCGACGAAGCGCAACGTTTCCCGGCCTTTTACCGACTCATCTGGAGCGCCCATGTCGCCGAGTTCAGTGACCTGTCGGTCACGGATAGACACGCCTGCATGGACGCTGTCACCGAGATCGAGCGGACCTTAAGGTCTTTGCTCGCGCCGACCAAGGTCAACATCGCCAGTCTCGGCAATGTCGTGCCTCATCTGCACTGGCATGTCGTCGCGCGTTTCGACTGGGACAGCCATTTCCCGGCGCCAATCTGGGCCATGCCCCAGCGCGAACTGGGCGGCCCGGCGGTAGAGCGCCTGCCGCTGGCGCTTGCTCGCGTCGACGCCGCCGTGCTTCACTCGTTGACCATCGCGATCCGATAGCCACGCCCGGCGCCGGCGACCTGCTGGTTGTTGCGGTCGTCGGGATCGATGAAGTCGACGCGGAAACGATAGATCTGCGCGCCGGCCGTCTTCTGCGGGCCGCACTCCAACATGTTGGCCGCGTTGCGCACGGTGCGCTCGATGCGGTTGGAGATGCCGTCGGTCCTGACAGCAGTGACTTCACCGCCGTCGATGACGATCTGCACCTTCACTTGGCCGACACGGCGCTCGTTCTCCCAGGTGGTCTGCAGCGCATCCTGCAGTTGGCGGTCGAGGCTGGCGCAGGCGTCGTGAATGTCGTAGCGCACGGGCGCCTCGACGACACGGCCGCTGACTTCGACGCGCTCCAGATCCCCTGGGGCGGCCAGCGCGGGGCCTGCAGTCAGGGTCAGTGCGACTGCACAGGCGACGCCGGCAAACAGGCTGTTGAGCAAAGGGGTGCGCTGGGCAATCGAATAGCGGTTGGACATGACGAGCTCCTGTGGGTTCTTGGTGGGGGGCGGGCGCCGCAAAACGCGTCGACCTGTATTCAGGCTAGGCGCGTGAATGAGCGGCCCCAAGCCGCAAGCGATGAGTTGCCGGTGCCATGCGACGACCCGCTGAAAACCGCGACCGAATTGCTGCCGGCTTGTTTCGCTCGCTCGAGCGTGCGCATGCCATTGGTCACGGGCGCTGTCATCCGTGATTGCCCGCTAGGGTTACTTCCGTCACTGCGGCTGGTGACAAGGCTGCCTTCGTGTCACGGACACACTGCGGCCCGCTTCGGATGCGCCATGTCGGCCAGGACGGTTTTGTTGTTGGGTTGAGTCCTGCCGGCGAGCTGAACACAGTGGTGCTCCTCGTGGAGATCCCGCGGGCCGAGCCGGTGCGCCGTCCGCCACGGTGACTTTTCCGGAACCACCACAAATGAGTTTTGCTTTTGCCAACAAGAGAACCCTGCTCGCACTGGCCTGTGGCCTGCTGACGGCGGGTGCCAGCCAGGCTGGCGTATCCAACACCCAGGTCGACGTGGGCGTTGCCAGCCTGGTGCGTGCGAGCAGTACCGACCGCCTCATCGTCAGCTACCGCGACGCCTCCCAGGTTGATGCCCAGGACGCCACCGTACTGCGCGCCGTCGGCATCGCTACCAACGCACTGGAAGCTCGCCTGAATGTCGTGAACTCGGCACTGGCCCTGCGCGGCGCCAAGGCCCGCGTGCTGCGCCAGATGGGCACTGGCGCCCACATCTACAAGCTCGACAAGGCGCTCTCGCACGGCGAGATGCAGAGCCTGGCCAACCAGCTCAAGGCGGCCGACCCCAACATCGCCTACGCGGAACCCGACCGCAAGATGTACCCGATGTTCACGCCCAACGACACGAGCTACAGCTCGCAGTGGGACCTGTACGAGACGACCGGCGGCATCCGCGCCCCGGCGGCCTGGGACCTGTCCACCGGCTCGGGCGTCGTCGTGGCCGTCATCGACACCGGCTACCGCCCGCATGCCGACCTGTCGGGCCAGATCGTCGCCGGCTACGACATGATCAACGACACGGCCGTCTCCAACGACGGCAGCGGCCGTGACAGCGACCCGAGCGACCCGGGCGACTGGACCGCCGCGGGCGAGTGCGGCACCGGCGAGCCGGCCAGCAACTCCAGCTGGCACGGCACGCATGTGGCCGGCACCATCGCGGCCAAGACCAACAACTCCACCGGCGTGGCGGGCATCGCCTTCAACRCCAAGGTGCAGCCCGTGCGCGTGCTGGGCAAGTGCGGCGGCTACACCTCCGACATCGCCGACGGCATGGTCTGGGCCTCGGGCGGCAGCGTCTCGGGCCTGCCCACCAACGCCACGCCGGCCAAGGTCATCAACATGTCCCTCGGTGGCGGCGGTGCCTGCGACACCACGTCGCAGAATGCCATCAACAGCGCCCGTTCGCGCGGCACGAGCGTCATCGTCGCAGCCGGCAACGAGAACCAGAACGCCAGCAACTCCAACCCGGCGAACTGCTCCGGCGTGGTTGCCGTGGCAGCCACGGATCGCAATGGTGCTCGCGCCTACTACTCGAACTACGGCTCCATCGTGACGCTGGCGGCGCCCGGTGGTGATGTGCGCTCCAGCAGCAGCAACGGCATCCTCAGCACGCTGAACGCCGGCACCAAGGCGCCGGGCGCCGACAGCTATGCCTACTACCAGGGCACGTCGATGGCCACGCCGCATGTGGCCGGTGTCGTCGCGCTGATGATGAGCGCCAAGCCGACCGCCACGCCCGACCAGATCAAGGCCGCGCTGATCAGCAGCGCGCGAGCCTTCCCGGGCAGCTGCTCGCAATGCGGCGCCGGCATCCTGGATGCGGCGGCTGCGGTGGCGGCCATCACGGGCACGGGCGGCCTGCCGACGGTCAACGAGACCGAGTCCAACGGCTCGATCTCGGCGGCCAACACCGTCTCGGCACCGGCCAACGTGGCCGGCACCATCGGCTCGACCAGCGACACCGACTACTTCAAGGTGACGCTGCCGGCCGGCAAGACGCTGGCCGCGACGCTGACCATGGGCAGCAGCAGTAACGACTTCGACCTCTACGTCAAGAACAGCTCCGGCACGACGGTGGCCAGCAGCGAGAAGGCGGCGGGGCAGGTCGACAGCGCGAGCTACGCCAATGGCGGCTCGGGCTCGGTGACGCTGTATGTGCAGGTGCTGCGCTACAGCGGCACGGGCTCGTACACGCTGAAGCTGCAGTGGTAAGCGGTTTGGTTGGTTGAATGGGAACGGGGCTTCGGCCCCGTTTTTCTTTGTGGCATTTGCGGTTGTTCTCTTTGTTCGGTGCATTGCCGGGAGTCCGTCCCGGCGGCCGGGTAACTTTCTTCTGCGGCGCCAGAAGAAGGTCACCAAAGAAGAGGCGCTGAACCGCACACCATCGCGGCGCCGCCATGAGCGGCGCGCGAAAACATCCACTGGCGCTGCGACAAGAAGCGAGCCGCTGCGCTCTCGCGTCTGACTTGTCACGAGCGCCATCCATCGGATCCGTGGGCCGTCCGACGCGCGGCTGCACGCCGTGCTCATCAGAAAACCAAATGCAGCGTCGCCCGAGCGACGCGGCTGTTTGGTATTTGTCGGGCGCCGGCGTGCAGCCGCGACTTAAGCGGCTTGAAGGTCCGATAGCTGGTGCTCTGCACAAGTGGTGGGCGAGAGCGCAGCGGCTCGCTTCGGGGCGCGGCCCGATTCGAGCAACGCGAGCGCCTGATCCCGCTGGAGTGCGGATTGCATTGAGCGCTCCTCTTTTGGTGACTTTTCTCTGGCGCGTTGTCAGAGAAAAGTTACCCGCCATCGCGGGGCGGATTCCCGCGGCACTGCACACGGGTCATGAGGACCGCGGCAAGAGCGACCAAAAAAGAAAACGGGGCCGAAGCCCCGTCTCAGTTCAATCAACAACCCGACTCACCACACCGTCAGCGGATCACTCGCCACCATCGCACTCCCCGCCTTGCACGAGAACGCCTGCGCGAAGTAAGCCGAATTGCTCATCGGCGTCAGCACGCGGAACTTGGCCGGCGAGTGCGGGTCGGTTCGCACCTGGTTGATGAGGAACTCGGTGCGCACCTTGGATCGCCAGACCAGCGCGTTGCTGATGAAGAAGCGTTGTGCCGGCGTGTAGCCTTCGATCTTCCGGTCCGCGCCACCGCTGCGCTTGAGCGCGCGCTGCAGGCCTTCGTAGGCGATGGGCAAACCCGACATGTCGGAGATGTTCTCGCCCAGCGTGAGCCGGCCGTTGATGTTGTAGCCGGGCAGCGGCGAGATCGCCGCGTAGCGGTCGGCCACCTTGTCGGCGCGGGCCTTGTAGCCGGCGGCATCGGCCGTTGTCCACCAGTCGGTCAATGAGCCGATGGCATCGAAGTTGCGGCCGCTGTCGTCGAAATGGTGGGTGATCTCGTGGCCGATGACCGTGCCGATGGCGCCGTAATTGGTCGCGTCGTCGGCCTTGGCGTCGAAAAACGGCGGCTGCAGGATGCCGGCCGGAAGGGTGATCTCGTTGAGGCCGCCCGCCTGCGCATTGACGATGTGCGGCGCCATGCGCCAGCGGCCGCGCTCCACCGGCGAATCCAGGTCCTTGACCTGCTGGCCGCTGTGCCACAGCGAGACCCTGAGCCAGTTGCCGGCATAGTCGTTGGCGCCGAGCTGCAGGCCCTCGTATTGCGGCCACTTCTCAGGCGCGCCGATCTTGGCCTGCATATTGGCCAGTTTCTCCAGCGCCTTGGCCTTGGTGCCAGGCGTCATCCATTCGAGCTTCTCGATGCGCTCCTTCATGCTGGCGCGCACGTCTTCCACGAGCAGCCCCGCGCGCTTTTGCGCCTCGGGCGAGAAGGCGCGTGTGACGAACACTTCACCCAGCGCCAGGCCCATCGGCTCGCCGCCGGTGCGCCCGCCGATCTGCAAGATGACGTCCTCGCTGCGCGGCGGGGGGGCTTGCAAGCCGGTGATGGTCTTGCCGCGGTACTCGAACGAGGCCGTGGCGTAGGCCTTGGGCAGGCGGGGCGACAAGGTGTCCAGCACGCGCACCGCCAGGTAGCGGCGCCACAGGTCCAGCGGCGCATCGGCGGCCAGCTTGGCCACGCGGGTGGCGAATTCCGGCTGGCCCAGGAGAAAGCGCTGCGGCGGTTTGGCGCCCGCGGTCAGCACGGCCAGGTAGGCGCTCCAGTCCAGCCCCGGTGCGGCGGCGGCCAGTTCCGCCGGGCTCATCGGGTTGTAGTTGGCGTTCGGATCGCGAAGCCTGGCGCGCTCGCGGGTGGCCTCGGCCAGTTGGGCCTCGAAGCCGACCAGCGCGTCCAGCTCGGCGTCGCTGGCCGGGCGGCCGGCGGCGGCGAGCAGGGTCTGGGCGAAGCTGCGGTAGGCCGCGCTGACGGTGCGGGTGCGCTCGTCGCTGCGGAAGTAGTCGTCACGGTCCGGCAGGCCCAGGCCCGACTGCGAAAGCGCCAGCACGTTGCGGCGCGTGTCCTTGCGGTCGGCCTGCACGCTGAAGTTCAGGGGCGCGTGGATGCCGCTGCGGTTCAGCAGCGCCAGCAGGGTGGGCAGGTCTTCGCGGCGTTGCAGGCCGTCAATCCGGTTCAGCAGCGGCGTGATCGAACTGATGCCGCGCGCCTCGACGGCGGCCTCGTCCATGCCGCTTGAGAAATAGGCCGCAATGAGCTTCAGGCCCGGTGTGTTCTGCAGCGCCGGCTTGTCGGCCAATTCCTTCAGTGCCTTGTCCAGCACCGCGTCGTTGTTCTGGCGCAGCTGATCGAAGTTGCCAATGCGGCCACGGCTGGCAGGCACCTCGGTGGCGGCCTCCCAGTTGCCATTGACGAAGGCGTAGAAGTCGTCGCAGGGGCTGACGTCCTTGGACAGGCCGCTCAGGTCGAGGGCCTGGGCGGTGGCGGCCAGTCCGAGCAGGGCGGTGGCAGCGGCCAGGCAATGGCGGGCGAATCGGGGCATGGAGGTGACGAGCTGGAAGCCGTGAAACCGGGAGATTAGAGCGGCCACCGCCATCGCGGGCCGGAAGACACAAGGCATGATTACGGGTTTTCACCAAGTCACTTGCTCCTGGTCATGCCCGTTTTCCTGCGCCCGATGCTGGCCCTCGCTGCCTCACTTCTGCTGTCCTCAGCGGCCCTTGCCCAACCCGTGCAAGGGCAGGGCGCCACCTTTCCATCCAAGGTCTACGAGACCTGGGCGCGCGCCTTCGAGAAGGCCGGCGGCGGCGCCGTTGCTTACAAGGGCACGGGCTCGGGCGACGGCATCAAGCAGATCGGTGCCCGCAAGGTGGATTTCGGCGGCACCGACGCGCCGCTGCCGCCGTCCGAGCTGGCCAAGCAGAAGCTGGTGCAGATCCCGATGCTGATCGGTGGCGTCGTGCCGGTCGTCCATCTGCCGCTGGCCGCGCCGCTACAGCTCGACGGCGAGGTGCTGGCCGACATCTTCCAGGGCCGCATCAAGGTCTGGAACGATGCCCGCATCGCGGCGCTGAACCCGGGTGTCGGCCTGCCGGGCCTGGCGATCAAGCGCGTCGTGCGTGCCGAGAAATCGGGCACCACCGAGGGCTTCAGCCGCTATCTCGCGGGCGCTTCGGCCGCGTTCAAGACCGACGTCGGCATCGGCCAACTGCCCGCCTGGCCGAGCGACCCGCTGAAGGCCGAGGGCAATGACGGCATGGTGCAGACGCTGCGCGCCACGCCGGGTGCCATCGCCTATGTCTCCTACGACCGTGTGCTGCGCGACAAGCTGGCCGCCGTGAAGCTGCGCAACGCGGCCGGCCGCTTCGTGCTGCCGACCGAGCAGGGCTTTCGTGCCGCCGTCCTGGAGAGCGACATGCACCGCCAGGGCGACGACCTCGCCACGCTGCTGGACCGCTCGGGCAACGACGCCTGGCCGATCACCTTGACCAGCTTCGTGCTGGTGGATGCCGAACCCGCCACGGCCACCAGGACACAGGGCGCGCTGAAGTTCCTCTACTGGTGCTTCATGCATGGCGACGACCTGACCCGCGGCACCGGCTTCGCGCCGCTGCCCATCAGCGTGCAGTCCCGCCTGGCAGCGCGCTTCACGCAGGTGCGGCCCAAAGACGGCCAGTTGCCGGCCTACCAGTCGTTCTGAGCGAAACTCTGCGGATGGCCGCTCCCACGGAACTCACCGTCCACCAGCACTCTCGCGTCCTGGAGATCGCCTTCGACGACGGCGCGCGTTTTCGCATCCCCTTCGAGCTGATGCGCGTCTACAGCCCCTCGGCCGAGGTCATGGGCCATGGCCCGGGCCAGGAAGTGCTGCAGACGGGCAAGCGCGACGTGGGCATCACCGGCCTGGAGCCGGTCGGCCACTACGCCGTGCGGCCCGAGTTCTCGGACGGCCACGCCAGCGGCCTGTTCACCTGGGACTATCTCTACAAGCTGGGCAGCCAGCAGGACGCTCTCTGGCGCGACTACGAGGCCCGCCTTGCCGCCGCTGGCAAGAGCCGCGACGACGCCATGCCCGTCAAAGGTGGCGGCAGCTGCCATTCGCATTGAATCCCGGCACTGAATCCATGACCCAAACGCATTTCGGTTTCCAGCAGGTCGACGAGAACGAGAAGGCCACCAAGGTCCGTGGCGTCTTCGACTCGGTCGCTTCCAAGTACGACCTGATGAATGACGTCATGTCGGCCGGCATGCACCGGGCCTGGAAGGCCTACACCGTGCAGGTTGCCAACCTGAAGCCGGGCGAGCGAGCCCTGGACATTGCCGGCGGCACCGGTGACCTGTCGCGCGCCTTCGCCCGCAAGGTCGGCGAGACCGGGCTCGTCGTGCACACCGACATCAACGAGGCCATGCTACGCCAGGGCCGCAACCGCTTGCTGGACGAAGGCCTGATCCTGCCCACCAGCCTGGCCGACGCCGAAAAGCTGCCCTTCAAGAGCGAGAGCTTCGACCTCGTCAGTGTCGCTTTCGGCCTGCGCAACATGACGCACAAGGAGCAGGCCCTGGCCGAGATGTGCCGCGTGCTCAAGCCGGGCGGGCGGCTGCTGGTGCTGGAGTTCTCGCGCATCGCCGAGCCGCTGAAGAAGCCGTACGACTGGTACTCCTTCAACATCCTGCCCAAGCTGGGTTCGCTGTTCGCTGGCGACGCCGAGAGCTACAAATACCTGGCCGAGTCCATTCGCATGCATCCCGACCAGGCCACGCTCAAGGCCATGATGAAGACGGCCGGATTCGGCCACGTGGACGTGCACAACCTCAGTGCCGGCATCGTCGCCCTGCACGCCGGGATCAAATGTTGACCCCTCGCTCAGTCTTGCCCTGCTGGACGCGGGCAGCCTGATCGGCCTTGCAGGCCGCGCAGCGGTCAAGCCCGCTGCTCTGCGGCAGGCACGGCGAGTCCACTGGACTCACCATGTCCGGCCTCAGCCCCCGGGGGGATGGCGATGCTTGCCGCATTGAGCGGCAAGCATCGCCTGAGCGGGCCGGCTAGGGAGCGGCCCGTCGCTCGGCCCGAAAGTCGAATACCGAATATTGCGTATCGAATGACGCCGGAAGGCGTCATCCTCAATCGCAAGCGACCACCCCCCAAGAACGTGGGATCTTGGGAACTTCCCGCTTGTATTTGCTCTAACTGCCGGTCGCCGACGAACCCAGTTATGGCTTCGTGGGCCCCGCAGAAGCGACATATCGCGCCGCTACACTCGTTCGCTCTTTGGGGCGGGTGCCCTTTCTCTGCATAACAAGGACCTTCATCAGATGGCAAACCGACAGAACAAGCACCGTGCCCACCTGCTCTTGGCAGTCGTCGCCGTTGCGGCGCTGCTGACGGCCTGCGGTGGTGACAAGGGCGACAAGGCATCCCAGACGGCGGCCAAGGTCAACAAGGAAGAGATCACCGTCCACCAGATCAATTTCGTGCTGCAGCGCCAGCAGGGCCTCAAGCCGGAGCAGGCCGAGGCCGCCAGCCGTCAGGTGCTGGAGCGCCTGATCGACCAGGAACTGGCGGTCCAGAAGGCGCAGGAGCAAAAGCTCGACCGCGACCCGCGCGTCGTGCAGCAGATCGAAGCCGCCAAGCGCGAGATCATCGCCCGGGCTTACGCCGAGCGCGTTGGCGAAAGCGTTGCCAAGCCCAACAACGAAGAGATCGCCAAGTACTACAACGACAAGCCGGCCCTGTTCAAGGACCGCCGCATCTACAGCCTGCAGGAACTGCAGATCGAGGCCAAGCCGGAGCAGTTCGAGACCATCCGCGCCAAGCTCGCGGCGGCCAAGAACCTCAACGAGTTCGCTGAATACCTGAAGTCCGCCGACATCCGCTTCAACGGCAACCAGGCCGTGCGCGCCGCTGAGCAACTGCCCCTGGCCGGCCTGGACGCCATTGCCAAGATGAAGGATGGCGACTCCATGGTCAGCCCCAGCCCCAACGGGATGACGGTGCTCTTCCTCGTCGGCTCGCGCAGCCAGCCCGTGGATGAAGTCCGCGCCCGCCCTGCCATCGAAGCTTTCCTGATGAACCAGCGCAAGGCCGAAGTCGTGCAGAGGGACATCAAGGCGCTGCGTGACAGTTCCAAGATCGAATACGTCGGCAAGTTCGCGCAGGCGGCTTCGGCGGCTGGCGGTGTGACGCCTGTTGCGCCTGCGCCCGTGGCGCCGGTCACCTCTGAGGCGCCTGCTCCTGCTCCCGCTGCTGCCCCGGCGGCCAGCGGTCTTGATTCGGCTTCGATCTCCAAGGGTATGGGTCTGAAATGATGAAGATTCGTTTTCACCAACTGCTTCTTGCCGCCACTTTCGGTTTGGCGGCCGCGTGCGTGCAGGCTCAGGCTCCTGCCCCTGCCAAGGCGGCTGCTCCCGCCATGGCTGAATATCATCTGGGCGCTGGCGACGTCGTCCGTGTGGTCGTGTATCAGAACCCGGACCTGACACTCGAAACTCGGGTGTCAGAAACAGGCGTCATCAGCTACCCGTTGCTCGGCAACATCCGCATTGGCGGCTTGGGCGTCAGCGCCGCCGAAAAGCTCATCGCCGAAGGCTTGAAGAGCGGCAACTTCGTCAAGTCGCCACAGGTCACGCTTGTCCTGATGCAGATCAAGGGCAACCAGGCCAGCGTGCTGGGCCAGGTCAACCGCCCCGGCCGCTTCCCGATCGAAACCGCTGACATGCGCATGACCGACCTGCTGGCCAATGCGGGTGGCGTTGCGACGACGGGCGGTGACCAACTCGTGCTGACCGGCATGCGCAACGGCAAGCCCTTCCGCACGGAAATCGACCTGCCCACCGTCTTCGGTCCCGCCGCGGAGCAGGGCCGAGTCAACGATGTGCTGATCCAGAACGGCGACGTGCTCTGGGTGGACCGTGCTCCGCTGGTCTATATCTATGGCGAGGTGCAGCGCCCCGGGCCGATGCGCCTGGAGCGCGGCATGACCCTGATGCAGGTGCTCGCGGTTGGGGGTGGCCTGACCCAGCGCGGTACCGAGCGGGGCGTCCGTGTGCACCGAAAGTCTGCCGATGGGCGCGTCCAGGTCGTCACGCCCGCGATGGACGAGAAGGTCCAGGACGGGGACGTCGTTTACGTGCGTGAAAGCCTCTTCTAAGAGCTCTGAGCCAGGACGGGAACAATGACTTTTGCTCAATTCATCGCTGTCTTGCGCGCCAGAAAGTGGGCGGCGCTTGGTGTTTTCGCGTTTGTTGTCACGGCGATCGTCGTGATCAGCCTGGTGCTGCCCAAGAAGTACAAGGGCGAAGCCAGCGTGGTGATCGACGTCAAGCCCGACCCGATCACCGCGTTCGTCAATCCTTCGGCGATCATGCCCAGCTTCATGGCGACGCAGCTGGATATCCTGATGAGCGATCGCGTTGCGCTGCGCGTCATTCGCGATCTCAAATTGACGGAAGTTCCGGGTATTCGGGAGCAGTGGCAGGACGATGGTGAAGGGAAGGGAACCATCGAGCAGTACGTGATTCTCTTTCTGCAAAACTATCTTGACGTCAAGCCGAGTCGGGAAAGCAACGTCATCAATATTTCGTTCAAGAGCCAGGATCCCACCTTCGCCGCCGCGCTGGCGAATGCATACGCAAAGGCTTATATCGCCACCACGTTGGAACTGCGCGCGGACCCTGCGCAGAATTTCAGGAAGTTCTTCGATACGCAAACCCATGACGCCCGCGAAGCGCTTGAAAGAGCCCAGGCCAAGCTGTCGGCCTTTCAGCGTGAAAAGGGAATCATCGCCACGGACGAACGGCTCGACGTCGAGAACGCGAGATTGAACGAACTCAGCAGTCAGCTGACGCAGCTGCAGGCCATCTCCGCGGAAAGCTCGAGCCGCCAGACCCAGGCCCAGGGCACCCAGACTGATCGGCTCCAAGAGGTGATCAACAACCCGGTGATTGGGGGCCTGAAGCTCGACTTGAGTCGCGCGGAAGCACGGCTGCAGGAACTGTCGCAGCGCCTGGGAGACGCGAATCCGCAGGTGGGCGAAACGAAGGCCAATATTGCCGAACTGAAGCGCAAGATCGACAGCGAAACGACGCGGATTTCGGGCGGCGTCTCGGTCAGCAACACGATCAACAAATCTCGTGAGGGGCAGGTCCGGGCCTCGCTGGATGCTCAGCGCATGAAGGTTCTTGAACTGAAGTCTTCGCGGGACGAGGTCACCGTCCTGCAGCGGGAGGTCGAGAATGCGCAGCGCATCTACGATGGTTTGGCCGCCCGCCTGAGCCAGACCGGACTCGAGGCGCAGAACACGCAGAGCTATGCCAGCATGCTGACCGTCGCGCTGCCGCCCGCGGAACACAGCAGCCCGAAACTCTTGCTGAATACGGCAGTCGGTATCTTGCTGGGCGGTTTGCTGGCGGTGGGCGTCGCGCTCATCCTCGAATTGAACGACCGCCGCATTCGCGCGCTGGAGGATGTGGTGACGGCATTGGGTCTTCCGGTGCTGGGCACGCTTCCCAAGCCAACGGCAAAACGGTTCAACCCCGCACGTCCGATGCTCCATTCGCCTGGCGCACCGGCGCTCAGCGCCCCTGACTCCGGCCGGAGCATTTGATGACGTCTTACGAAAACGTGGCTGACCGCTCCATAGGGAGCATCCTCAAGGACCTGCGGCTGCTGTCTGCCGATCAAGTCGAAAAAATCGTCCAACAGCAGCGAAGTGAGGGCCTGCGCTTTGGCGAGGCAGCGGTCGCACTCGGGTTCGCGAGCAATGACGACGTCATGTTCGCCCTGGCCCAACAGTTCCACTATCCGCTGGCAGCGGACGATGAGCGGCGCAAGGCCAATCCCGAGCTCGTCGCCCTGAACCAGCCGTTCGGTGTGCAGGCCGAAAGCTTCCGCGCGGTGCGCAGCCAGATCATGATGCGGCTCTACAACGAGGGTCAGCAGCGCAGAGCGATTGCCGTGGTGAGCCCCGACAGTGGCGACGGAAAGACCTACTTTGCGGCGAACCTCGCCGTGGTTCTGGCCCAGCTTGGCGGGCGTACCTTGTTGGTCGATGCCGACATGAGGCATCCGCGTCAGCACGAAGTGTTTGGCGTGAGTAACGATGCCGGCCTTTCCGGCATCTTGAGCGGCCGCGCGGAGGCCAAGGTCATCCAGCAGGTGCCTAACGTGCAAAGCCTGTTCGTCCTGCCCGTGGGCACCACGCCCCCGAACCCGCTGGAACTGGTTGAACGGCCCGCATTTGGCCTGCTCATGCGCGAGCTGGCCACGAAGTTCGATCATGTCGTGGTGGACAGCCCGGCCGCTTGCTATGGCAGCGACAGCGTGGTGATCGCTGCGCGATGTGGCGCGGCGCTGGTTCTTGCCCGCAAGGATCACGGGCGTATCTCGGCGCTACAGGATCTCGTCGGCAACTTGGCGGAAACGCCGGCCGTCGTGGCAGGTGTGGTGGTCAACGAATTTTGAGCAACTCCGGCCAGCGTGCTGGGCAATCCGTCTAACGTTTGAGAATTGGTTCCACGGGACATGTTGAAGGTTTCGGTATCTAGTCCGACGGCTCGAGGCGTCCCGTGGAGCAACTATTGGACGGTGTGGTTGCCCCTGCTCGTTGCCTTTGCGCTCATGTACGTGCCGACCTATGTCGGCCTCTCGCAGACCGTTTGGGCATCGGCGGAACAAGGCCACGGCCCGATCATCCTGGCCATATCGTTCTGGTTGGCTTGGCGGCGGCGTGAGCAGGTTGCTGCGCTGCCCGACAACAAGGGCAGCTTCCTCGTCGCCGGCCTGCTGTTCGCCGTCGGCATGCCGCTCTACCTGCTCGGCCGCACGCAGCAGCTCGATAGCTTCGAAGTGTTGTCTCAGATCTTCGTGCTCGCCGCGGTCTGTCACTTGATGAAAGGGTCGGCAGGCCTGCGAGTATTGGCGTTTCCGCTGTTGTTCATGCTGTTCATGGTGCCCTTGCCCAGCGTGCTCGTGCAGGTGGTCACCACGCCTCTCAAGGCGGCAGTTTCCTATGTCGCGGAATCCATCATGCACATGGCCGGCTACCCGATCGCGCGCAGTGGCGTGATCTTGTCGGTCGGCCCTTATCAACTGCTGGTGGCCGATGCCTGTGCCGGTTTGAATTCCATGTTCACGCTCGAAGCGCTGGGGCTGCTGTACATGAATCTGATGGGCTACACGTCACCGCTTCGGAACGTCTTGCTCGCGTCGGTCCTCATTCCGGTGTCGTTCTGCGCGAATATCGTTCGGGTCATCATCCTGGTGTTGATCACCTACCATTTCGGGGATGAAGCGGGCCAGGGGTTTGTCCACGGTTTCGCGGGGATGGTCCTCTTCATGGTGGCACTCTTCCTGATGCTGGTCGTCGACAAGCTGATCGGGAAATTCGTGCCGGCCACCCGGGCGCGCACTGAATTGGGTTGAGCTCATGAACCAGCGATCCCCTCTCCCTTTGCGCCGCCGGGCAGTGCTGGCGGCGGGGCTCATGACCGGCGCCGCCGTGGCGGGCGAGCTGCTCCAGCCCAAGCCGACGATCACGCGGCCCGATCAGATGCCGGATCTTGACCGGATCATCCCGCAAGCTTTTGAGGGCTGGACGCTGGATCGAAGCATCGTGCCGCTGGAGGTGGCGGCGGACGTCGCCAACACGCTCAATGCGATCTACGACAAGATCCTCTCGCGCACCTACGTCAACCGTGCTGGCGAACGGATCATGTTGTCGCTGGCCTATGGAGCCAACCAGTCGCGCGCATTGCAGCTCCACAAGCCAGAGGTTTGTTATGCGGCCCAGGGATTCAGGGTCAGCCAATTGCATCCCGACGTCATGCATGTGGGGGATTCGTCGCTGCCCGTGATGCGACTGATTGGCCAGCTCGGCAGCCGCGTCGAACCCATCACCTACTGGATGCGCATCGGGGATGACGTGGTCAGGGGCTGGTTCGAGCAGAACCGGGCCCGCCTGGCCTACGGGTTGAACGGGAAGATCCCCGACGGTCTGCTGTTCAGGGTGTCCATGATTTCAGGCGACACGAGCGCGGCGTACCAGCTGCAGGACATTTTCGTCAACGCCCTCTTGAGAGGCATTCCGAAACAGCACCGATCGGTGTTGCTCGGCAGTGTCGCGTTCAACGCGTAGCGGCGTCGAACGGCAATCACAGGTCTGAATCTTGCTCGCCGGCTTCGGGCGGTGTTGATGTAGCCCTGCGCCAAACTTTTGATCACCACTCATGTCGAGCGACACCAAAACCAGCCTCCAACGTGCCGCCAGCAAGATGCTGGGCGGCAGCCTGGCTGTGGTCGTGCTGCAGGCGATCAACTTCGCGCTGCTGGCGCGCAGCCTGGGTGCTGCTGAGTACGGCACATTGGCCACCATCAATTCCGCCGCCTCGCTGTTGTTGCCGCTGGCGGGGTTGGGTTATGGCTCCGTGATGCTGATGCGCGTCGCGCGGGAAGCGCAACACGCACCGGTTGCGCTCGGCAATGCGTTGAGCGTCCAACTGGTCACCGGGTCTGCAGGCGCGGCCATTGGGGCTGCTGCGGTGGTGATGATCTCGTCCACGCCGGTCGCCTTCGGCGTTGCCCTGATCGTCCTGCTGGGCGAACTGGTTTTCATGCGAACCGCTGTCACAGCGGCTCAATTGTTCAGTGCCCTGGAGCAGCAGGGGCGCGCCTCCGTGATCAACGTGGCGACATCCTGTGCGCGCGTGGCCAGCGTTCTCGTCGCGATCATCGTTTCCGACCGCGTCACGGCACTGGTGTGGGCCTCGTTGTTCCTGGCGTTCTCGATCATGTTCGCCGCGGCGCTGATCTGGTTCATGGCCCGCGCGGCGGGCGGCCTGTCCGTCGAGTGGAAGGCGATCGGCAAAGACCTCGGGCATGGCACCGATTTCTCGCTCGGCACGCTGGCCAAGGCCATCTACACCGATGCGGACAAACTCGTTCTGGCGCGTTTCGGCACCGCCGCCGACGTGGGAACCTATGCGGCGGCCTACCGGGTCGCGGCGATGTCGTTCATGCCGGTGCGCGCCATGCTCGACGCGGCGGCGGGCAGGTTCTTCCGGCAAGGGCAAGGCGGAATTGCACAGGCGCTGGCCTTGTCGCGGCGGGTGCTCACGTTCGCTTTGCCTTACTCGTTGGGAGTCGCCGCCGTGTTGGTCCTGGGCGCTGATTATTTGCCTCTTGTTTTTGGCGCGGGCTATGCGAAGGCCATCCCCTTGATCAAATGGCTGGCGGTGCTGCCTGTGATCCAGGCTGTTCACTACACCTTGTCTGACGCCTTGTCTGGCGCGGGGTACCAGCGCTACCGGATGGTGGCCCAGTTTGTCGTCGTCGTTTTCTATCTTGCGACGGCATTGGTCGTGATACCGCAATTCAGGGCGCCGGGTGCCGCCCTCACATGCCTGGCGAGCGAACTGTTGCTCGCGGTCATCATCGCCGCCCTCGTTATCACCCTTTACCGTCGCCAGAAGGAGTCGCGTTGAATATCCTGATCGCCACGCATGAATATCCGCCGTACCCCGGAGGTATTGGTCGGTATTGTGCCGAGGTGCGAAGCGCCGCATTGGCCCGCGGGCACCGCGTCGATGTACTGGCGCCTGATTTTGCGAGAAGTGCTACAGCGCCGTCGCAGGACGACGCTGGGGTGTTCAGATTTCCTGGCGACGTGTATTCGAACCGGACGCTGCTCACCGTCATTCGTGCATTGCGGCGGCAACTGAGGCAGCGGACTTATGACGTCGTCCACGTCGCCGACTGGCCCCTGCTGCTGGCGTTGCCGTGGAGCGGCGTGCCCCGTGCGGTGAAGACCGTCATGACCTTCCACGGCACGGACGCCATCGTCCTCGGGCGGTCTCGTTCGGCGAGATGGTTGAGGGCTCGCCAGGCCGTCCATCGCCTGGACCGCGTGTGCGCCAACAGTGCGTTCACGCTCTCGCTCGTCGAGCGGGAACTCGCGCCGCCCGCATCCGTCGAGCGCCGGGTTACGCCCCTCGGCGTGGCGGAGTACTGGGCTGAGCCGGCCAGCGCCGAAGAGCGCGCGCAAGTCAGGCGGCTGTGCGGGGCGACCGAGGGAGACCGCATCGTCCTGACCGTGGCGCGGCTCGACCCGCGCAAGGGCCATCTCCGGGCGCTGCAGGCTATCGCCCAACTGCCGCCAGGCCAGCGCCAGACAATCTGCTACCTGGCCATCGGACGGCCCGTCGACCCCGTTTACGCGACGCATCTGCAGTCCGAGGCCAAGCGCCTGGGCGTTCGCGCGACCTTCGCGGGCGCGCAGCCCGACGCCATCGTGCGGGCCGCGTATGCCGAGAGCCGCGCCTTCCTGTTGGCCGCAGAGCCGGATCAAGAGCGCGTCGAAGGCTTCGGCCTCGTGTTTCTGGAGGCGGCGTTCCAGGGCCTGCCCACCGTCAGCACCGCCGCCCATGCGGTGCCCGAAGTCGTTCAGGACCGCGTCACCGGTTTCCTCGCGAAACCCGGCGACACCGCCGACATCGCAGCACAGCTGCTCGCCATGCTCGACGCCAACGCCGCCGGCCAGCTTGCCGGCGCCTGCGTGGCGCGCGCCCGCGAGTTCAGCTGGCAACGGTGCGCTGACCTCACTTATGCCGATTTGTAGGAGGGGCTGACGTGCGTGTGTTGATGGTGAATTCCTTTTACTTCCCTGACCAGGTCGGCGGCGCCGAGCGGTCGCTGAAGATCCTGGCGGATGCCTTGACCGCCGACGGGCATGAAGTGGCCGTGCTGGCCACGGGCGAACCGGCGGCCGAGACCGAACGCGTGGGGCAGGTGCGCGTTTTCCGCCGCCCCTCGGCCAACATTGCGCGGCGGCTGCCCGCCAGCCTGCCATCGGGCTTGCGCAAAGCCGCCTTCCACCTCCACAACACCTACACCGCGGGCAGCTTGCGCCATGCCGACGAGGCACTTGACGCATTCCGCCCCGACGTCGTCCACACCAACAACCTCGCCTGGCTGTCGGTATCGGTCTGGGGCGCCGCGTCACGCAGGCGCATTCCCATCGTGCACACGCTGAGGGACTACGCCCTCCTTTGCGCCAACTACGGCTTCTTTCGCGGCGGCCAACCCTGCGGCACTGATCGCTGCTTCCAGTGCAAGCTGCTTTCGGCCAACAAGATTGCCGCGACCCGGCAGGTGACGGCCGTCGTGGGCAACAGCCGCTACACGCTGGACCGTCACCTCGAGGAAGGCGCGTTCCCGCAGGCGCGGCACTCCGTCATCTACAACGGCTACCGCACCGATCAGCCCATCGATGCGCGGCGCCATCCCAGGCGCGACGGGCGCCCCTTCGTGGTGGGCTTCATTGGCACCTTGACGGCGCACAAAGGCGTCGAGATGCTGCTCAAGACCTTTGCCGGCCTCGTTCGCGGCCCTTGGCAGGGCCATGCCGTCGAACTGGTGATTGCCGGAGAAGGAGAACCGAGCTACACCGCTCATCTAAGGGCCTTGGCTGAGGGCTTGCCGGTCAAGTTCCTGGGTGTCGTGCCGCAGCCTGAGTTCTTCAAGCAGGTCGATGTTTGTGTGGTGCCATCGTTGTGGGCCGAGCCCTTGTCGCGGGTTCTGTTCGAGGCTTTCGCCCACGGCGTACCCGTCATCGCCTCCGCAACCGGCGGCAGCGGTGAGCTCGTCAAGCCCGGAGAAACGGGCTGGTTGTTCGACATCCATGCAGCGGATGGCCTGGCTGTTCAGCTCCAGGCCGCCTACGACGACGCTGACCGCTACGAGGCGATCAGCAGGACGGCTCTGGCGCTGGCGGCCACCTTCAGGCCAGAGCGCGTGGTCAGCGAGTACATCGACCTGTACGAAACCGTGCAGCACCGGGGGTAAGGACCTATGGGTTTCATTGCAGCTTCGCTGAAAACGCCGGGCGCTTCCACGCGTCAGCCAGCGTCCACCGGCAACCTCTTCCTGAGCGTCGGAGGGATCCTCTTCGTTGGCATCTGGACCGTGACACTGATGGGCGGCGCCTGGGACTATCTCTTCAAGCGGCTGCATGCACCGACGCCCTCCGTCACGCTGCTCACGCTGCTGGTGCTGGCGATGTTCTCGCTGCGCCTGCTGAATCGCGGTCGCGAGATGGCGATCGGCGCGCCAGACATTATTGCGGCCACGTGGCTGTTCGCCGCTTTTCTATTGCTGGCAGCAATGGTGAACGCAAACACGCAGTCATTGCCCGTGGTGGGGATACTCCTGTCCTTTCACGTGTATTTCTTCTATCTGATGTTTTTCGCGGTCTCGCCCATAGTTTCGGGCTCGGTGAAATCGGGACCACTGACGATGTATTTGGTCGCTTTTGGTGTCGTTATGGCAGCAATTGGGGTGGCGCAGGCAGTTACTAAAAATCTTTTCTCGTTCGGCTATTACATCACTGCTTCCGTCAATTCCATTAATGCGACGACGGGAGGGCGCGTCAGGGGCTCCGCATTTTTCTCGCATGCAGACGACCTGGGTATATTTTTGTGTATTCCCCTGGTGATCTGTCTTTACAGATCACTTCTCGCGCCGGCATTCTCCAAACGGCTTGCTTGGCGACTTGTCGGGCTCGTTCTTCTCGCTGGCTGCATCGCCACGCTAACCAGAGCGGTCTATCTGACCGCGGTAGCGGTTTCGCTTCTCACAATATGGGGATACTTGCGGTCAAAGGTCAACCGTGCATCGTTGTTTCCGGTGTGGCTGCCCATTGTTTTAATGGTGGCTGGAGTTGGCGTGTTCTTCCTGCGGTATGTGATCGAAGCGTTCATCATGAACGTCGATGCACTCAGGGATTTTAGGTATTTGGTGTCGGCCAAGTCGCTCGACGCTCGACTCTATGGTGTCAACTATTACCTCCACTACTTGAATGTCGAGGGCCCATTGGCATGGCTCTTCGGTTTGGGTTGGGTGTTCAACTCGAACATCAAAGCGGGCGTGCCAATTGACAATGGGTTTCTTGGAATAGTGGTCAGTTGTGGTCTGGCGGGAATGTCCTTTTGGCTGTACCTTTCGTGGCGTATTTGGGTGGTAATTAATCGAATGGCCGGCGCGGGTGGAGGTGCTTTGGCTGTGCCGCTGGCATCGTTCTATTGCGCGTGGCTGATGATGAGCGTGTTTGGGCTTTATTATGAGCCCTTTATGGTCGCTGTATTGCTCGTCGCTACATTGCCTGCTCAAGAAACCGGTAAATTCCTTTTGCCCAGATATGCCCGCTGAGCGTCTTGATTGGATTGACAGGCTGAGAGGGATCGGTATCGTCCTGGTTGTTCTTGGGCACAATCCGTGGCTGAAGAATCATCAGCTCCACGCTGCGATTTATTTGTTCCACATGCCGTTGTTCTTTTATGCGGCTGGCCTAGTGCACAAAGAGGTTCCGCTCACAAGGTATCTTCGCAGCCGTCTTCGGGCATTGTTGGTCCCATATTTGGTTTGTGGTGTATTATTTTCTTTAATAGCTGCGAAATTGGATTGGCGAGCGCTTGTTGCGAACTTGATCGGCGTGATTGCAGGCGTAGGCGACCTCATGCCGCAGCCACACATTTGGTTTCTTCCATGTCTCTTCCTGGTCGGCGTCGCTCAACTTGTGACGCTTCGCAACACAAGTGAAATGCGCACGCCGCGTTTACTTGTTATTTTGCTTGTTCTGCTAATTTTCGCACAGACGTCCCGTTATGCCATGCCGGGTATTGAAATCGACCGTGATACCGTCACCTATCGGGCACTCCCTTGGTCCTTAGATCTTGTGCCCGTAGGTTTAGCGTTTTTTGCGTTCGGAATTACAGTTAGGCGACGTTATTTACATCTCGTAGGAAGTTCAGCTCATCACCCCGTATGGATCTTAGTGTTGGCCGCCTTGGTGGCTGCCATCGGTTGGTACGCTTCAGGTCTAGGCTTAATGGTTCTCGATTTGAATCATCGCCTCATTGAGGGCGTTGGCACATTGCCCTTCGCTGTTGTTTGCGTCTTGGTCGTGTCAGGACTATGCGTTCTGATCCGCGGTAAGGCGGGTTCGGCATTGGAGTACATAGGGCAACGATCGCTGGTGATTTTCCTGTTTCACTACTATGTGCAAAGCAGGATTAGCACTCGCATAGATGGGTTCGGTGGTGCGATGGTTGGATTTTCATGTGGGTTGATAGTGCCGCTTGCTCTTGATTTCGCAATTCGAAAATATGCTGTTTTGGAATGGATTTTTTACCCCAAGAAGACCACATAAATAGGGGCAAATTAAACCCTGAAAGGGGAATATATGTTTAGCATCAAGTTTATGCGTCGCTTGGGTATCTTCGCCAGCGGAGTTGCCTTTTCCGTCATCGTGTCCGCGGCGACCGCGGATCCGACGCCCGTGAATGGCAGTTTCATCGTCGATACGCTGCCAAGCCAATGGCTCATCGTGCGGGGGACAAAAGGCACCGCATCGGTCACCGTCCGCGATGTCGACGGCCAATTCGCCTACCGCGCCGACAATTTCGTGCTCAATGCGTCGAGCAACCTGCTGACGCTGCCTGCACTCACGCCGGGCTTCTACAGGCTCACCGTCCAGGTGCCCGAAGAGGTTGCGGTCAAGCCGGTCTCCTTTGTGGTCATCCCGGCCACTCGCCCAAAGCTGGACAAGCGTTTCGGCATGGACGCGGGTCTGAGCTGGTACGGCGGCGATGATCAGTCGATAGGCAAGGCCATCGATGCCTTGTCGGCGGCCGGTGTCGGCTCCGTGCGTGACCGACTGCGCTGGTCCCAGGTGCAGCTCACCGCCGCGGTGAACCCGCCGTTGTGGGGGCGATTCCTCAACGTGGCCCGCAGGCTGTCCCTTGCAGGTTTCTCGCAAGTGACGTCGTTCCACGATTCACCGGCCTTTACTCGCTACAGCAGCGACACGGTGACGTCGGGCGACCGCAAGCCGCCACGCGACCTTGCGGCGCTGCAGGCTTTCGGCGCGGCGTTTGCGCGCGACATGGGTCCGTACTTTGACGGGGTCGAATATTGGAATGAGCAGAACACCGATTTCTACCTCGGTACGCCCTGGCAATATGCCTCGCAGTTGAAGGCGTTCTATGCAGGTGTGAAGTCGGCTCGGCCGCAATTGAAGGTGCTGGGTGGAGCGCCGTCCCGCGGGCTCGACGAGTTTTTCAAGGCGACCTACGAGAACAGCGGCGTGGCGTCGCTGGATCTGCGCAACCAGCATTACTACGCCAATCCCGACCAGACGCTGGAGTTCGTTGCGGCCAGCGTCGCTCCAATCGACGCCGCCGGCGGCGCCACGGGTCAGCCGGGCTGGATCACCGAGACCGGCCTGGGCGTGCAGGGTCCGACGGGCACCGCGGGTCCCATCACGGCCGCGACCGAACGGGCGCAAGCGGCTTTCCTCGTGAAGACCTATGCATCCGGGTTCGCTGCGGGCTACGAGCGCGTCTTCTTCTTCTTTTTCCGGGAACTCGTCGAGCAGGGCCGCGCCAACTGGGGCGTGTTGAATGCCGACTTTTCACCGCGCCCGTCCTATGCGGCTCTGGCGGCATTGGTGCGGCACGTGAACGGCAAGCCGTTGGCGGGCTATCGCCACGTGGCGAATTCCGCTTCGTCCGCCGTGTTCTTCGGTGACGGTACTTCCGGTGTCGTCGCGGTGGCCTGGGGTGACGAGGCGGCCTCGGCCAAGTGGCCCGCCGATGCGAAGTTCTGGGACATGTTCGGCCGCCCGCTGAACCGCAGCGAGTTGGGCGGCAGTGAGCCCGTGCTCGTCGCCACGACTTCAACCAGCCTGGTCGGCATCACCAAGCTGCCCGCGGCGGCCGCGTCAGTCGCGGCGCGTGCGACGCTGCGTATCGTCGGCGACATCGAGGCGCCGGGGACCGTTGGCAAGGAGGTCGTGGGTGCTCATGCGCTCGAAGCGGCCACGGTGGCAGGTAGCACCGTTCGCGTCAGCGGTGCCGTGCTGGCGAACTCTTCCATAGTGGCACAGACGCTGAACGTGGATTGCTCGGGCAGCAGCGACATGGTGCCGGTGCAGAGGCAGGTGGCGGTTGGCGTGCGGCCCAATACGTCGACGCCGTTTGCCTGTGAATTCAAGGCCGGCTCGACGGCAGGCGTGCGCGGCTTCATGCGCGCCTCGGTGTCCAGCGGCGGCGTCACGGACGCGCTGGTCGTGCGCACGGTGTCGGTGCCCGACACCAGCGCAGCGGCCTTGGGCGCGAAGTTATCGGCGCCGGTTTGCCTGACCTGGCGTACCCGGTCCGCGCCCATTGTCTCGATGGCGCTGGAGGCGAAGTCCTCGACCGGCAACTCCTGCATGGATGGTTTCATCTCGCGTTCGACGTTGAACATCGCGGGTGACGGCTGGGTGTTCCCGATTGCCGATGTGCCGGCGACCGTCGCATCCACCTTGAACGGGGTTTCGTTCAAGGCAGCCCCGCTTGCCGGCGTGGCCTATCCGCTCAAGCCGCTGATGATGCAGGCCGTGGACAAGGACGGTGCAATCTGGTTGCTGCCACTGGCAACCGAGAAACTGGCGAGCGGCGTAGTCCAGCACACGGCGCTGTTCGCGACGGCGCGGTTGGCGGACTGGTCGACAGTCAAGAAGAGCGCGTTGGCCGCTGGTTCGGTGGCGCAGATGTCGATCGGCTTTGCTGGCGGAGGCGGGACGGCGACCGACAAGACGGCGTTCGTGATTTCGGAGATGCGAGCCCTATAAAGGATGGAGTAGATGCTGGTTGTGAATCTGTCGATGCTGGGCGCGCGCCCAACAGGGCTCGGTGTCTATGCCGAACGCTGTGCGAAGGCGCTGTCGGAGCGGTTTGAGATCTCGGTGGTGGCGGGGCATGGTTTTGTCCCGGATGCGCCGCGGCTGGTTTCGGCTCCCGCCAGCGTGGCGATCGGCGCAAGCCGCGGGGCGGCCATCAAGCGCGCACTGTGGGCGCGCTCGGTGGAGTTGCCCGGCGCCCGGCTGTTGTACTCGCCGACGCACCACGCACTGCCTCGGGCGGCGCGCCAAGTGATCACGATTCACGACCTCATCTGCCTGCGCTTTCCCCAGCAGCATCGGATGCAGTATTGGTACTTCCGGCACCTGCTGCCGCGGGTCTTGAAGCAGTGCGCGGCGGTGTTCACGGTGTCCGAGACCACCCGCCGCGACATTGCCGAGCACTACAAGTTCCCACTGGAACGCATCCATGTGGTGCCCAACGGAGTCGATGCGGCGCGGTTCGCGCCAGCATCGTCTGACGTCTTGCCAGCTGCTGCCCCGCCGTATTTGCTGATGGTTGGTGCACGGTATCCGCACAAGAACGTGCAGGAGGTGCTCTCCGAGTGCGCCGCGTGGTCCGACGAGTACAGGCTGGTGGTGGCGTCCTGCGGTGGCGACTACCGCAAGGCGCTCGAATCTCAGGCCGAAAGCCTCGGCCTGCGGGACCGCATCGAGTTCCTGGACTACGTGGATGACGCCCGGCTGCGCCAGCTGTATCAAGGTGCTGCCGCTTTGCTCTATCCGTCCTTTTGGGAGGGATTTGGCATCCCGCCCCTGGAGGCCCTTGCCAGCGGCACCCACGTCATCGCGGCTGACATCCCGGTGCTTCGCGAGGTGCTGGGCGATGCGGCCCAGTTCGTGCAGCTGGGATCTTCGGCATCCTGGCAGGCGGCCTTTGCGGGTCTAAAAGATGCATGTGCTGGTGCAGCACGCAAGCGCGCGGCAGCAGCCATCCTCGAGACGTTCACGTGGGAACGCTCGGCCGAGGCGTTGCAGTCTGCCTTGCTGTACGTCGATGCCACGCTGCAGCTCAAGCAGCGTCGTTGAGTTCAGAACCTGAGTTGGAGAAGATGCCTTGTCGAAGTTGTCTGCCTTGATCGTCAATTACGCGACGCCCCGCCTGGTGCTGAAGTGCGTCGCCTCGATGCAGCAATACGGTGTCATCGAGCGGGATGCCGACGTGATCGTGGTGGACAACGCGTCCCCGGACGATTCCGTGTCGGTGCTCCGCGCCCAGCTGCCGCCTGGTGTCCGCTTCATCGCTTCCGACCGCAATGGCGGGTTCTCGGCGGGCATCAACACCGGATTGGCCGAGGTTGATTCCCAATATCTGCTGGTGCTGAACCCCGACACCTATTTCGTCGACCAGTCGATCCAGAAGGCGCTGGAGCTCCTGGACACGCAGCCCAAGGTCGGGCTGATCGGCTTGGACCTGGTGAACCCCGATCGGTCGAGGCAGTTTTCCGCGCGGCGCTTCTACAGCCTGATGGACATCATCGGCCGGCGATCCCGTCTGGGGAACCTGCCCTTCATTCGCAAGTCGGTCGCCTCGCACATGATGATGGACGCCTGGGCCAGCGGCGCGCCCTTTCACGCCGACTGGGTGATGGGTACGGGCTTCGTCATTCGTACAGATCTTTTCCGTTCCATCGGTGGCATGGACGAAAGCTACTTCCTGTACATGGAGGACGTGGACCTGTGTGCCCGCGTCTGGAAGTCGGGTCATCAGGTGGTTTGCTGCGCCGGCGCGGTGCTGGTGCACGATCATCAGCGAGCCAGCGTAGACGTCTTCAGCCGCTCGGCGCGTATGCACCTGAAGAGCCTGAAGACATTCATGAGCAACTATCGCGTACCGCTGCTCACCAAGCCGGGAGTCGCCGGTCTGTTCCGGCGCCACTGAACCGGGAGCGTCCCTCTTCGGTCGCGCGGGCGCTCGCTGGCAAGGCCCGGGCCAACTCGAGCGACCTTGTCTCGGGGGTGGGGCGATGATCGTGCCCTGCTGTGCGCTGCACGACAATCGGCGTTGGCTTTTTTGGAGGATTGGTCTTGAAAGTTCTCGTCACCGGCGCTGCCGGCTTCATCGGCATGCATGTCTGCCAGATCCTTCTGGCACGTGGTGACCAGGTCGTGGGCTTGGACAACCTCAACGACTACTACAGCCCGCAGCTCAAGCACGATCGCCTGGCCCGCCTGACGCCCAACCCGGGCTTCAGCTTCGTGCAAATGGATGTGGCCGACCGCGCCGGCATGGCCAAGCTGTTTGCCGATGAGCGCTTCGAACGCGTGGTGCACCTGGCGGCGCAGGCCGGCGTGCGCTACTCAATCGAAAACCCCCACGCCTACATCGACAGCAACATCGTTGGCTTCACCAACATCCTGGAAGGCTGTCGCCACGGTGGTGTGCAGCACCTGGCCTATGCGTCCAGCTCCAGCGTCTACGGTGGCAACACGCTGATGCCGTTCTCGGAGCACCACAGCGTCGACCACCCCATCAGCCTCTATGCCGCGACGAAAAAGGCCAACGAGCTGATGGCCCACACCTATTCACACCTCTTTGGGCTGCCAACGACGGGCCTGCGCTTCTTTACGGTGTATGGCCCGTGGGGCCGGCCGGACATGGCGCTCTTCCTGTTCACCAAGGCCATCATCGAAGGGCGGCCCATCAACGTGTTCAATCACGGCAAGATGGTCCGCGACTTCACCTACATCGACGACATCGCCGAGGGCGTCGTGCGCGTCCTGGACCGCACGGCTACCGCCGACCCCAACTACAACCCCAACAAAGCCGATCCGGCGCGCTCCAGCGCCCCCTACCGCGTCTTCAACATCGGCAACCACGCACCCATCCAGCTGATGAGCTTCATCGAGGCCATCGAGCAGGCCGCGGGCCGCGAGGCTGTCAAGAACTTCATGCCCATGCAGGATGGTGATGTGCCGGCTACGCATGCTGATGTCGAGGAACTGGCCGAGTGGACGGGTTTCCGTCCGGCGATGCCTGTACCTGAAGGAATCCAGCGGTTTGTCGCCTGGTATCGGGACTACTACAAGGTCTGAATGGCACTGGACCGTCACGTGACTGCGTTACAAACGGGTTAACCGTTTTTTGCACGAGGATTGAGAATGAAAGTCACCGCCATCGGCACCGGCTACGTGGGCCTGGTCACCGGAGCCTGCTTGGCCGAAATGGGCAACCACGTGGTTTGTCTGGACGTGAATCCCGAAAAGATCCGCGTCCTCAACGACGGCGAGATCCCTATTCACGAACCCGGCCTGCTCGAAGTGGTGCGCCGCAATGTGGCGGCCGGCCGCCTGCAGTTCACCACCGATGTGGACATGGCCGTACAGCACGGCACGCTGCTCTTCATCGGCGTGGGCACGCCGCCTGACGAAGACGGCTCGGCCGACCTTCAGTACGTGGTGGCCGCGGCCCGCTCCATCGGCCAGCGCATGACGGACTACAAGGTCATCGTCGACAAGAGCACGGTGCCGGTCGGCACAGCCGACAAGGTCCGCGCTGCGGTCAAGGAAGAACTCGAAAAGCGTGGCCTCGGAGACATGGCATATGCCGTCGTCTCCAATCCTGAGTTCCTGAAGGAAGGTGCGGCGGTCGACGACTTCATGAAGCCTGATCGCGTCGTCATTGGCTCCGACGACGAGCAGGCCACGCTGTTGATGCGCGCCCTGTATGCGCCGTTCAACCGCACGCAGGACCGCATGCTGGTCATGGACGTGAAGAGCGCCGAGTTCACCAAGTACGCCGCCAATGCGATGCTGGCCACACGCATCAGTTTCATGAACGAGCTGGCGCTGCTGGCGGAGCGCGTGGGCGCCGACATCGAGCTGGTTCGGCGCGGCATCGGCTCTGATCCGCGCATCGGCTATCAATTCCTTTACGCCGGCGCCGGTTATGGCGGTTCCTGCTTCCCGAAGGATGTCAAGGCGCTGGTGAAGACCGCCGCCGACAACGGTATTCCGCTGAAGGTGTTGACCGCCGTGGAAGAAGCCAATGAACGCCAGAAGCGCGTGCTGGTCGACAAGGTCGTGGCGCGTTTCGGCGACGACCTCAAGGGCCGCCGCTTCGCCATCTGGGGCTTGGCATTCAAGCCGAACACCGACGACATGCGCGAGGCACCATCGTTGGTCATCATCGATGAGCTGACCCGGCGCGGTGCAACCGTCGCAGCCTACGACCCGGTGTCGATGCCGGAAACGGCTCGCGTGATTGGCCCGCGTGACGACGTGACGCTGGTCGAGCGCGCCGAGGCGGCGCTGCAGGGCGCGGACGCACTGCTGATCGTGACGGAGTGGAAGGAATTCCGCACGCCGGATTTCGACGCCATCAAGTCGAAGCTCAAGGCACCTGTTGTCTTCGACGGCCGCAACCTCTACGACCCCAAGCTGATGAAGGCGCTGGGCATCGACTATCGAGGTATCGGCCGCGGCTGACCCCCTAACTGTGTGCGGCAGGCCCGCCGCTTGCTTGCTTTGGTGCAACCGTCACTACGTTAGGAGGCCGGCATGGCCAAAGCAATGATCCTGGCCGCGGGCCAGGGAACGCGGGTGCGCCCGTTGACGAAGCACACGCCCAAGCCGATGGTGCCCATCCTGGGCAAGCCGGTCATGGAGTATCTGGTCGAGCATCTGGTGCGCCATGGCGTCAAGCAGGTCATGGTCAACGTGGCCTTCATGCACTGGAAGATCGAGAACTACTTCGGCTCGGGTCACCGGTGGGGCGTTGAGCTCGGTTACTCCTACGAAGGCGTTCGCGAGCAAGGCGAGGTGATCTGCAAGCCGGTCGGATCGGCAGGAGGCATGCGCAAGATCCAGGACTTCGGCGGTTTCTTCGATGAAACCTTCCTCGTGCTGTGCGGCGACGCCGTCATCGATCTGGACATCGCCGCGGCGCTTGCCGAGCACAAGGCCAAGGGAGCCATCGCAAGCGTCGTTACTCTCGAAGTGCCTCGCGACCAGACCAAAAACTACGGCATTGTTGTCGCTGACGCCGAGGGCCGGGTGACTTCCTTCCAGGAAAAGCCCAAGCCCGAGGAGGCGAGGAGCACCCTGGCGTCGACCGGCATTTACATCTTCGAGCCCGAAGTGCTCGACCTGATCCCGTCGGGCGTCGAGTTCGACATCGGCAGCCAGCTGTTTCCGCTGCTGGTGGAGAAGGGCCTGCCCTTCTTTGCGCAGAAGCGGCCGTTCAACTGGATCGACATCGGCCGCGTGACCGACTATTGGGCCGTCACCCAGCAGGTCATGGCCGGCGGCGTCGCGCAAATGGACATCCCTGGGCGCGAGGTGCGGCCGCAGGTGTGGGTGGGGCTGAACACGTCGGTGGACTGGGACAAGGTCCACATCGAGGGCCCGGTGTATATCGGCTCCAACGTGCGTATCGAGTCAGGTGCTCGGGTGATCGGACCTACCTGGATCGGTCACGGATCTCACCTGCGCGCCGGTTCGGTCGTTGAGCGGGCCGTGCTCATTGAGCACACGCGCATCGGTGAAGGCATGACGGTGCGCGAGATGATCATCTCGCCGCAGTACTGCGTGGATCGCACCGGGCACACCAGCTATGTCGGCGACGAGGTGACGCCGCTGCGTTGGGGTGACGCGCGCGCCTGAGCTGCGGGCCGATCGACTCAGGTGAAGTTCTTGGCCTCAACCAGCAGTGGTGCGCTGACGTCCTTTGCCGACAGTTGCGGTATGAGTCCGTCCAGCGGCCATTCGATGCCAATGGTCGGGTCATCCCAGCGCACTGCGCCCTCGCACTCGGGTGCGTAGCGGCCACTGGTCTTGTAGAGGAAGTCCGCGGTTTCGCTGACGACGACGAAGCCATGGGCGAAGCCAGGCGGGATCCAGACTTGCCGCTGGTTCTCGGCCGACAGTTCGAAGCCGACCCAGCGCCCGAAATTGGGGCTGGACCGGCGCATGTCGACGGCCACGTCGAACACGGCACCGGAGACACAGCGCACGAGCTTGCCCTGAGCATGTGGGTCGAGCTGGTAGTGCAGGCCGCGCAGCACGCCGCGCGCGGAGCGCGAGTGGTTGTCCTGCACGAAGTGCACGTCGTAGCCCAGGGCCTGGTTGAAGCGCTCCTCGTTCCAGCTCTCCATGAAAAAGCCGCGGGCGTCGCCGAAGACCTTGGGCTGGATGAGCAGGACTTCGGGAAGGGCGGTTGGCGTGACTTGCATCGTGTTCAGAAGGCCTTGTCGGTCAGCAGCTTGAGCAGGTATTGGCCGTAGCCATTCTTGGCAAGGGGCTTGGCGAGGGTTTCAAGCTGTGCAGCATCGATCCAGCCTGCACGGTAGGCGATCTCTTCCGGGCAGGCCACCTTCAGCCCCTGGCGCTTTTCCAGCGTGGCAATGAACTGGCCCGCTTCGAGCAGGCTGTCGTGGGTGCCGGTGTCCAGCCATGCATAGCCACGGCCCATGATCTCGACATTGAGCTGGCCCTGGCGCAGGTATTGGGCATTGACGTCGGTGATCTCGAGTTCGCCGCGGGCGCTGGGCTTGATGGCTGCCGCGATGTCGCAGACCTGCTCGTCGTAGAAATACAGGCCCGTCACCGCGTAATTGCTCTTCGGGCTCTTCGGCTTCTCTTCGATGGACAGCGCACGTTGCTGGGCATCAAAGTCGACCACGCCGTAGCGTTCGGGGTCGGTCACGTGATAGGCGAAGACGCTGGCGCCGCCGTCGCGATCCGTGGCGCTGCCCAGCAGGCCGGCGAAGTCATGGCCATAGAAGATGTTGTCCCCCAGCACGAGGGCGCTCGGCGAGCCATTGACGAAATCGCGGCCGAGGATGAAGGCCTGTGCCAGGCCGTCAGGGCTAGGCTGCACGCAGTAGCTGATGTTCAGGCCCCAGCGCGAACCGTCGCCAAGCAGGGCTTCGAACCGAGGCGTGTCCTGTGGCGTGCTGATGAGCAGGATGTCGCGGATGCCCGCGAGCATCAGCGTGCTCAACGGGTAATAGACCATGGGCTTGTCGTACACCGGCAGCAGCTGCTTGCTCATGGCCAGCGTGGCCGGGTGCAGCCGCGTGCCGGAGCCGCCAGCGAGGATGATGCCCTTGCGGTTTTTCATCGGAGCCCTTAAAGAATTTCGTTCAGCATGCGTTCCACTCCTTGCTGCCAGGGCGGCAGGACGAGGCCGAAGCACTGCTGCAGCTTGGCCGTGGCCAGGCGCGAGTTCAGCGGGCGCATCGCCGGTGTGGGGTAGTCGCTTGTCGGGATGGCGAGGATCTGGTCCGGCGCGACCTTGATGACCTTGCCCTGTGCACGTGCGAACTCGATGACAAAGCGGGCGTACTCGTGCCAGCTCGTCTCGCCGCCAGCGACCGCGTGATAGGTGCCGGTCAGCGCAGGGTTCACGCGCGCGGCGCGCAGCATGTGGACGGTCAGGTCGGCCAGCAGGTCGGCGCCTGTTGGCGCGCCGATCTGGTCGGCGATGACCTTGAGCTGCTCGCGTTCGGCGGCGAGGCGCAGCATGGTCTTTGCGAAGTTGCCGCCGCGGGCGCCATAAACCCAGCTGGTGCGCAGGATCAGATGCTGGCAGCCGCTGGCGCGGATGGCGTCCTCGCCTTCGGCCTTGGTTGCTCCGTAGACGCTGAGCGCCCCGACGGGAGCTTCCTCATCGCGAGCATGGCTGCCGCTGCCGTCGAAGACATAGTCCGTCGAGTAGTGCACCAGCAAAGCGCCGGTACGCTTGGCCTCGATGGCCAGCAGGGCAGGGGCGGTGGCGTTGATCTGGCGTGCGAGCTCGGGCTCGCTCTCGGCCTTGTCGACGGCGGTATGCGCAGCGGCATTGACGATGACGTGGGGGGCAATGTCTCTGACGCGGGCAAGCAGCGCTTCGGGCTGGGTGAAGTCCGCGCCGTCGTCATGGTCCATTGCGATGACTTCGCCTGCCACAGCCAGTGAGCGTTGCAGTTCCCAGCCGACCTGGCCACCCTTGCCGAGAAGAAGAATCTTCATGGCTTCAGCTGTATTGCTTGGCAACCCAGTCCCGGTAGGCGCCGCTTTGCACGCGGGCGGCCCAGTCTGGATGGTCCAGATACCACTGCACCGTCTTGCGGATGCCGGTCTCGAAGGTTTCTGCCGGGCGCCAGCCCAGCTCGCGCTCGATCTTGCGTGCGTCGATGGCGTAGCGGCGGTCGTGGCCGGGGCGGTCCTTCACATAGGTGATGAGGCGCTCGTAGGGGCCGTCCGCCGAGGGTTTGAGTTCGTCGAGCAAGGCGCACACCGTCTTGACGATGTCGATGTTGGCCTTCTCGTTCCAGCCGCCGATGTTGTAGGTCTCACCCAGCTTGCCGCCGGCCAGCACGGCACGGATGCCGCTGCAGTGATCGGTGACGTAAAGCCAGTCGCGGATCTGTTGGCCGTCGCCATAGACGGGCAGGGGTTTGCCTGCCAGCGCATTGACGATCAGCAGCGGAATCAGCTTCTCCGGGAAGTGATAGGGCCCATAGTTGTTCGAGCAGTTGGTGGTGACGACCGGCAGGCCATAGGTGTGGTGCCAGGCGCGCACGAGGTGGTCGCTGGCCGCCTTGCTGGCCGAATACGGGCTGTTGGGCTCGTAGGCGTTGGTTTCGGCGAAGGGCGGATCCGAGGCTTTCAGCGAGCCATAGACTTCGTCGGTCGACACGTGGTGGAAGCGAAAGCCTTGTTTGGCTTCGCCTTCAAGGCCGCCCCAATAAGTGCGTGCCGCTTCCAGCAGCGTGAACGTGCCCTCGACATTCGTCTTCATGAATGCGCCGGGGCCGTGGATGGAGCGGTCTACATGGCTCTCAGCCGCGAAGTGGACGATGGCGCGGGGGCGGTGCTTGGCCAGCAAGCTGTCGATCAGGCCGCGGTCGCAGATGTCGCCCTTGACGAAGACGTGACGCGCGTCACCGTCCAGCGAGGCCAGGTTCTCGAGGTTGCCAGCGTAGGTCAACGCATCGAGATTGACGACGGGCTCGTCGCTCTCACGCAGCCAGTCCAGCACGAAGTTGCTGCCGATGAAGCCGGCGCCGCCGGTGACGAGGATGGTCATGTTCTGCCGTAGGTGTCTTCGAAGCGGACGATGTCGTCCTCGCCGAGATAGGAGCCTGACTGCACTTCGATGATCTCCAGCGGCACCTTGCCCGGGTTGGCCAGGCGATGCGTCTGACCCAGCGGGATGTAGGTGGACTGGTTCTCGGTCAGCAGGATGGTCTTGTCGCCGTTGACGATCTCGGCCGTGCCGCTCACGACGATCCAGTGCTCCGCGCGATGGTGGTGCATCTGCAGGCTCAGGGAGGCACCCGGCTTGACCATGATGCGCTTGACTTGGAAACGCTCGCCCGAGTCGATGCTGTCATACCAGCCCCAGGGGCGGTGCACCTTGCGGTGCAGGGCATGCTCGCCGCGTTGCTCGGCCCCGAGGCGGTTGACGATCTGCTTGACCTCCTGGCTGCGCGACCGGTCGCTGACCAGCACGGCATCGGCCGTCTCGACGACGATGATGTCCGTCAGGCCGACGACGCCGACCAAGCGGCTGGTGGCGTGCACCAAGGTGTTCTTGCTGTCGGCGAACAAGGCGTCACCGACGAAGGCGTTGCCGTCGGCATCCTTCTCGGAAACTTGCCAGACCGCTTCCCAGGCGCCGAGGTCGTTCCAGCCGGCATCCAGCGCGACCATGCGCAAGGGGATGTCCGTTCCGGGGCAGCGCTCCATGACGGCGTAGTCGACCGATTCGCTGGGCACGGCGGCAAACTCGGCCTTGCCGGGGCGCACAAACTTGGCGTCGGTCTTGCGCGCATCCCAGGCAGCGCGCGTGGCAGCGGCGATGTCGGGGCGGAATCGTTCCAGCGCCTTCATCCAGACGCTGGCACGCAGCACGAACATGCCGCTGTTCCAGTAGTAGTCGCCTTCGGCCAGATAGCGCTGGGCGGTCTCCAGGTTGGGCTTCTCGACGAACTGTGCGACCACCAGGCCCGCGGCGTCGCCCGAGGTGCGGATATAGCCGTAGCCTGTTTCGGGCCGGTCTGGCGTGATGCCCAGGATGGCGATGGCACCTTCGGCCGCGATGCGGACCGCGTCCTGCAATGCCGCGGTGAAGGCTGCCGGGTTGGTAACGGTCTGGTCGGCCGGCGTGACGACGAGGACGGGGTCCTTGCCGCCCTCGAGTGCGGCCAGTGCGGCCAGCGTCAACGCCGGGGCAGTGTTGCGGCCCAGCGGTTCCAGCAGCACGCTGCTGGGCTCCTGCCGGGTCTCGCGCAATTGATCCAGTACGAGGAAGCGGTGCTCCTCATTGCCGACGATGCAGGGACCGGCGAGCTCGAACTCGGGCGAGGCCAGCGCGGCCAGGCGGCGCGCGGCGAGCTGGAACAGGCTCTCGTTGCCGGACAGCACGAGGAATTGCTTGGGGTAGCCGCTGCGCGACAGAGGCCAGAGCCGGGTGCCGGAGCCGCCGGCCATGATGACGGGTTGAACGTGGGTCATGCGGGATTGAAACCGTGAGGGTTGAGTCGTTGCCAGCGCCAACTGTCTTGGCACATGCGGGCGAGATCGAGCTTGGCCTCCCAGCCAAGCAACTCGCGCGCCAGGGCCGGGTCGGCCCAGCAGGCTGCGATGTCGCCAGGGCGGCGCGGGACGATTTCGTAGGGCACGCTGCGGCCGCTGGCGGCTTCGTAGGCGCGCACCAGGTCGAGCACGCTGTAGCCCTGGCCGGTGCCGAGATTGACGGTCAACGAGCCGGTATTGGCCAGCAGCCAGCGCAGTGCAGCGACGTGCCCTTCGGCCAGGTCGCTGACATGGATGTAGTCGCGCACGCCAGTGCCGTCGGGCGTCGCGTAGTCATTGCCGAAGACGGCCAGCTTGGTGCGCCGGCCCACCGCCACCTGGGCGACATAGGGCATCAGGTTGTTGGGCGTGCCGCGCGGGTCTTCACCGATGCGGCCGCTCTCGTGGGCGCCGACTGGGTTGAAGTAGCGCAGGCAGGCGGTCTGCCAGGCTGGATCGGCGATGCCGAGGTCGTGCAGGATCTGCTCGCCCATCAGCTTGGTCGCGCCGTAGGGGTTGGTCGACGAGGTCGGTGCGTCCTCGCGCAGGGGCAGTTTGTCCGGAGCGCCGTAGACGGTGGCGCTGGAACTGAACACCATGCGCGTGCAACCGTGGCGCTTCATGGCCTCGCAGGTGTTGACGAGGCCGCCCAGGTTGTTGCGGTAATAGGCCAGCGGCTGGGTGACGGATTCGCCAACTGCCTTGTAGGCAGCGAAATGCACGACGGCGGCCGGCTTGTAGCTGCCGAAGACTTCGTCCATTGCCGCGGCGTCGCAGACGTCGGCACGTTCGAACTCGATGGGGGTGCTGGCCAGTTCCGCCAGCCTTTCCAGCACGACGGGCGAGCTGTTGGAAAAGTTGTCCACGCCGACGACGCGATAGCCCGCCTGCTGGAGAGCCAGCCAAGTGTGCGACGCGATGTAGCCTGTCGCACCCGTGAGCAGGATGGTGGTCATCAGAAGAAGATGGCTTGACCCGTGCAGCCGTAGCTGCTGGCGGTGTACACGTATTGGGCAATGCTGCTGTTGCGGCTGGCACGGTCGTACTGGCAGCCCAGGCTGAGGCCGCGTGTGAACGCCCAGCGCATGCTCAGGTTGTACGTCTTGAAGTCGTCCAGCGCATCGGCAACGGCGGCACCTGCCGTGCTGGTGCGTGTGGCGCGGTTCCGGCTCGCCTTGGCGCTGAGACTGACCTTGCCTGTCACGGCGTAGGTGCCGCCCAGCTGATAGGTGGTGTAGACCCGGTTCAGGTCAGCCGTCTGGACGACACTTTCCTGCCCGGTGTCCCGCGCATATTGCAGGTTCAATTGCAACTTGGCTGTGGGCTGCCAGTTCCAACCGATGGCACCGGTGGTGCCGCTGAAATCGCGTAACCGGTCATCGAGGCTGTTTTTTGACTTGCTGCGGCTGATGCGCGTGTTTAGCGTGCTGCGGCCGCCGGTGCTCCACTTGGTGGTGAAGTCGAAGTCGTCCCGGGTGTAGTCATTAGGTACCGAGACCACGACAACCTGCGCCGTCTGCGGGTCAACGGCAAGGCCAATGGGATAGTGCGGGTTTTTGCCCTTGGTGCGTCGCCCCACCAGGCCCAGCCTGACATTGCCGCCGGGCGTGGCATAGATGCCGAGGGAGCCCGTGTTCTGCTCGAAGTCGAAACGGTCGTACTCCGAGGCGCTGAAGTCCCGGCGGCGGTGCGTCCAACTACTTTCCAGCGTATACCGCGTCAGTACGCCAAGGCGGACCAAGGCCTGGTATTCGTCCTCGCGTTCGATGTTCTTCTTGAGGATGGGATCGACGCCGCTACCGATGTTGAAGTCAGCGAGGGATCGGTCCGATTTGGCGCTCAGCACTCCCGACAGATTACCCACCGTCTGCCAATTGAGCGCACTGCGCAAGGTGTAGGAGCGATTGTTGAGCTCGCTAATCGTTGAATAGCGGTTGCTCTGCAGCGAGCCGTCCACCGTCAGATGCTGACGACCGAGCTTCGTGTCGATGCCGCCCAGAACCCCGGCGCTGGTCACTGTGTCATCGTTGGCGGCGCTTGACTGTCGGTACACATTGGAGACATGAGCAACACCTAACGACGCACCGACATAAAAGGGCGTCGTGTCATCGGTCTGAGCGTGCGTGGACTGGACCGCTGAAAGCGCGGCGATCAGCAGCGCAAGCCGGGTCCAACGGTGGCAATGGCGAGCAGGCTTAATAGGCATGGCGATCAAACACCACCAACCTCACGGTCCGCAAGATGATCTGCAGATCCAGGGCCAGTGACCAGTTGCGCAGGTATTCCAAATCGTATTCGACGCGTGCCACCATCTTGTCGATGGTGTCGGTCTCGCCACGCAAGCCATTCACCTGGGCCCAGCCGGTGATGCCCGGCTTGACCTTGTGGCGCACCATGTAGGCCTTGATGATCTTGCGGTATTCCTCGTTGTGGGCCACGGCGTGCGGGCGCGGCCCGACGATGCTCATGCGACCCTGCAGCACATTGATGAATTGAGGCAGTTCGTCCAGCGAGGTGCGGCGGATGAAGGCGCCGAAGGGCGTGATGCGCGCGTCGCCCTTGGTGGCCTGTTTGACCACGGGACCATTGTCCTGTGTCCGCATGGAGCGGAACTTGTAGACGATGATCTCCTCGCCATCCAGGCCGTTGCGCTTCTGCCTGAAGATGACAGGGCCTGGTGAGCTGAGCTTCACGCCAATGGCCAGGGCAAGCAGGATGGGCGAGATGAGGATCAGGATCAATGTGGCCAGCACGACGTCGCTGACGCGCTTGATCAGCTGGTTGGTGCCGGTGAAGGGCGTCTCGCAGATGCCGACCACCGGCACGCCCGAGATGTCCTGCAGGCGGCCCTGGATGATGCTGATGCCGAACACGTCGGGCACGAAGAACAGCGAGGCCGTCGTGCCCTGCACCTGTTCCAGCAACTCGACGATGCGAGGCTGCGACCCCAGGGGCAGGGTGATGTAGACCTCGCGCACGCCCTTGTCGCGCACGAACTCGCTGAGCTGGGGCAGGGTGCCCAGGATGGAGGCGCCGGCTTCCGGGTGCAGGCGCTCAGGCGCACGGTCGTCGAAATAGCCCAGGCAGACGACGCCCTGAGAGTCGCGCAGCGCTCGCGCCACCTTGTGGCCCAGCACGCCCGCGCCGACGACGACCGCCGTACGGCGCGCGCCTGGGTCGCGTGCCCGCCATTGCTGGATGCGCCGGCCCGTCTCGATGGCGGCGATCTGGACGGCAGGTGTGATGACGGCCCACCACAGCAGCACCTCGTCCTCGAAATAGTGCAGGCTGTTGGTGGCGTAGCCGCACAGCAGCAGGATGCCCAGCAGCACCAGCCAGGAGGACAGCACGTCCACAAGGGCGCTGGCCGGGTGGTCGCTGAAGCGGTTGCGACCCGGGAAGGTGAGGGCGAAGACGAGCAGGCACAGCGTCAGGGTGGGGCGCAGCACCGGCTCGTCGAAGTGACCGTTCACGACAAGAAAGGTCAGAACGATGATGCCGGGCTCCAGGAAAGCGGCGATCAGGGATTCGACCGACTGCGGTGCGCTGTAGAACGTCCTCTTGTAGCTGCGGTCCTCAAACATCTTGGTGGGTTTGGTAGTCCTCGGGTCAGGGTGTACCCGAGGCTGAAAAAGGATCAGGGATTCTCTACCAACAAATTTGACGGCCGAACCGTCGGCGTCCCCTGTTCATGGTCCGCTGCCTACAATCTTGTATATGTCTGCTTCCTGGCCCCTGCCGCCCCTGCCTCCGCTGCCGTCCATCACGCCCTTGCTGATGCCGGCCCTGCAGGATCGCCTTGTTTTGCTGATCAACCATGTCGTGTCGCGGGAGCCCATCGCGGCGCAACGCCTGCGGCCGCTGGCTGGGCGTGGGCTCGTCGTCCACCTGGCAGGCTGGCCTAGCCTGCTGCCGGCGGCGCCTGATTTGATACTCGGTGTCACACCAGCGGGTCTTTTTGAACGCCTGGACGCCGCCCCGGCAGGCGCCGGCGGCCTGCGCATCGAGATCGATGCATCCAACCCCGCCAAGCTGGCTCTGGGTGCATTCACGGGAGAGGCGCCCACCGTCAGCGTGCAGGGCGATGCCGCTTTCGCTGGCGAGATGCACTGGTTGATGGACAACCTGCGCTGGGACATCGAGGACGATCTGGCCGGCATCGTCGGGCCGCTGCCCGCCCGCCAGCTCGCCCAGTTCGGCCGCACCTTGCGGCGCACGTTGTCGGGCATGGCCGCGCGTTTTGCGACGACGACGTCCGGTAGCGGCGCATGAGGTTTGTCTCGCGGCTGCTGGTCATTCTGTGGACGGTCTGGCGCTTCGGTCTCGATGATCTGGCCTTGTCTGGCCTGCGTCGCAAGCGCTTCAGGCTGCTGCGTCGCCTGACCCGGCTGGGCCGGCGCTGGCAGCAGCCGCGCGGCGTGCGCCTGCGGCTGGCGCTGGAGCACCTCGGCCCCATCTTCGTCAAGTTCGGCCAGGTGCTGTCGACGCGGCGCGACCTGCTGCCGCTCGATGTCGCGCTGGAGCTGGCCAAGCTGCAGGACCGCGTGCCGCCCTTCCCGGCGGCGCTGTCGCGTGAAATCGTCGAGCGCGCCTTCGGCCGGCCGCTGGAGGAACTGTTCGCCACCTTCGACGCCGAGCCAGTGGCCAGCGCCAGCATCGCCCAAGTGCATTTCGCGACGCTGAAGGACGGCCGCGAGGTCGCCGTCAAGGTGCTGCGCCCCGGCATGCTGGACATCATCGACGACGACCTGTCGCTGATGCGCCAGCTGGCCGTCTGGATCGAGCGCTTCTCCGCCGATGGCCGGCGCCTGAAACCGCGCGAGGTGGTTGCTGAGTTCGACACTTATCTGCACGACGAGCTGGACTTGGTGCGCGAGGCCGCCAATGCCGCCCAGCTGCGCCGCAACATGGCCGAGCTGGATCTGATCATGGTGCCCGAGATGCACTGGGACCTGTGCAGCTCCGAGGTCATCGTCATGGAGCGCATGAAGGGCGTGCCGATCTCGCACCGCCCGGCGCTGGAGGCGGCCGGCATCGACATCCCCAAGCTGGCCCGCGACGGCGTGACCATCTTCTTCACCCAGGTGTTCCGCGACGGCTTCTTTCACGCCGACATGCACCCGGGCAACATCCAGGTGAGCCTGGCGCCCGAGACCTTCGGCCGCTACGTCGCGCTGGACTTCGGCATCATGGGCACGTTGACCGAGGTGGACAAGGACTACCTCGCCCAGAACTTCATCGCCTTCTTCCAGCGCGACTACAAGCGCGTGGCCGAGCTGCACATCGCCTCGGGTTGGGTGCCGCCCGAGACCCGCGTCGATGCGCTCGAAAGCGCGGTCCGGGCGGTTTGCGAGCCTCATTTCGACCGGCCGCTGAAGGACATTTCGTTGGGCCAGGTGCTGATGCGGCTGTTCCAGACCTCGCGCCGCTTCAACGTCGAGATCCAGCCCCAGCTGGTGTTGCTGCAGAAGACGCTGTTGAACGTTGAGGGCCTGGGCCGCCAGCTCGATCCCGAACTCGACCTCTGGGCCACGGCCAAGCCCTTCCTGGAGCGCTGGATGAACGAGCAGGTCGGCTGGCCGGCGTTCAACAAGCAGTTGATGAAGGAGGCGCCGCGCTTCGCACAGCTCATCCCCGAGCTGCCGCGCCTGCTGCACGACGCCCTCAAGAGCCAGGCCCGGCGTGCCGACGACGCCGAGACCCGCGCTCTCGTGCGCGAGCTGCGGCGCACCAACCGGCTGCTTTCCGGTTTGCTCTGGGGCGCCGCGGGCTTTGCCATCGGCGTCGCCGTGGCTTGGCTGACCGTGCGCTTTCTGGACATCAGCCCCTAGCAAGGCTCGCCAGCCGCGCCCTCATAATCCGCGCCAAATTTTTCGGCCCTTATTGCGCTCATGAACACCACGCTCATCGTTTTCGTCGTGCTCTATCTGCTCGGCACGCTGGGCATCGGTGTCTGGGCCGGCACCCGGATCAAGAACACCAGCGACTTCGCCGTCGCCGGGCGCAGCCTGCCGCTGATCATGGTCGTCACGACCACCTTCGCAACCTGGTTCGGTGCCGAAACCGTCATGGGCCTGCCGGCCAAGTTCGTGCAGGGCGGCCTGGGCGCCGTCGTCGAAGACCCGTTCGGTGCCGGTTTCTGCCTGGTGCTGGTGGGCGCCTTCTTCGCCGCGCGGCTGTACCGGATGAACCTGCTGACCATCGGCGACTTCTACCGCCAGCGCTTCGGCAAGGGCGTCGAGGTGTTCTGCTCGCTGGCCATCATCCTCAGCTACCTCGGCTGGGTGGCGGCCCAGGTCACGGCCCTGGGGCTGGTGTTCAACATCCTGACCGACGGCGCCATGAGCCCGCAGACCGGCATGGTCGTCGGCCTGCTGGCGGTGCTGGTCTACGTCGTCATCGGCGGCTTCCTGGCCGTGGCCTGGACGGACTTCATCCAGATGATCGTGCTGGTCATTGGCCTGAGTGTCATCGCGGTGTTTGCCTCGGACCTGGCCGGCGGCGCAGACAAGGTGCTGGCCCTGGCCAAGAGCCGCGACCTGGGCCGCTTCCTGCCCAACCCGACCTTCACCGAGATGGCCATGTTCCTCGGCTCGGGCCTGACCATGATGCTGGGCTCCATCCCGCAGCAGGACGTGTTCCAGCGCGTCATGTCCGCCAAGGACGCCAAGACGGCACAGCGCGGCGCCATGATCGGCGGCTTCAGCTACATCGCCTTTGCCTTCGTGCCCATGTTCATCGTGCTGGCCGCCGTGGCCGTCATGGGCGACAAGGCGCTGGAGCTGGCCCAGAACGACTACCAGCGCGTGCTGCCCAGCTTCGTCATGGGCCACATGCCGCTGTTCATGCAGATCCTGTTCTTCGGTGCGCTGTTGTCGGCCATCAAGAGCACCTCGTCAGCCACGCTGCTGGCGCCGACGACCAGCTTTGTCGAGAACATCCTGAAGCAGATCCGCCCCGGCATGAGCGACAAGCAGTCTCTCGTGGCGATGCGCGTCACGCTCGTCATCTTCGCCTTCGCCGTGCTGGCCTACGCCATCGCGCTGCAGGGCACGTCCATCTACGACCTCGTCAGCGCCGCCTACCAGGTCACCCTGGTCGCCGCCTTCGTGCCGCTGGTCTTTGGTCTGTACTGGAGCCGCTCGACCACCCAGGGCGCCGTGTTCTCGATCTTTGCCGGCATCGCCGTCTGGGTGGCCTTTTTCCCGCAGGTGACGACCTGGGGCGAGCTCTTCCCGGGGCAACTGGCCGGCCTGCTGGCGGCGCTGGCGGGCATGGTGGTCGGCTCGCTGATGCCCCAGGTGCTGACCGACCGTCGCGAGCACGTCAGCCACCATCTCCAGCCTCATCCCTGAGCGTGTCCCTTAAAATGTCGGGCTTTGCGTCTCTTCGAGCCCGACCATGCCAATCTACGCCTATCGCTGCAGCGCCTGTGGCCACGCCAAGGATGTGCTGCAAAAGCTGTCCGACGCGCCGCTGACCACCTGCCCCGCCTGCGCGGCGCAGAGCTTTTCCAAGCAGGTCACCGCAGCTGGTTTCCAGCTGAAGGGCTCGGGTTGGTATGCAACCGACTTCAAGGGTGGCTCGACCGCCGCCCCCGCGGCCCCGGCCGCCAGCGATGCTGCCAAGCCCGAAGCCGCCAAGGCTGAAGCATCCGCATCGCCGTCTTCCTCCACCTCCTGCGGCGGCTCCTGCGCCTGCCACTGACCGAAAAGCTTCGTGGGCGCTTCCTTACGCAAATACCTCGTTGCCGGCCTGCTGGTCTGGCTGCCGCTGGCCATCACCATCTGGGTGCTGGCCCAGGTTCTGGACGTCGTCAACGGCGTCTTCGGGTCCATGCTGGCCGCGCTGGCCCTGATCATGCCGGCCTCGCTGCGCGAGGCCATCCTGGAGCTGCGCCATGTGCCCGGCCTGGGGCTGGTGATCCTGGTCGGTGGCCTGTTGGCCACCGGCGTCCTCGTTGCCAACATCTTCGGCCAATGGCTGCTGACGCAATGGGACCGGCTGATGTCCCACATCCCCATCGTCAAGAGCATCTACAGCTCGGTCAAGCAGGTGTCGGACACGCTGTTCTCCAGCAGCGGCAACGCCTTTCGCGAAGCCGTCCTCGTGCAGTACCCGCGTGCCGGTAGCTGGACCATCGCCTTCGTGACCGGCACGCCCAGCGGCGAGGTGGCCTGCCATCTGGAGGACGAGCACGTCAGCATCTACGTGCCAACCACGCCCAACCCGACCTCGGGCTTCTTCCTCATCGTGCCCAGGTCGGACGTGAAGCCCCTGCACATGACGGTGGACGAGGCGCTGAAATACATCATCTCCATGGGCACCGTGGCGCCGCTGCCCCATCCCGTGGACCTCGGCGCCATCGCCGACGAGGCGGCGCGAAACCAGCCGGGTTGAACGCCCCGGCAGGCGTTCAATCCTGAGAGCCGAGCGAGCTCGCCAGCGCCCCAAGAACACCCCCTGAAAAGAATTCGGAGAAATCCCATGCGTACCTGCTATGCCGGCCAAGTCAGCGAAAAGCTGCTCGACCAGACCGTGACCCTGATGGGCTGGGCCCATCGCCGCCGTGACCATGGCGGCGTCATCTTCATCGACCTGCGCGACCGTGAAGGCCTGGTCCAGATCGTCTGCGACCCCGACCGCGCCGACAGCTTCAAGATTGCCGAGGACGTCCGCAGCGAGTTCTGCCTCAAGATCGTCGGCAAGGTGCGCGCCCGCCCGGCCGGCACCGAGAACGCCAACCTCGTCAGCGGCAAGATCGAAGTGCTCTGCCACGAGATCGAGGTGCTGAACCCGTCGGTGCCCATCCCCTTCCAGATCGACGAGGACAACCTCAGCGAGACGACCCGCCTCACGCACCGCGTGCTGGACCTGCGCCGCCCCTACATGCAGAACAACCTGATGCTGCGCTACCGCGTCGCGATGGAAGTCCGCAAGTTCCTGGACGAGCACGGCTTCGTCGACATCGAGACGCCGATGCTGACCAAGAGCACCCCGGAAGGTGCGCGCGATTACCTCGTGCCCAGCCGCGTGCATGACGGCCACTTCTTCGCGCTGCCGCAGTCGCCGCAGCTGTTCAAGCAGCTGCTGATGGTGTCGGGGTTCGACCGCTACTACCAGATCACCAAGTGCTTCCGTGACGAGGACCTGCGCGCCGACCGCCAGCCCGAGTTCACGCAGATCGATATCGAGACCTCCTTCCTGACCGAGGAAGAGATCCGCTCGATGTTCGAGGGCATGATCCGCCACGTCTTCCGCAAGAACCTCAACGTCGAGCTGGGTGACTACCCGGTCATGAAGTACGCGGAAGCCATGCACCGCTTCGGCTCCGACAAGCCCGACCTGCGCGTCAAGCTCGAGTTCACCGAGCTGACCGACGCCATGACGACGGTGGACTTCAAGGTGTTCAGCGGCCCGGCCACCACGCCGGGCGGCCGCGTCGTCGCGCTGCGCGTGCCCAAGGGCGCGTCCATGAGCCGCGGCGAGATCGACGCCTACACCGAGTTCGTCAAGATCTACGGCGCCAAGGGCCTGGCCTGGGTCAAGGTCAACGAAGTGGCCAAGGGCCGCGAAGGCCTGCAGTCGCCCATCGTCAAGAACCTGCACGACGAAGCCGTCGCCGAGATCCTGAAGCGCACCGGCGCCCAGGACGGCGACCTGCTGTTCTTCGGTGCGGACAAGGCCAAGGTCGTCAACGACGCCATCGGCGCGCTGCGCCTGAAGGTCGGCCACAGCGAGTTCGGCAAGGCCAATGGCCTGTTCAACGACGTCTGGGCGCCGCTGTGGGTCGTCGACTTCCCGATGTTCGAGCACGATGAGGAGAACAACCGCTGGGCGGCCGTTCACCACCCGTTCACGGCACCCAAGGACGGCCACGAGGACCTGATGACGTCGGACCCGGGCAAGTGCATCGCCAAGGCCTACGACATGGTGCTCAACGGCTGGGAGCTGGGCGGCGGCTCGGTGCGTATCCACCGTGCCGAGGTGCAGGCCAAGGTCTTCGAGGCGCTCAACATCAGCGCGGAAGACCAGCGCATCAAGTTCGGTTTCCTGCTGGACGCGCTGCAGTACGGTGCGCCCCCGCACGGCGGCCTGGCTTTCGGCCTGGACCGCATCGTCACGATGATGACCAAGGCCGAGTCCATCCGCGACGTCATCGCCTTCCCCAAGACCCAGCGCGCCCAGTGCCTGCTGACCGGCGCGCCGTCGCTGGTGGACGAAAAGCAGCTGCGCGAGCTGCACATCCGCCTGCGCAATTCGGCGGCTGCGGCGCAGTAAGCTGAGCAAGCGAATGAACGGGGCCTGCGGGCCCCGTTTTTGTTTGTGGGTTGGCTATGCGACTGTCCTGATCGCTCGTATACATCGCGCCGGGAATCCGCCCCGGCGGGCGGGTAACTTTTCTCTGTCGCGCCAGAGAAGAAGTCACCAAAAGAGAGGCGCTGAACCGCACACGAGCACCAAGTGCCGAGGGCAGGGTTCAAAGCGACAGATGCGTTACGCCCAGACGCGATCCGCTGCGCTCTCGCCGCTGTCCCTGTGAAGAGGGCCATCCATCGCCCCTTCACGCCGCTTAACGTCGGCTGCACGCCGAACTCACCAGGGAATACCGCGTCGCCCGAGCGACGCTGCCTTTGGTTTTCTGGTGAGCTCGGCGTGCAGCCGCGCGTTAAGCGGCCAGGCGGTGCGATGGATGGTGCTGGTGACAGAGACAGCAGCGAGAGCGCAGCGGGTCGCTTCGTCCTGTGGTCCCAGAGGAAGTTTTCGCGCGCCGCTCCTCGCGGCGTCGCGATGGTGTGCGGTTCAGCGCCTCTTCTTTGGTGACTTTCTTCTGGCGCCCCGCAGAAGAAAGTTACCCGGCCGCCGGGACGGACTCCCGGCAATGCAGCGAGTCAAAAGGACAACCGAAAAAACACCCCACCCCTGTCCCCACTTCAAAGCTCAAGCCCCACCTCACACCCAGTGCAGACTCCCGCGTTCGTCCTTCCAGGTGTCCCGCATGAATGTCCGCCCCCTCCTCGCCGCCGGCGTTGTCGCTCTTCTCGCCGGCTGCGGCAAATCGTCCACCACGCTGGGCGATGGCGGCTCCGTCATCAGCGGCTCGGCCGGGCCGGCCGGTGCGCACAAGGCCAGCCGCGAGCTGGTCAAGTGCGATGCACCGGTGGCGACGCTGGCCCTGGTCGAGAACCCCAACGGCTATGCCTACTCCAGCAGCTACCAGCTGCCGTCCAGTCCCGTGCCCCTGGTTCGCCTGCTGGCCCAGCAGAGCGGCTGCTTCCGGGTTGTCGACCGCGCCGCCGGCCTCAAGGCGACCGTGCGCGAGCAGGAACTCAAGGAAGCCGGCATCCTGCGCCAGCAGGGCAACACGGTGAGCAAGGGCAAGGGCTATGAGGCCCAGTACAGCCTGACACCCAGCCTCACCTTCAGCGAGCAGGACGCGGGCCGCCAGATCGGCGGCATCCTGCAGGCCATTCCCTATCTGAACAAACTCGTCGGCGCGGCCGAGCAGGTCAAGCTCAAGCAGGCCCAGGCAGCCCTGCTGCTGACCGATAACGAGACGACCGAGCAGGTCGCTGCGTCCACCGGTTCGGTCGAGGTGGCCGACCTGGGCGTCGGCGGCGCCGTGCTGGGCAAGCTCGGTGGCGCGGCCGGCGCGGGCTGGAGCAATTCCAACGAAGGCAAGGTCATCGCTGCGGCCTTCCTGGACGCCCACAACCAGCTCGTCGCCCAGGTGCGCGAGCTGCAGGCCAAGGAGCTGCCGCCCGAGGTGGCGCGGCGCAAGAAGACCTGATTCTTCATGGCCTGGCCGGCGCTATGCTGGCCGCATGCCCCCGGCCAAGCCCTTCAAGATCCCCGAGTCCGTCCTCGTCGTCATCCACACGCCGGACCTGCAGGTCCTGCTCATCGAGCGCGCTGACCATCCCGGCTACTGGCAGAGCGTCACGGGCTCCAAGGACACTCCCGACGAGGCGCTCGCGGAGACCGCACGCCGAGAGGTGCTGGAGGAAACGGGCTTCGACATCGCCGCATTGGGCGGTGAGCTGCGCGACTGGCATCTCGCCAATGTTTACGAGATTTACCCTCACTGGCGCCATCGCTACGCCCCGGGCGTCACGCGCAATACCGAACACGTCTTCGGCCTACAACTGCCTGAGGCGTTGACGCCGGTACTGGCTCCGCGCGAGCATCTATCGTGGCTCTGGCTGCCCTGGCATGAGGCTGCCGACCGCTGCTTCTCACCGTCAAACGCCGAAGCGGTGCTGCAGCTGCCCCGCTTCAGCGCCGCAATCTTATGAAGCCCCCACGCTCACTCCGTTCGCTGCCCCCCGAGGGGGCGCTCAGCGGCTTCGGGCGGCCGCACGCCGCTGAGATGCCATGAGATCCGTCGCCCGCCCCACCCCTCACCCGCCCGGCGAAGTGCTGCGCGTGGCCACCTACAACATCCACAAGGGCGTGCGCGGCCTCGGGCCGGCCAAACGCCTGGAGATCCACAACCTGCAGATGGGTGTGGAGGCCATGGACGCCGACCTCGTCTGCCTGCAGGAGGTGCGTCTCTTCCATCACCGCGAAGCCGCTTACTTCGACCGCACCTGGTTCGGTTGGCCCGAGAAGGGCCAGGCCGAGTTCCTTGCGCCCGAGGGCTATGAGGTGGCCTACCGCACCAACGCGACGACCAAGTTCGGCGAGCATGGCAACGCGCTGCTGTCGCGCTGGCCCATGGGCGACATCGGCCACCACGACGTGTCGGACCACTCCCTGGAGCAACGCGGCCTGCTGCATGTGCCGGTGCACTGGCATGGCACGGTCGTGCACGTCGTCGTCGCGCATTTCGGGTTGATTCATTCCAGCCGCATGCGCCAGGTCGACCGCCTCGCCAGCTTTGTGCGCGACAACGTACCCGAGGGCGCGCCGTTCCTTGTTGCCGGCGACTACAACGACTGGGGTGAGCGTTTGGACACGCCCATGCGTGCCCACGGCCTGCGTCGCGCGACGGCGCCGCACGGGCGGACTCGGGCCCCCACCTTTCCATCGCGCCTGCCCGTGTTCGCGCTGGACCGCGTCTACATGCGTGGCCTGCGCTGCACCGGCGTTCAGGTGCCGCGCGGCCCGAGCTGGTCGCGCATGTCAGACCACCTGCCGCTGATTGTGGAGCTGGCCCTCGAATGAGGCGCCTGGGGTCTAGGCGGCGCCGACGCCACCAGGCCGCCGACCCCGGCTTCGTTGGCGGCAATGAGGTCGAACTGCTGCGCGGCGGCGAGCAGCTTTTCCCGCGCATGCATGCAGCCATCCACGGCGCGAGCCGCGAGGTCTGGCTGGCGACCTATATCTTTCATCACGACGCCACCTCGCTGGCCCTGGCCGATGCCTTGATTGCGGCGGATCAGCGTGGCGTGCGCGTGCGCCTCGTCGTCGATGGCTTCGGCAGCAACGCCAGCATCAGGACGCTGCGCGAGCGCTTTGCCGGCAGCGGCGTGGCCCTGGCGGTGTTCCGGCCCATGGATCGCTGGTGGCGCTGGTTCCAGCCGGGCCAGTTGCGCCGCCTGCACCAGAAGCTTTGCGTTGTCGATGGCGAGCAGGCCTTCGTCGGCGGCATCAACGTCATCGATGATCGCCTGGACATGCACCATGGCGTCACCGAGCTGCCGCGGCTGGACTTCGCCGTGCAGGTGAGTGGCGGCCTCGTTGACCTGGTCGCGCAGAGCGTGCGTTCGATCTGGTCACGCGCCTGGCTGGGCCGGGAGTTCGACGATGCGCTTATCGACTACGTGCCGTTGCGGCGCCGTTTCGGCCTCTGGGTGACTCAGCTCTGGCGCGGGCCGCAGCGGCTGGGCGAGCCGGTGTCGCATCTGCAACCGGTCCGCGCCGCCTTCGTGCTGCGCGACAACCTGCGGCGGCGCCGCACCATCGAGCATGCCTATGCCGATGCCATCACCGACGCCCGCGAGAGCGTCGACGTGGTCTGCCCTTATTTCTATCCCGGTCAACGCATTCGCCATGCCCTGCGCCGCGCCGCCGACCGCGGCGTGTGCGTGCGCCTGCTCCTGCAAGGCAAGCTGGATTACCGGATCGCGGGCTGGGCTGCCGAAGCGCTGTATGCGGACCTGCTCGGCCATGGCGTCGAGATCTACGAGTACACGCCAGCCTTCCTGCATGCCAAGGTCGCCGTCGTCGACGGCCAGTGGGCCACGGTCGGCAGCTCCAACATCGACCCGCTGTCACTGCTGGTCAACCTGGAGGCCAACGTCGTCGTGCAGGACGCCGGCTTCGCGGTTCAACTCGCCAGCGAGATCGAGGCCGCCATCGCGGTCTCGCAGCGCGTCGGCGAGCGTGCCGGTACCGGCCTGCGCGCCTTGCTGCACAAGGCCGTCGTCGTGTGGTTTGCCTACGTGTTCTTGCGCGTCGCAGGCGCGGCGGGGCGCTACTGAGCGAAACCCGGCGCGTGCTCGGCCTTGAGCGCTCCGGCCTGCACCAATGCGGCCGCGCGCTCGATGTCCGGCGCAAGGTAGTGATCGGCCGGGCTGCTGGCGCAGTCGGCGCGCAGCCGCGTGTGCAGGGCCTCCACCGGCGCCGAACTCTGCAGCGGACGCAGGAAGTCGATGCCCTGGGCCGCCGCCAGCAGCTCAATGGCAACGATGTGGGCCGTGTTGTCGATCATGGCGTGCAGGCGGCGCGCGGCAAAGGTGGCCATCGACACGTGATCCTCCTGGTTGGCGCTGGTCGGCAGGCTGTCCACGCTGGCCGGGTGGGCCAGGCTCTTGTTCTCGCTGGCCAGGGCCGCGGCCGTCACGTGGGCGATCATGAAGCCGCTGTGCAGGCCGGCGTCGGCCGTCAGGAAGGGCGGCAGGCGCGAGATGGCCGGGTCGATCAGCATGGCGATGCGGCGCTCGGCAATCGCGCCCACTTCGGCAATCGCCAGGGCGAGGTTGTCGGCCGCAAAGGCCACCGGCTCGGCGTGGAAGTTGCCGCCCGAGATCATCACGTCGTCGAACACCAGCGGGTTGTCGGTGACGGCATTGGCCTCGCGCACCAGCACGCCGGCGGTGTGGCGGGCCTGGTCCAGGCAGGCACCCATGACCTGAGGCTGGCAGCGCAGGCAGTACGGGTCCTGCACGCGCTCGTCGCCCTCGCGGTGCGACTGGCGGATGGCGCTGCCGGCGAGCAGCTCGCGGTAGACGCCGGCCACCTCGATCTGGCCCGGTTGGCCGCGCACCTCGTGGATGCGGGCGTCGAAGGGGCCGTCACTGCCGCGGGCTGCATCCAGCGTCATCGCGCCGCTGGCCAGGGCCGTGGCGAACAGGCCCTCGAAGCGCAGCAGCGCGTGCAGGGCCAGGGCCGTGCTGGCCTGCGTGCCGTTGATGAGGGCCAGGCCCTCCTTGGCGGCCAACGTCAGTGGTCGCAGCTCCAGGCGGGCCAGTTCGTCGCGCGCCGGAATGCGTTTGCCGGCCACCAGCGCCTCGCCTTCTCCCATCAGCGCGAGTGTGAGGTGAGCCAGTGGCGCCAGGTCTCCACTGGCGCCCACCGATCCCTGGCAGGGCACATAGGGGACGAAGCCGGCGCTGAGCGCATCCAGCAGGGCTTGCACGACCTCGCGGCGCACGCCCGAGAAGCCCCGCGCCAGGCTGCCAGCCTTGGTCGCCAGCATCAGGCGTACGACCTCGGGCGACATCGGCGCGCCGACGCCCACCGCGTGGCTGCGGATCAGGTTGAGCTGCAGTGCCGCGAGCTGGTCCTTGGCAATGCGCGTGCTCGCCAGCTTGCCGAATCCTGTGTTGACGCCATAGACGGGCGCATCGCCCGCGGCGGCGGCAGCGACCAGGGCGGCGCTCTTGTCGACGGCACGCCAGTCGTCGAGCTGCAGCGCAGCGCGGCCGGCGGCGATGTCGGCGAGTTGATCGAGCGTCAGTTGTCCGGGGATGAGTTTCATAGAAGACTTCACAGGGAAGGCAGGTTCAGTTCGTTCTTCTTCGCGCAGTCGACGGCGGTGTCGTAGCCCGCGTCGGCGTGGCGCATGACGCCGGTGGCCGGGTCGTTCCACAGCACGCGCGAAATGCGCTTCGCGGCCGCGTCGGTGCCATCGCAGACGATGACGACGCCGGAATGCTGCGAGTAGCCCATGCCCACGCCGCCGCCGTGGTGCAGCGACACCCAGGTGGCGCCGCCAGCCGTGTTCAGCAGTGCGTTCAGCAACGGCCAGTCGGATACGGCGTCCGAGCCGTCCTTCATGCCTTCGGTCTCGCGGTTGGGGCTGGCGACGGAGCCGCTGTCCAGGTGGTCGCGGCCGATGACGATGGGCGCCTTCAGCTCGCCGCTCTTGACCATCTCGTTGAAGGCCAGGCCCGCGAGGTGGCGCTCGCCCAGCCCCAACCAGCAGATGCGCGCGGGCAGACCCTGGAAGGCGATGCGCTCGGCGGCCATGTCCAGCCAGCGGTGCAGGGCTTCATGCTGGGGAAACAACTCCTTCAGCTTGGCGTCGGTCTTGCGAATGTCCTCGGGGTCGCCCGACAGCGCCACCCAGCGGAACGGGCCTTTGCCCTCGCAGAACAGCGGGCGCACATAGGCGGGCACGAAGCCGGGGAAGTCGAAGGCGTTGGCCACGCCCTGGTCCAGCGCGACCTGGCGGATGTTGTTGCCGTAGTCCACCGTCGGGATGCCCAGTTGCTGGAAGGCCAGCATGCCCTTCACATGGTCGGCGCAGCTCTTGGCGGCAGCGGTCTTCAGTTCGGCGTGCTGTGCCGGATCGGCTGCGGCGGCCTTCCACTGCTCGACGCTCCAGCCGGCCGGCAGATAGCCGTGGATGAGGTCGTGCGCCGAGGTCTGGTCGGTGACCAGATCGGGCCTGATGGCCGTGCCCTGCTTGCAGCGCTCGGCAAGCTGCGGGATCAGCCGCGCCGCGTTGCCCAGCAGCGCGATGGACTTGGCCTCGCCGGAGGCCGTGTACTTGGCGATGCGGTCCAGCGCGTCGTCCAGATCAAACGCCTGCTCGTCGACATAACGGGTCTTCAGGCGGAAGTCGATGCGCGACTGCTGGCATTCGATGTTCAGCGAGCAGAAGCCCGCGAAGGTGGCTGCCAGCGGCTGGGCGCCGCCCATGCCGCCCAGGCCCGCGGTCAGCACCCAGCGGCCCTTGGCCACGCCGCCGTAATGCTGGCGTGCGGCTTCGGCAAAAGTCTCATAGGTGCCCTGCACGATGCCCTGGCTGCCGATGTAGATCCAGCTGCCAGCCGTCATCTGGCCGTACATCATCAGGCCCTTGCGATCCAGCTCGTGGAAGTGCTCCCACGTGGCCCAGGCCGGTACGAGGTTGGAGTTGGCCAGCAGCACCCGCGGCGCGTCCGGGTGGGTGCGGAACACGCCCACCGGCTTGCCGGACTGGATCAGCAGTGTCTCGTCGTCGTTGAGTTCGCGCAGCGACTTGCAGATCGCGTCGAACGCCTCCCAGTTGCGCGCCGCCTTGCCGATGCCGCCGTAGACCACCAGCGCGTCCGGGTTCTCGGCCACGGCGGGGTCGAGGTTGTTTTGCAGCATGCGGTAGGCAGCCTCGGTCAGCCAGCTCTTGCAGCTGAGCTGGGTGCCGGTGGGCGCTTTGACAGGGCGGGGCAGGGCTGACATCGGGTACTCCTGAAAGTGCCGCGAACTCTAGTTGTCTATACAAGTCAAGTCAACTAGGATGGCGCCCATGCCCAGAAGCCCGGCCAGCCCCGAACCCCAGTACCTCAAGGTCAAGAACCATCTGCGCGAAGGCATCGCCAGCAGCCACTGGGTGGCCGGCGATCTGCTGCCCAGCGAAGGCGCTCTTGTCGCCCAGTTCGAAGTCAGCCGCATGACGGTGAACCGGGCGTTGCGCGAGCTGGTGCAGGAAGGGCTGATCGAGCGCGTCCAGGGCGTGGGCAGCTTCGTCGCCCAGCTGCATCGCATCTCGTCGACGCTGAATGTGCGTGACGTGCATGAGGAGATCCTCGAGCGCGGCGGCATGCACGAGGCGCGCGTGCATGCGCTGTTGAAGGGCAAGGCGACGCCGCAGCAGGCGGCCGAGCTCGGCCTCAAGCGTGGTGCGCCCGTCTTCCTCAGCCTCATCGTGCACCTGGAGAACGGCGTGGCCATCCAGTGCGAGGAGCGTGCCGTCAACCCGGCCAGTGCGCCCGACTATCTTTCACAGGATTTCACGCGCATCACGCCGACGCATTACCTGCTGGAGGTGGCGCCGCTGTCCGAAGCGCGCTACATGATCGAGGCGGCCCTGCCCGGCGAGGTTGAAGCCAAGCTGCTCGGCATCAACCGCCGCGCCCCCTGCCTGGTCGTCAAACGCATCACTTACAGCCGCGGTGTTGCCGTAACCAGCGTGAAACTGACCCACCCCGGAGCACGTTACCAATTGCAAGGGAGCTTCGCGGCATGAGCTGCGCCGCACAGAGCTGCGGAAAATGCTCCACTCCCGTGAAGCGGGCTTGAGCGCAAGGAAAAGAACATGAGTTGGAGCAGGGTCAGCGCGGCCGACGTGCAGCCGCAGGCCTGGAAAAACACGGGCGGCACCACGCGCGAGCTGCTCGCCTGGCCGCACGCCCATGACTGGGCAGTCCGCGTCAGCGTCGCGCGTGTCGAGCGTGACGGGCCGTTCTCGGCCTTCCCCGGCGTGCACCGCTGGCTGGCCGTCATCGGCGGCGCGGGCCTGCGCCTGTTCGACTGGCCGCAGAGCATCGGCGACGAGCCGCTGCGTTTCGACGGTGGCCTCGCCCCCGAGGCCGAGCTCATCAAGGGTGAGACCGACGTCTTCAACGTGATGGAGAGGCGCGGCAACCTGGAGGTCGAGTCGGCCCACCATGTGCTGTTGCCCAAGACGCCTTGGGTGGGCCTGTTCACCGTCAACGGCGGCCTGCTCGAGCATGGCCACCGCGCGATGCCGATGGCGCCGTTGACGCTGGCCTGGTGTGAGGACCCGGTGGCGCAGAGCTGCGTTTTCACGGGCGAGGGCAATGCCTGGTGGTTGACCTGGGGCCCCGATACATGAAGCTATGGCGCGGCGGGGTTCTTGCGACGCTGGCCGGCGAGCATGGCTGGGGCCTGATCGACGACGGCGCTCTGTTGGTCGAGGACGGCCTGCTGCGCTGGGTCGGCCCGAGCGCCGAGGCTCCTGCGGCCGAGCAGACCATCGAACTGCATGGTGCCCTTGTCACGCCGGGGCTGGTGGACTGCCACACCCATCTCGTCTACGGCGGCAGCCGCGCCAACGAGTTCGAGCAGCGGCTGCATGGCGCGAGCTATGCCGACATCGCCAAGGCTGGTGGCGGCATCCGCTCCACGGTCGCGGCGACACGTGCGGCGAGCGAGGCCGAGCTGTTGGCCGCCGCCCGCAAGCGCGCCCAGGCCCTCATCCGCGAGGGCGTCACGACGTTGGAGGTCAAGTCCGGCTACGGACTGGACGCCGCCACCGAGGCGCGCATGCTGCGCGTCGCGCGCCAGCTCCAAGGCCTGGGCATCGACGTGCGCACGACCTATCTCGCCGCCCATGCCCTGCCGCCCGAGTTCGCCGATGCCGACGACTACATCGCCGCTGCCTGCCTGTGGCTGCCCGACCTGTATGAGGCCGGCCTCGTCGATGCGGTCGACGCCTTCTGCGAGCACATTGCCTTCAACCCGGCCCAGGTCGCGCGCGTGTTCGACGCAGCGCAGCGGCTGAACCTGCCGGTCAAGCTGCACGCCGAGCAGCTCAGTGACCAGGGCGGCACCCAGCTCGCGGCCCGTTACCGAGCGCTGAGCTGCGACCACCTTGAGTTCCTCAGCCCGGCCGGTGTTCGGGCCATGGCCGAGGCGGGCACCGTCGCGGTGCTGCTGCCCGGCGCCTTCTATGCGTTGCGCGAAACCCAGTTGCCGCCGATTGCCGCGCTGCGCGAGGCCGGCGTGCCCATTGCCATCGCCACCGACCACAACCCCGGCAGCTCGCCGACGCTGTCGCCGCTGCTGATGTTGAACATGGCCTGCGTGCTGTTCCGCCTGACACCCGAGGAGGCGCTGCGCGGCCTGACCGTCAACGGCGCCCGTGCCTTGGGCCTGACCGACCGTGGTCAGCTCGTGGCTGGCCAGCGCGCCGACTTCTGTGTCTGGGATAGCGCGCACCCCCGCGAGCTGGCAGCATGCTTTGGGCATAACCCGCTGAAAGAACGGGTCTTCCAAGGAAATCAGGGGGGGTCATGAGCGTCTATCGCCTGCAGCAGGGCCGCGCGCCGCTGTTGATCAGCCTGCCGCATGTCGGCACGGAGATTCCGCCCGAGGTGGCCAAGCGCCTGGTAACGCGCGCCCTGGCCAGTGAGGACAGCGACTGGCACCTGGAGCGCCTTTACGGCCCGCTGGCATCAGCGCTGGGCGCCAGCCTCATCGTGCCGCGCTACAGCCGCTACGTCATCGACCTGAACCGGCCGCCGGACGATCAGCCTCTCTATCCCGGCGCTTCGGGAGGCACCGGCCTGGTGCCGACCCGTTTCTTCACCGACGACCCTCTTTACGTCGACGGCACCGAGCCGGACGCCATCGAGATCGCCGCGCGCCGCGAGGCTTATTGGCAGCCGTATCACGAGGCGCTGGCGGCGGAGCTGACACGCCTGCGCGCCGAACACGGCCATGCATTGCTCTTTGACGGCCACAGCATCCGCTCCGAGCTGCCCTGGCTGTTCGAGGGCCGGTTGCCGGCCCTCAACCTCGGTACGGCCGATGGCGCTTCCTGCGCGCCGGCCATCACCGACCGCCTGGCCGCGCTGCTGGCCAGCCAGCGGCAATTCAGCCAGGTCGTCAACGGCCGCTTCAAGGGCGGCTACATCACTCGCCACTATGGCCGCCCGGGCGACGGGGTGCACGCGGTTCAGCTGGAGATGTGCCAGCGTTGCTACATGAACGAGGCAGCGCAGCCCTCGGGTGCCTACGACAACGCCCTGGCGACTGACGTGGCGCCGTTGATCGAAAAGATGTTGAAAGAGATGCTCGCATGGCAGCCTTGAAGCGACTGCACGCCAGCCTGGCCTGGGTGGATGGCCGTTGGCAGCGCGACGTGCTGCTCAGCGTCGATGCGAACGGCCATTGGTCGGAGATTACGGTCAACCTGTCGGCACCGCCAGACGCGGAGAAGCTCGGCGGCCCGGTCATTCCCAGCCTCGTCAATGCCCACAGCCACGCCTTCCAGCGTGCTTTCGTCGGGCTGGCCGAGCGCCGCGACGCCGGGCAGGACGACTTCTGGAGTTGGCGCGACCGCATGTATGCCCTGGCCCTGCGCATCTCGCCCGAGCAGCTGCGCGCGGTCGCCAGCCAGCTCTATGCCGAAATGCTTCGCGGTGGCTACACCCAGGTCTGCGAGTTCCATTACCTGCACCACCCCGCGCAAGGCCAGCACTTCGAAGACGAATTGGCGATGGCCTGGGCCTTGGCCGAGGCGGCCGAGGACGTCGGCATCGGCCTGACGCTGCTGCCGGTCGTCTACACGCGCAGCGGTTTCGGTGTGAATGCGTCGAACACGGACCTGAGACCCGACCAGCACCGCTTTGCCGCCGATGCCGACTGGGTCTGGCGCGCCAGCCAGCGCGTCTTGGCCGCCGGCCTGCCGCGCGTGAATGCCGGCGTGGCCTTGCATTCGCTGCGCGGCGCCTCGCCGCGCGACATCGCCCGCCTGCGGGATCTGGCCGGCGCGGCCGACCTGCCCATCCACATCCACGTGGCCGAGCAGACGGCCGAGGTGGCCGACTGCCTCGCTGCGACCGGCCGCCGCCCCATCCAGTGGTTGGCGGACGAGGGTCATCTGGATCCGCGCTGGCAGCTGGTCCATGCCACCCATGCTGAACCGGCCGAGATCGAGTCCGTCGCCCGCAGCGGCGCCGGCATCGTCATCTGCCCCGGCACCGAAGCCAACCTGGGTGACGGCCTGGCCGACCTGCCGCGCTGGCTGGCGGGTGGGGTGCCGCTGACGGTGGGCTCGGACAGCCAGGTCACGCGCGGCTGGGTGGAGGAGCTGCGCTGGCTGGAGTACGGCCAGCGCCTGACCTTGCGCCAGCGCAATGTCGCGTCGGCGCCGGACAGCCAGCCGTCCAGCGCGGCCAGGCTCTTCGATGCTGCCGTCCAAGGTGGCGCCCGCGCTGCCGGTTTCGCGGCCTGGGGCCTGACGCCCGGCGCCCGCGCCGACGCCCTGGTGCTGAATCGCGACGCCGATGCGCTGCGTGGCCTGCCCGACGAAGCCTTGCTGGATGCTGTCGTCTTTGGCAGCAACGGCTCGCCCTGGCAGTCGGTCTGGGTGGCCGGCCGGGCCCGGCCGTGGCGGGCCCCCACCCGGGTGGGGGATGCCTTCGAGGCAGCCATGCGTGAGCTGTGGTCGCCTGACGCCACCCCGGGGGCTTGAGCCCCTTGGCGGCCGCCTGACAAAGGACTAGGCTCGCGCCACGACCTCTAATAAATCACGCCGCTGTGATCATTCCTGGGTCGACAGGCTGCGGCTGCGAGGGACGACGGTGCCGCCCGTTGCGGCTTGCGTTCGTGGTGAGGAGTGGCGATGAAGCTCAGCAATTTCACGATCAAGGCGCGGCTCTATGCACTGGCGGGCCTCGCCATCGCGGCGATGCTGGTGATCGGCCTGCACGGGCTGTGGAGCCTGTCGCTGGCCAAGGCGAAGTTCGTTCACTACCTCGACAACGACGTCGAGTCTCTGACTCAACTGGCCCACATACGCGCCGGCGTCGGCAACCTGCGGCGCTACGAGAAGGACTTGCTCATCAACCTTGCGGACGCCAAGGCCGTCGAGCGCTACCGCAAGGAATGGGGCGAAACCTATGAGAAGGTTTCTACCAGTCTGAACAAGGTCGCCAAGCTGGACATCGCGCCCGACGTCAAGCAGATGCCGGCCGAGCTCATCAAGCTGTTGCAGGACTACCGCAGCGGCTTCAACGGCATTGCCGAGCGCGTGGCCAAGGGCGAATTCAGCGACACCGCGGCGGCCAATCAGGCGATGGAGCCGATCAAGGGCACGGTGCGGTCGATGGACAAGTCGCTCGCCGAGATGACCGAGAAGGTCGACAAGCATTCGGCCGAGGAGGTTGCGGTGCTCGACCAGCAGGAGAAGGCCATCCGCATGGACCTGACGCTGGTCATCATTGGCGGTGTGCTGGTCATCGGCACCTACACCTTCTTCAACATCCGCTCCATCCTGGAGCCCCTGGCCCGCGCCATCCTCAGCGCCCAGCGCATTGCCGGTCGTGACCTGAGCCAGCCCGTGCGGGCCGAGGGCCGCGATGAGACCGCCGCGCTGATGCGCGGCGTGCAAGGCATGCAGGACTCGCTGGCCGAGGTTGTCACCGGCGTGCGCAGCAGCACCGACAGCATCGCCACCGCCTCACGCGAGGTGGCCATCGGCAGCCAGGATCTCAGCAACCGCACGGAGCAGGCCGCGTCCAACCTGCAGGAGACGGCATCGGCAATGGAGGAGTTGACGGCCAGCGTCACGCACAACGCCGAATCCGCGCGCCAGGCCAACAAGCTGGCCACGGACGCCGCCGAGGTGGCGCGCCGCGGCGGCGCGGTGGTGGACGAGGTCGTGCAGACCATGGGCCGCATCAGTGCGTCGTCAACCAAGATCGGCGACATCATTTCCGTCATTGATGGCATCGCCTTCCAGACCAATATCCTGGCGCTGAACGCGGCCGTGGAAGCCGCGCGGGCGGGCGAGCAGGGCCGTGGCTTTGCCGTTGTTGCTGGCGAGGTGCGCACGCTGGCCCAGCGCTCGGCCGAGGCCGCCAAGGAGATCAAGGGCTTGATCCTCAGCAGCGGCGAGAGCGTGGACAGCGGCACCGCGCTGGTGGCCCGCGCGGGCCAGACCATGCACGAGATCATTGACGCCATCGCGCGGGTCAGCTCCATCGTGTCAGAGATCAGCCTCGCCACCGGCGAACAGAGCACCGGCATCGGCCAGATCGGCCAGGCCATCGCCAGCCTCGACCAGATGACGCAGCAAAACGCCGCGCTTGTCGAAGAATCCGCCGCGGCGGCCGCCAGCCTGCAGCAGCAGGCCGACGACTTATCTCAATCAGTGGCCGTGTTCAAGCTGAGCTGACGGCGCCTTCTTTTCCTTCCGGCTGCGCCTTTTTCTTTCGGCTGACGCGCTGAATGAAGTCGTCCACCACCTCGTAGAGCACCGGAATCACCAGCAGGCTCAGGAAGGTGCTGGTGATCAGTCCGCCGATGACGACGATGGCCATCGGCGCGCGAAAGCTCGGGTCGGTGCCGAAGCCCAGCGCGATGGGCATCATGCCTGCGCCCATGGCCAGCGTCGTCATGACGATGGGCCGGGCGCGCTTGTGGCAGGCATCCAGCAGCGCCTCCAGGCGCGTCAGCCCCTGCTCGCGCTGGGCGACGATGGCGTATTCCACCAGCAGGATGGAGTTCTTGGTCGCGATGCCCATCAGCATGATCATGCCGATCATGGCCGGCATCGACAGGTCGGTGCCGGTCACGAACAGCGCCAGGATGGCGCCCGGGATGGACAGCACCAGCGCACCCAGGATGGTCACCGGCTGCACCCAGGCATGGAAGAGCAGCACCAGCACGATGTAGATGCAGGCCACGCCCGTGCCCATCGCCAGCGCAAAGCCCTGGCCCAGTTCGGCAAAGGCCTCGGCGTCACCGATCTCGGCCTTGCTCACGCCTGGTGGCAGGTTGGTGATGCTGGGCAGGGCCGCGGCGGCCGCCTGAACTTCGCTGAGCGGCATGCCGTTGAGCTCGATCTCGAAGTTGACGTTGCGGAGACGGTCGAAGCGGTCGATCTGGGCCGGGCCGCTGGTCAGCGTCAGCTCGGCCACCTGCTGCAGCGGCACCGGGCCGTGTGTGCCGGGCACCGTCAGCTGGCCGAGCAGGGCCAGGTCGGCGCGCGCCGCGTCGGGCAGGCGCACGACGATGGGCACCTGGCGCTGGCTGAGGTTGAGCTTGGGCAGGAACTGGTCGTAGTCGCCGGCCGTGGCGATGCGCAGCGTGTCGGCAATCGCCGCGGTGGACACGCCCAGGTCGGCCGCGCGCGCCGCGTCGGGGCGCACGATGAGCTCGGGGCGCTGCAGGCTGGAGCTGCTCGTCACCTGGCCGATGCCGGGCAGGGCGCGCAGCTCCTTCTCGACCTTGGCCGCATGGGCCGCCAGCGCTTCGCCGTCCTCGCCGGCCAGCACGAGCTGGTATTTGTCGTTGGAGCCGCCGAAGGTCACCTTGATGCGGGCGCCGGCGATGTTCTCCAGCTTCTCGCGCAGTTCGCGCTCGATTTGTTGCTTGCTGATGCCGCGGCGCTCGTGGCGTGGCGTCAGATTCAGCGTGAGGGTCGCCTTGCGGACCTCGGCCGCACCGCTCATGGCGAACGGGTCGCCGCCGGCGCTGCCGCCGCCGACGGCCGTGTAGACCAGCTTGACCTGCTTGTGCGCAGCGGCGGCAGCGCGCGCCTGTTCGGCGATTGCCGCCGTCTGCTCATAGGTGCTGCCGGGCGGCAGCTCGATGCTGATCTGCGTCTGGCTGAGGTCGTCCGGCGGGATGAAGGCGCCGGGGATGGCGCCCATGAACAGCGGCGTGCAGGCGGCCACGCCGAAGACCGCGGCGATGGCCAGGGTCTTGCCCTTGTGCGTGAAGGCCCAGCGTGCCCAGCCCAGATAGGTCGCCATCCAGAACGGTTCCTTGTGCTGCTTCTTGGGTGCCTTCAGGATGTAGGCGGCCATCATCGGCGTCAGCATGCGGGCGACGACCAGCGAGAAGAACACGGCGATGGAGGCCGTCCAGCCGAACTGCACGAAGAACTTGCCGACCACGCCGCTCATGAAGGCGGTGGGCAGGAAGACGGCGATCAGCGTGAAGGTGGTCGCGATGACGGCCAGGCCGATCTCGTCAGCCGCCTCGCGGGCGGCTTCCAGCGGCGTCTTGCCCATGGTCAGGTGGCGCATGATGTTCTCGATCTCGACGATGGCGTCGTCCACCAGCACGCCGATGACGAGGGATAGCGACAGCAGCGTCACGACGTTCAGCGTGAAGCCCATCCAGTACATGATGAGGAAGGCCGGAATCGCCGACAGCGGCAGGGCCACGGCGCTGACGAAGGTGGCACGCCAGTCGCGCAGGAACAGGAAGACCACCAGCACGGCTAGCGCTGCGCCTTCCAGCAGCAGCTTCATGCTGCCGTCGTAGTTCTCGATGACGGGGTCGACGAAGTTGAAGGCCTCGGTGACGGTGATGTCGGGGTGGGCGGCCTTGAGTTCTTCCAGCGCGGCGCGGATGCGCTCGGCCACGTCGACCTCACCGGCCCCCTTGGCGCGCACGATCTCGAAGCCGACGACGGACTTGCCGTTCAGGAAGGCGCCGGCGCGTTTCTCGCCCAGGGTGTCGGTCACGGCAGCGACCTGGTCCAGCCGCACGTGGCGGCCGTCCGGCAGCGGGATGCTCAGCGCGGCCAGCTCGGCGGCCGTCTGCACGGTCGCGATGGTGCGCAGCGACTGCTCGGAGCCGCCCAGCGTCGCACGGCCGCCGGGAGCCTCCTGCTGCACCTGCTTCAACTGGCGCGACACATCGGCGGCGCTGACGCGCAGGGCCAGCAGGCGGCTGGGGTCGATCTCCACGCGCAGCTCGCGGCTGACGCCACCAACGCGGGCCACCGAGCCCACGCCGCGCACCGACAGCATGCGCTTGGTCACCTGGTTGTCGACGAACCAGGACAGGGCCTCGTCGTCCATGCGGTTGCTTGAGACCGTGTAGGTCAGGATGGGCATGCCCGACAGATTCATCTTGGTGATGACCGGGTCGCGCAAATCGGCCGGCAGGTCGGCGCGCACCTTGGCGACGGCGTCGCGGGTGTCGTCCAGGGCTTCCTGCAGCGGCTTCTCGAGGCGGTACTCGACGGTGACGGTGGCGATGCCGTCCTGCACCTTGGTGTAGATGTGCTTGACGCCCTGGGCCGTGGCGACCGAGTTCTCGATCTTGCGGGCAACCTCGGTTTCCATCTGCGCGGGTGCTGCGCCTGGCAGCGAGGCGCTGACGACGATGGTGGGCAGTTCGATGTCGGGGAACTGCTGGATCTTCATCTGCTTGAAGCCGTAGAGCCCGGCCGCCGTCAGCATGATGAAGAACATGATGGCCGGCACCGGGTTGGCGATGGACCAGCGGGAGACGTTGAACATGGTGGCGTCTCCTTACTGCGCCACGCGAACCGTGTCACCGTCTGCGAGGAAGCCCACGCCCGACTCGACGACGGCAGCTCCTGCGGCGAGACCTGACTTGACCTCGACGCGGTTGCCTTCGCGGCGGCCGAGCTGCACCTTCTGCTCGCGCACCTTGCTGCCGTCGAGGCGGAAGACATAGCTGAAGCCGTCGCGCAGCAGCACCGCCGTCTGCGGCAGCGTCAGTCCCTGGCTCTCGCCGAGCACGAAGTCGCCGCGGGCGAACAGGCCGGCACGCAAAGCCTCGCCGGCCTTCAGGTCCACATAGACCAGGCCGTTGCGCGTCTGCGGGTCGATCTGCGGCGCGACGCGGCGGACGCGGCCTTCCACGGCCTGAGCGCCGCTGGGCTGCACACGCACCGTCTGGCCGACCTTGAGCTGGGCCAGCTCGGCGCCGGGCACCTCGGCGCGCCATTCCAGGCGGCCCTGGCGTTGCAGGCGGAACAGTTCCTGGCCCGGCTGCACCAGGGCGCCGGGCGTGGCGATGCGGGCGTTGATGACGCCGTCGTCGGGCGCCGTGATCTGCGTGTACGACAGGCGCAGCTGGTCGGCCTGCACGCGCGCCCTGGCCGCAGCCACGCGGGCCTGCGCGGCCGCGTCGGCTGCGAGGGCCTGGTCGATGGCCTGGGGCGACAGCGCCTCGCTGCCCTGCAGCGTCTTCACGCGCTCGGCGGTCTGACGCGCCTCACGGGCCGAGGCCTCGGCCTCCAGCAGCGCGGCCTTGCTGGCGGCGAGATCCGTCTCCAGCGTGCCGGGGCTCAAGCGGGCGAGCAACTGGCCCTTCTTGACGCGGTCGCCCACGTCGACCAGCAGCGCAGCCAGGCGCTGGCCGCCGATCTCGGCGCCGATGACGACCTCCTGCCAGGCGGCGATGGAGCCGGTGCCGGCGAGGGTCTGAGGCCAGGTGCCGGCCTGGGCGACGACGCGCTTGACGGTCAGCGCCGCCTTGGGCGCCGCGCTGGCGGCGTCGGCGGCGAAGGCGGGGCTGGACAGGGCGGCGACAAAGGCCGCCGCAAGGGCGACGGTGAGTGCGGTGGTCAGGAAAGGAATGCGGATCTTCATGGCGTTCAGCGCGCGGAGGCGGTGTTCGTGTTCGTCGTGGGGGCGTCGGCTGTCCAGCCGCCACCCAGGCTGCGATAGAGGCGGATCCAGGCCAGCGCGTGCTCGGCGCGCACGCTGAGCACGGCGTCGTAGGCGGCCAGCGCGTTGCGGAAGGTGGTGTTGCGCTGCACGCCGCTCTGCAGGCCAGCCTGGGCCTGCGAGAAGGAGCGGCGGGCGATGCCCTCCCATTCGCGCTTGACGGCGTCCACCTCGCGCTCGCGCTCGGCGCCGGCGGCCACGCGTTGCAGGGCCTCCTCCACCTCGGCGACGGCCGTCTGCCAACGGGCTTGCAGGGCCGCGGCGGCTTCGTCGGCGGCGGCCTGGGCGCCTTCGGCACGGGCCTTGCGCTGGCCGCCGTCAAACAGCGGCAGGCTCAGGGACGGGCCGACGGCCCACATCGAAGCGCTGCTGCTGGCACCGCCGACGCGCAGCCGCGACTCGCCAGCCAGGGCGCCGAGGCTGAGCTGCGGCCAGCGCTGGGCCTCGACGCTGCGCTGCTGCTGGGTGGCGGCCAGCCAGCGCTGGTGGGCGGCGGCGACGTCGGGGCGCTGGGCCAGCAACTGGGCGGGCAGAGCGCTGACGTCGAAGCCCGGCGCCTTGGGCTGGCTGCGGCGCAGCTCGAACTTTTCGTCGGCGATGGCCGGCGGTGCCAGCTCCTTGGCCAGGGCCTGGGCCTGCTCGCCGCACAGCAGGGCCAGGCTCTGCAGCGCGATCTGGGCCTCGGCCCGCCACTGGCTGCGAGCGGCGGAGGCCGCGGCGCGTTCGGTGTTCAGGATGGCCGCGTCGCTGGCGCTCATCAGGCCGGCCTTCTGCTGCTCGCGCGCCCAGCCGGCAATCTGTTCGGCAAACCGGGTGTCCAGCGCCGTGGATTCCTCGTGGCCCTGGGCCAGGCGCAGTTGCACATAGGCCTGGGCCACGTCCGCGGCCAGGCTGACGCGTGCGGCATGCCAGTCCGACGCCGCGGCCTGGGCCTGCAGGTTCTCGGCCGCGGCGGCGGCGCGCTGGCCGCCGAAGAGGTCGATCTCCCAGCTCGCGTTGAACTGGGCGCTGCCCTGGCTGCTGATGCCGGGGACGGCGTTGAGGTTGCGACCGCGCTGGACCTGGGCATTGGCCGTCAGCTGGGGCAGCAGGGCGGCACGGGCCTGGGTGGCGCTGGCMTCGGCCTGGCGGCGGCGGGCGGCGGCCTGGGCCAGCGTCGGGCTGCCGCTCTCGGCGCGCTCGATGAGGCGGGCCAGCTGCGGGTCCTCGAAGGCTGCCCACCATTGGGTCAGTGCCGCCGTACTGCCGCCGTGGGGCAGCGGCGAGCGCCAGGCGGCGGGGATGGCCGTGGCGACCGGCGGCGTCGCGGTGGGCGCCGTCATGCAGGCGCTCAGCAGGGCCAGCAGAGGGGCGGCGAGGATTTTTCTTGGGGGGATCATTTCAGTTGTCCATTGCGTGTTCGCGGTACCTGAAAAAGGGGTATTCCGGGCCGAGCGCTGGGCCGCTCCCGAGCCGGCCCGCGCTGGCGATGTGCTCGCGGCTCAACGCCGCGGGCATCGCCGTCCCCACGGGGGACCGGTCAGACGCACCGCGTTCAGCGGTGCGCGGCTGGACGAGGGGCTTCATGTTTGGCGCGTTCGTAGGCGACCAGGGCGCAGCCCCAGTCGGCGAGGCGGGCGCAGGTGTGCTCGAGCAGGGGGTCGTCGGCCAGCAGTTCGGGGTGGAAGGCGTCCAGCATGGGTCGGGTCATGGAGTAGTCGTGAGCCATGGCCTGCAGGCCCATGGCGAGCTGGTGGATGGCGGCCGTCGGCTCGACCAGGCCGGCGTGGCGCGCCAGCAGGCGCGCGAAGCGGTCGAAGATGGGCCCGACTTCCTGCGCCACCGTCTGCATGAAGATGGGGCTGGGCGCCTGCATCTCGCGGAAGAACATCTGGGCGCTGCAGGCGCCATCGTCGAACAGGAAGGGCTGCAGGAAGCGGCGGATGGCCTCGTGCAGGTCCAGCCCCGGGTCATCGAAACCGGTGAGCTGTTGCTGCAACTCTTGCACCGGCAGGCGCAGCACCTCGCGGTAGAGACCGTCCTTGTCAACGAAGTGATAGTGGATGGCACCCGGGTTGACGCCCGCGGCGGCGCAGATCTCCCGCGTCGGCACGGCGTCGAAGCCGCGTTCGCCGAACAGGCGCATGGCCTCCCGCAGCAGGCGCTCGCGCGGCGGCAAGGGTGCGGACGAGGAGGGATTCACAGCACGCATGGGGCTGGACTGTAAGGCCAACCAAGCGCTTGCTTGGTCGCGTTTTGTATCGTTTCTTATCGACTGGCGACTGACGGCGCGCCAAGCAAGGCATCAGATGGGCTCCGCCGGCAGGGGGTGCTTCCGGCACGGGAACGGTCTTTGCCGGCCTGCACAGGCGGCGTCGGCCGCGCCGCGCTGCCAGGTGATGGCAGCGTGAACCGCTTCATCAACCTTGGAGAGTTCATCATGAGCAGGAAATTCAACCCCTTGTCGACGACTGTTGCGCTGGCGACGGCCGCCCTGGTGATTGGTGTCGCCGGCTGCGCGTCCACGCGCTCCAGCGATGAAACCGCCGGCCTGTCGCGCGACGCCGATACGGCCCCGACCCTGGCCGAGGCCACGCCCACCAATCCGCTGGACACGACGAGCCAGCCCAATCCGGTGGACACGACAACGACGGTAGCGATGCCCGCCGAGACCCCGGCTCCTGCGGCGCCTGTGGCCAGCATCGAGCCGCAGCCTGCCACGACAACGACCAGCGAGGCCTCGCCACCGATCTCGCCGGCGACGGATGTCAGCGCCGCACCGCCCATGCCGGCTCAGACCCAGCCGAGCACGCCTGCCTACCCGAGCAGCACCGACACGACGACGTCGAGCACGACCACGACGACCACGACCGACACATCGACCAGCAGCAACGCCGATCAGGCGCTGGCACCGCGCCGCGACCGCCACTGAGGCGGAACGTGCTTAGGGTGCGAGCGCTTGGGTGAGCGCTTGCGCCGGCCTCAGCGAGCCGACATCGATGCCGCGCCAGTTGCGCAATTGCAAGTGGCTGTAGCTGCGTAACAGCTCGTCTTCGATCTTCAGCAGGCCTTGGGCGACCGCGGCAAAAGCCGCTTCGGCCGCGCGGGCGGCCCCGTCGTCGATCTTCAGCGCGATGCCCAGGCCCAGTTCCGGCAGCGCCGCGCAGTAGACGCCCTCGGCGCCGATCTTGCAGAAGACGCGCTCGCCGAAGGCCTGCATGACGCGGGTGTCGAAGCGGTCCGTGCCGCCCACCATGAAGGGCGCTATCGCAGCGGCCTGGCGCAGCCTGCGCGCGGCGCGGGCGTTCTCGTCGGACAACCCCTGGCCGGTGCCGCAGCGCGCAAATGCCAGTGCCAGTGAACGCAGCGGCAAGGCAAAGGTCGGGATGGAGCAGCCGTCGATGCCACGCGGGGCCTGCTCGACGTCCACGCCCGTTGCGGCTGACAAGGCGGAAGACACCTCGCGCATCACGGGATGTTCGGCCGCGACATAGCCGCGCGCGAATTCAGCCGGCTCGGCGCCAGCATTGCGCGCCATCAGGCAGGCCACGCAGACAAAGCCGCTGTGCTTGCCCGAGCAGTTGTTGTGCAGCGGCGTCGCGATCTCGCCGCGCGCCGCCATGCCGCGCAGCACCGGCTCGCGGCTGGGCCATTGCGTGCCGCATTCCAGCGCGTCGGCCGTCAGCCCCAACTTGGCCAGCACGCCGGCGGCCGTCGCCACATGCTCGGGCTCGCCGCTGTGCGAAGCGCAGGCCAGGGCCAATTCTTCATTTGTCAGGCCGAAGGTCTCGGCCGCGCCGCTGGCCACCAGCGGCAGGGCCTGCAGCAGCTTGACCGCCGAGCGCGGGAAGATGGGCCGGTCGATATCGCCCAGGGCCGTGTGCACGGCGCCCGAGGCGTCGACGATGGCCAGGGCGCCGGCATGGCGGGACTCGACGGTGCTGCCGCGCAGGACTTCGATGAGGACGGGGTTCATGGGCCGCTCGGACGGTAGGCAAAGGCGCAAGCCTAAACCGCCTGCGCAGCCTCCGGCAGCTTGGCCACCACCTTGATCTCGAACTTGAAGCCGTACAGCCAGGTCACGCCGATGCCAGTCAGCGTGGGGTAGGGCGCCTCACCCCAATACTCGGGCACGATGGCCCAGATCTTCTCGAAGTTGGCCTCGGGGTCGACGATGTAGACGGTCACGTCTTGCACGTCGTCGAAGCTGCAGCCGGCGGCGGCGAGCACGGCGTTGAGGTTGTCAAAAGCCAGCCGCACCTGAGTCTCGAGGTCGGGTTCGGGTGAACCATCTGGCCGGCTGCCCACCTGGCCCGACACGAACAGCAGGCCGTTGGCGCGCACCGCCGGTGAATAGCGGTTGTGCTCGTACAGGGCCTGGCGGCCGGCGGGGAAGACGACGTCGCGTCGGGTCATGGCAATCTCCAGAAAAAAACGATGGCTCCACTCTAGGCAACGGCTCTCTTTCGAGCTAGACGCTGCGGCGGACACCACTGTTTTGCCGCACTGGACAATCGCAACCCAAGGAGCGCGCGATGGACCGCTTTGATGCCATGCAGGCGTTTGTGCGAGTGGTGGAGGCCGGCAGCTTCACCAAGGCGGCCGAGGCGCTGCAGCTCAGCCGCACGCGGGTGACCCAGCTGGTGCAGGAGCTGGAGGCGCGGCTGCGCGTGCGCCTGCTCAACCGCAGCACCCGGCGCGTGCAGGCCACCGCCGACGGTGCCGCCTACTACGCGCAGGCCGTGCGCCTGTTGGCCGAGCTGGACGAGGTGGAGAGCAGCCTCGCCGGCGCGTCGGGCGTGCCGCGCGGGCGCCTGCGTGTCGACGTGCCCAGCCCGCTGGCGCGGCTGGTGCTGGTGCCGGCACTGCCGGGCTTTCACGCGCGCTATCCGGAGCTGGAATTGGAGCTGGGCGTCAGCGACCGCTTCGTGGACCTGATCGGCGACAACGTGGACTGCGTCGTGCGTGGCGGCGAGCTGGCCGACCCCTCGCTCGTGGCTCGCCGGGTCGGCGAGCTGCAGCTCGGCGTGTTTGCGGCACCGGCGTACCTGGCGCGTGCCGGCGTGCCGTCCCACCCGAGCGAGCTGGAGGGCACGCACCACCGCGTCGTGGGCTATCGCGGCGCCCGCGCCGGCCGCCCGCTGATGTACGCGATGACGCACGGCGACGAGATCGTGGAAGTCGCCGGCCGAGCCACGCTGACGGTGGACGACGGCAATGCCTACCTCGCCGCCGGGCTGGCCGGCATCGGCCTGCTCTGGTTGCCGCGCTACATGGCCGATGCGCACGCCGCCGCCGGTGAGCTGCGGCCCGTCTTCGAGGACTGGCGCCTCGCGCCAATGCCGCTGTACCTGGCCTACCGGCCCAACCCCCATGTCAGCGCGCGGCTGCGGGTCTTCATCGATTGGGTCGTCGCGCTGCTGGCGCGGCAACTGCCACGCTGACGGCCTCAGAGCGGCGCGGCGACGGTGAAGCGCGCGCGCAGATGGCGCGGCTGCTCGATCTCGTCGGCGATGGCCACGGCCAGGTCGGCCACCGTGATGCCGGCGGGGGCGTCACCCGCCATCAGCAACTGCTCGCCGCCGACGCGGTAGTTGCCGCTGCGCTCGCCCGGGGCCAGCAGGGCCGGCGGGCTCAGCAAGGTCCAGTCCAGCTGGGTGTTGCCGCGCAGGGCGGTCAGGTGGTCGCGCGCCGCACGGGCGCCGGGGACGATGTTGGCCGGCACATGGCTGGCGAAGTCCGGCGTGTCGACCAGTTGCACGCCGGGTGCGACGAACAGGCTGCCCGCGCCACCGACGACGAGCAGGCGCTTGACGCCGCTGGCTTCCACGCCCTGCGTGATGGCGGTCGCGCCGCGCAGGAACTTGTCGTAGAGCTCGGCCTCGTTCCAGCCCGGGTTGAAGGCCGACACGACGGCGTCATGGTCGCGCACGGTGGCCGCCACGGCCTTGGCGTCGTAAGCGTCGCCAACGACGGCGGTCAGCCCCGGGCGCGCTTCCAGCTTGGCGGGGTCGCGCACGAGGGCGGTGACCTGGTGGCCGCGTTGCAGCAGCTCGGCGAGGACGGCAGTGCCAACGAATCCGGTGGCGCCGATGAGAGCGATGTTCATGAGGTTCTCCAAAGGATTGAAAGCGATGGATGAACGATATGGGCTTCACGATCCGGCGATAAGACGGTAAAAATCGCCAAGACCTTGAAGTGGTGCTTAAGGATGGACGAGCTCAAGCCCTTTGCCGTATTTGCCGAAACGGTCGCCGCCGGCTCCATGAGCGCGGCCGGGCGGCGTCTGGGCATGAGCGCTTCGGCTGTCAGCCAGACGCTGCGCACGCTGGAGCGCCAGATGGGCGTCACGTTGCTGCACCGCTCGACACGCAAGCTCGCGCTGACCGAGGCCGGCGAGCGCTGCTACCCGCATTGCCTGCGCCTCGTCGAGGCGGCTCGCGCGGCGGCCGAATCGCTGGCCCAGGCGCGCGATGCGCCCAGCGGTGAGTTGCGCGTCGCCGCACCGGTGGGCTTTGCGGCCCATATCGCCCAGGCCCTGGCGCCGGTGCTGGCCCAGTCGCCGCAGCTGCGGCTGCGCCTGCTGGTGGACGACGCCATGATCGACCTCATCGACGCCCGCATCGACATCGCGGTGCGCGTCGGCCAGCTCGCCGATTCCAACTGGCTGGCGCGGCCACTGTGCGAGGTCGAGATGGTGCTGTGCGCCGCGCCCGCCTATGTCGAGCGCCATGGACAACCTGCGACGCCCGCCGATCTGCCCGGTTTAGACTGGCTGGCCTGGGCCGCCGAGACGCAGGACGCCGGCGACGCCGCGCCGGCCATTGCCCTGCTGCTGCACGGCGCCAGTGGCGAAAGCCAGCGTCTGCAGGTGCCCGTGCGCATCGCCAGCAACAACCACGTGGCCCTGCAGCAGATGTGCGAGCAGGGTCTGGGGATCGCCCGCCTTGGCTATGCGGACGTGCTGGCCCAGCTATCCCGCGGCACCTTGGTGCGCCTGCTGCCGCAATGGCGCTTCATGCCGATGCCGGTGGTGGCCGTCACGCCTAAGCGCGAGGGCGAGCCGGCCAAGGTGAGGGTGGCGATCGAGGCGTTGAAGCGGTATTTCGCGACGCTGCTTACCTGTCCCTAAATGAATTTCAAGAATGAAATTGCCATCAAGATGATGGAACAAAGCAAGGCGCCACCAAGAAAGATGGATACCGATTGCCAGAGGTTGTATTTCTCAAGCAGAAATCCTGGAATCAGATGAGGGCTCTCTTTGGCGGCGGCCGAAATGGCGTCACGACTCTTTGGAAGCGGCTTACCAATCGCACTCATGTGGTCATGCAGTGCCTTGGCATTTTTCTCCATTGGCAAGCTGCATAGATATTGAACGATCGCCCCGCAGATGAACCAATGTTTGGCGAAGGCCGCTAAAGGAGTTTGAACGGCCGCATAGAACGCAAATGCCAATAGAAAAAAAGTAGCGAATCCAGCCAGGGTCAAGTTCGTAGAGCCTATCTTCACTGAATATCTCGCGCTGTAGAGGGCTGATTGAGATGGGGAGACGCGGACGAATGGAGATGCTTGCGCGCAACCCGAAATTGCGTGATGAGCATGGCGGCTCTGCCGGAATCTAGTGCCGCCAGATCCTCAATCCACGTGCACCCGATTCCGCCCACCCCGCTTGGCCGCATACAGCGCCTGGTCCGCCCGCAGGAGCAGGCTGTCGCCCTGATGCTGCTGCGGCGCGCCGCCCGAGATGCCGACGCTGATGCGCACCAGCAGGCCCGGCGTGACGGCGGCCCAGTCGTGTTCGACGACGGCCAGGCGCAGTCGCTCGCAGATCTCGGCGGCCTGTTGGGGGGCGATGCCCACCAGCACGGCCAAAAACTCCTCGCCACCGATGCGGGCCAGCAGGTCGGCGCTGCGCAGGCGATGGCGCAGCAACTGGGCGAGCTGCTGCAATACGGCGTCGCCGACGGCGTGGCCATGGGTGTCGTTGATGCGCTTGAAATGGTCGACGTCCAGCGCAGCGACGCTGATGACCTGGTTGGCCATGCGCGCACCCTCCACCAGCAGAGGCAGGGCGAACTCGGCGTGGCGGCGGTTGTGCAGGCCGGTCAGCACGTCCTCGTGGGCGGCGCGGTCCAGGGCCATGGCGTGCTCGCGCAGGCGCGCCTGCTCGGTCTCGAGATGCACGGCGCGGGCGCGTTCGCGGCGGGCGTCGGCGGTGGCGCTGTCGGCGCGGGCCTGGGCCTGCTCGACCTGGTCGCGGATCAGGATGACCTCGGTCTGCAGCACGAGGTTGTCGCGCGAGATCTGGCGGTCCAGGCCGACGAGTTCCTCCAGCCAGACCAGGGCCTCGCGGTATTGGCCGCAGGCCTTGTAGGTCTCGTACAGCGATCGGATCAGCAGGCGGCGCAACTTGGGCGGCGGCTCCGCGGCGGCCTGCAGCAGCGCCTCCAGGATGCGCGCGGCCTGCAGGGGCTCGCCCTTCAGGCGCAGGAAGACGGCGCGCTGCGCGTCGGCTTCGACGGCCAGCGTGCGGTAGCCGTGGTCGTGGGCGAGATGGCCGAATTCGTTGAGCAGCGGCAGGGCGTCGTTCAACAGGCCGCCCGCGAGCAGCGCGTTGACCAGGTTGGACACGGCCACCGCCACCTGGAAGGGGCTGCCGGACTGGCGGGCCAGCACGGTGGCTTGGTCCGCGGTGCGGCGGGCACTGGCTACGGCGTCGGCCAGGGCTGTGGCGTCGCCCAGGGTCCGGGCCTCCTCGACGCGGCGCAGCCAGAAATACGCCAGGTTGTTGTGGCAGGAGAACAGCACCTCGGCACAGTCGGTGCGGGCGGCGATCTCCAGGGCCTGCCCGGCCGATGCACAGGCCTGGACGGGGTTGTCCAGGCTGGAATAGGCGACGCCGACGCGGTTCAGCGCCCAGGCTTCGCGCACCGGGTCGGCGGCGCGGCGTGCGGCGGCCAGCGCCTTCATGCCCGACTCCAGCGCCTCGCGGCCCATCAGCAGTTGGCCGTAGACATAGCACTGGCTGGTCAGTGCGTCGGCCAGCAAGCCGTCGTCGTCCAGGCGTTCGGCCAGGGCCAGCGCCTCCGTCGAGCAGCGCGCGCTCGCCGTCAGCTTGCCCAGGCGCGGATATTGGTGCGCCAGCAGGGCCAGGGTTTCGGCGCGCCGGCGCTGTTGGGCCGGCGGGCAGGTCAGCAGCAATTGCTCCAGCGCCTCGCTGGACGTTTCATAAGCCCCGGCTGCGGCGCGCAGGCGTGCGGCGGCAAAGGCCTCGTCGAATGCGGCGGCGTCAAAACCGCGGTCTTCGGCAGGCAGGGCGGGGAGGTCGAGGAGGGCTGACATGGAACCAGCCGATTCTGCCTAGGCCCAGAATGCCGGGCATGACGGACATCGCTGTTTTCGGGGTTGACTTCACGAGTGCGCCTCGGGCAGCCAAGCCAATCCGGGTCGCCGGCGGCCAGCGGCATGGCGCCGTCGTCCGCCTTGCTGGCCTGGTAGCGCTACACAGCCTGGACGAGTTTTCCAGCTGGCTGGTCCGGCCGGGGCCCTGGGTGGCCGGTTTCGACCTGCCTTTCGGTCTGCCGCGTGAACTCGTCGAGCACCTCGGCTGGCCGACCGACTATGCCGCGCTGATGGCCCATTACGCGGGCCTCGCGCGGGCTGACATCCGCGACAGCTTTGCCGCCTTCTGCGACGCGCGCCCGGCCGGCGCCAAGTTCGCCCACCGCGCCTGCGACGGCCCGGCCGGCGCCAGCCCCAGCATGAAATGGGTCAACCCGCCGGTGGCCTGGATGCTGCATGCCGGCGTGCCGCGGCTGATTGCGGCGGGCGTGCATCTGCCGGGTCATCTGGCGGGCGACCCGACCCGCGTGGCGCTGGAAGCCTACCCGGGGCTGCTGGCGCGCGAGCTGATCGGCCGGCGCTCCTACAAGAGCGACACCAAGGCCGCGCAGACGCCGGAACGGCTGATCGCGCGCAAGGAGATCGTCGAGGGCCTGGAACAGGGCCGCACGCGGCTGGGCCTGCGCTTGAAGCTGAGCCATGCACAGCGCGACGACCTGGTTGCCGATGCGAGCGGCGACAGCCTGGACGCGGTGCTGGCGATGCTGCAGGCGGCCTGGGCGGCCGAGCAGCCGGACCATGGCTGGCCGCAGGGCGCGGACCCGATCGAGGGGTGGATCGTCAGCGCGTGAAATCGCTTGCCGCCGCGCCGCCGGCCGTTGTGCAGAAGATAACTGGACGACTCGACGGTTGTTCGACTTTTCGGCTATCGCACCGGCTTGATGGTGCTTAAGATCGAATCGAGCCTGCCGATCTGCAAGCTCGCGAGTCGAACCTCTTGATGTTTTTGGAAGGACCATCCAATGAACCTCTTACGTCGCTTGATCTTGATCGGCGCTTGCAGCGCCGCCATGGGTGCCGCGTCGGCCGCCGACCCCGCGCGCGGGACGAAGGACGAAGCCAAGGCCTTGGCCGAGGCGGCCGCCGCGCATGTGAACAAGGTGGGTAGCGAGCAGGCGTTCAAGGACTTCGCCGATGCCAAATGGCATCCGAAGGACATGTACGTGTTCGCGCAGAGCATGGACGGCGTGATGATCTATCACGGCGCCAACGAGAAGCTCGTCGGCAAGAACTTCAACGACGTGAAGGACTCCACCGGCAAGGAGTTCAACAAGGAAATGATCGCCGCCGCCAAGAAGGGCGCCGGTTGGGTCGACTACCAATGGGTGCACCCGGCCACGAAGAAGATCGAGGACAAGACCAGCTACGTCGTTCGCATCAACAAGCCGGAGGGCTTCGTCGGCGTCGGCATCTATCGCTGAGAAGCGATAGCGGCATGGATCGGCCGGATCGTGGGTCTTACCGGGAGCCATCGTGTTCAAGAACCTGAATGATTTGCCCGTGGCCGCGAAGGTCGCATTGGCACCAGTGCTTGTGGTGGTGTGCCTGCTCGTTTCCTCGGGTTCGGCTTACCTGACCAACGTGCGAACGGCCCATGCAGTCGAGTTGATCGCCAGCCAGGGCCTGCCAAGCGTCGCGGAGACCAGTGCCTTCAGCGAGCGGGCGATGCTGGCTTACGGGCTGATCATGCAAAGCCTGGCCTATGAGGGGGCGGGCATGAAGGCAGAGGTCATCTCGCGCCTTGATGCGCAGATCCCTGAGGTCTTCCGAGGCATGCACGCTGACATCGCGCGCATGAGGGCTGCAGCCGCGCAGCGGCCGCAGCTGGCGGAGCGCTTCGATGCCATCGAGGCTGCCCTCGCGAAGCTGGAGAAGGCCACCGCCGGCGCGCTGGACATGAAGAGTGGCGGCCTGGCGGCTTCGGCGATGTTCATGACGGGTGCAGAAGGGGCCTTCGCAGAACTGAAGAAGCAGGCCGCCGTATTGACGGAAGAGCAGCTGACTTCCGGCCGGGCGCAGGCGGCGGCGGCGACGGATGCCGTCGCCTTCGGCAACCGCCTGACCATCGGGCTGGCCGCGGCCGCATTGCTGCTGTCGGCCGTCGTGATCTGGGTGTGCGTCAACGTCATCACCGGCCCATTGCGCCGGGCATTGGATATCGCGCGGGACGTGGCGGGCGGCAACCTGCGGCGGCATGAGATCCAGGCCGGGCGCGATGAGACGGGGCAGGTTCTCCGTGCACTCGATCAGGTGTCGCTGCAGTTGAGCCAGACCATCAACAACATCCGTGAAGCGGCCGACCAGATTGATACGGCGTCTGGCGAGATCGCGCAGGGCAACCAGGACCTGTCCATGCGCACCGAGCAGACCGCCGCGGCCTTGCAGCAGACGGCAGCCACCATGGCGCAGCTGGCCGAGGCCATCCGCACGAATGCTGCGACGGCGCAAGAGGCCACGCGCATTGCATCCGATGCCTGGGCCTTCGCGCGCGAAGGAGGCACGGCCGTGGACGCCGTGGTCCAGACGATGCAGGGTATCAACGACCAGGCCAAGCGGATCAGCGAAATCATCGGCGTCATCGATGGCATCGCGTTCCAGACGAACATCCTGGCGCTCAATGCAGCGGTGGAAGCCGCGCGCGCCGGCGAGCAGGGCCGCGGCTTCGCGGTGGTGGCTCAGGAGGTGCGTGCGCTGGCCGGGCGCAGCGGCGTGGCCGCCAAGGAGATCCGCACCCTCATCGGCGACTCGGTGAACCGGATCAGCGATGGCTCGCACAAGGTGCAGCATGCCGGCCAGACCATGCAAAAGATCGTCGCCTCGATCGAGCAGGTGTCCACCATGGTGACCGAGATGTCTTCCGCCAACGCCGAGCAGGCTTCCGGCTTTGAGCAGGTGAACGTGGCGGTCGGCCGCATGGACCAGGCGACACAACAGAACGCCGCGCTCGTGGAGCAGGCTGCGGCGGCTGCGGAGTCGTTGAAGCAGCAATCCAGGGAACTGATGCGGACCATCCAGGTTTTCACGATCACGTGAGGTGACGGGAGGTCACGACTTGGCCTGCGGCGCCTGACCTGTTACTCGGGCCTGCCGCGACGCGAACCGGGTTCGTCACTCAGAATGCGACTTGCCCCGTCGGGCAAACAGAGGACGCCTCGATGCAATCCTTGGAACATGCAGCATTGGGCACCCACCTGAAGCGTCGGCGCGGCGCTATTCTGCAGGCATGGCGGATGGCGGTGACGTCTGACCCGGCGCTGACCAGTGGGGCCGCGCTGCCTCGGGCCCAGCTCCACGACCACATTCCAGCGCTGTTGGTCAACTTTGAGCGCAAGCTGGCCGGCGGCGAGATGGCGGCGGACGTGGACGATGACGAGCGCCATCAGGGCGACGCCGCAGCCCACGGCTTGCACCGTTGGCAGCAAGGCTTCGACCTTGGCGAGGTGACACGCGAACTCGGGCGCTTGAACGAGTGTGTCGTGGTGGAGCTGGAGGACTACGCGGCCGCCAACTCCGGGCTCCACCTCGCGGTGATGGCCGAGGCGCGCAGGATCTGGGCGCAGCAATGCGGTGACGCCATCAGCGCCAGCGTGTCGCAATATTTCCAGCTGCAGCAGATCGAGGCGAGCAGCCATATCCGCGATCTCGAACAGGCCCTGCAGTCCTTGCGCGAGCTGGAGCAGGAGCGCGCCAGCCTGTGGCAGCAGGCGGCGCATGACCTGCGCGGCAGCCTCGGCGTCGTGGCCACCGTCACCGCGGGCCTCGCGTCGCCAAAGGCGTCCGAGCCGATGCGCGGCGGCTTTTTGCGCCTGCTTGACCGCAATGTCGGCTCGCTCAGCCATCTGCTGAACGACGTGACCAGCCTCGCCCGCTTGCAGGGCGGCCTCGAACACCGCAACCTGGAACTCGTCGATGCCGCCGCGGTGCTCGGCGCGCTGTGCGAAGACCTGCAGCCGCATGCACAGGAGCGCGGGCTCTACCTGAAGTTCAACGGGGTCGCCGCCTTGCCCGTGGAGGGCGACGCGGTCAAGACCCGGCGCATCGCCCAGAACCTCGTGATCAACGCGATCAAGTACACACGCAGTGGCGGCGTCACGGTCAGTTGCGGAGACTGTGCGTCTGGCGACATGGAACGCTGGTTTCTCGAGGTCAGCGATACCGGGCCGGGCTTTCACGCCGGGCCCGGCTCGCAGTTGGCGGGCGCGCTGGAGGAAGCGACCGACCAGGCCAAGCAGGTCGTGGCCGACCACGCCACGGGCGCGATCACGCATGTCAGCGTGGACCTGGCTGACGTGCATCCCTCGCCGGAAGACGCGCGGCCGGTCCAGCAGCAACCGGGCGAAGGCATCGGGCTGTCGATCGTCAAGCGCCTTTGCGATCTTCTGGATGCGACCACCGAGCTGCAATCCCAGGGCGGTGTCGGCACGACCTTCCGCATCCTGCTGCCCAGGCGGTACGACGAAGGCTCGGCAAAGTAGCCCGCCCGCACCGGCATCGGCGTGCCGGTCGCGAGTGCAGAGTCCCAGCGCCGGTGCGAGCGCGAAAGGCCTCATCGCAAGCCGACCTGCCCCTTCCATGCATTCAGGATCTTGGCCCGGTCCCACGCCCGCCCGGCCTTCATCGTCCACGCCACTTCAGGCAAAGCTGGCTTGGCCGCATCCAGCGGCGCGACGAAGGCAATGAGGTCGGCGCGCAGGCCAGGGGCCACGCGGCCGACATCGGCCGTGCGGCCCAGATAGGTCGCGCCATTGGCCGTCATGACCTTGACCGCCGTCGCGGCGTCGAAGCCGGCTTCGCGCAGCAGCTCGAACTGCCGCAATGACGACCAGCCGGGAATGACGCCGCCATAGCCCGTCGGATCGGTGCCGGCGACGAGCAGGCCGCCAGCGTCGTGGAAGCGCTTCTCCCAAATCATGTTCTTCGCAAGGATGCGCCCATGCGGGTTGGGGCCACCGCGCTGGATGGCCGTGTAGCGGCCCACGTACTGCTCGCGCAGCTGCGGCATCAGCAGGTCCAGCGCCGCGGCCGGGGCCATCGGGCGGCCATACGAGAAGGTCTCGAAGATGGTCAGCGTCGAGGTGAGGGCCACCTTGCGTTCGATCATCTGGTGCTGCAGGGCGGCCATGCGCGGGTCGTCGACGGCCAGCGCGTCGAGGGACTTCGGCACTGCGTCACCGCTCGGGCAGGCGTCGGCCTGCTTGCCTTCGACGAAATCGCTGGCCGCGAAGAAGCCATGCTCCAGGTTGTCGATGCCCATGGCCGTGGCTTCAGCGTAGGTCACCGCACACAGGTGGGCCGTGACCTTGGCCTTGCGTTCATGCGCGGCCTTGACGATCGCGTCGAGCTGCTCGCGCGTCAGGTGCATATAGCCCTTGTACGAGGTCGCGCCGACATCGGCCCAGTAGCCCACCTGGCGCACGGCGTCATCGGCCGATGCGAGCCGCGGCACCTGCGCGACGAAGGCCTGGATGCCATTCAGGAAGGGCGCCGTCACGTCGAGGTCGGGGCCCGGCGCGGTGCCGGCCTTGATGTCCTTCCAGGTGTTGAGGTCGGCATAGGGGCTCATGCTGCCGGCCGTACGCATCGTCGTTACGCCGCCGGCGAGATACAACAGCGGGAAGCTCTGGAAGAAGGCGCCGTAGCTGCCGCGCTCGGTCGGGTAGAAGAGGTGTTCGTGCAGCAGCACGAAGCCGGGCATCAGCGCGCCGCCGGCCAGGTCCTTCACCAGCGCGCCGGCCGGGGTCTTGAGCTCAGCATCGGGCCTCACGTCGGCGATGCGGCCGTCGCGAATGAGCACGCTCATGTGCTCGCGCGGTGCCCCGCCCGTGCCGTCGAACAGCTGGGCATTTCGCAGCAGGGTGACGGGCGCGTTGAAGAGGGTGTAGCGCTCGGTGTCGCCCGGCACTGGCGGCGCTTGCGCGAGGGCCTGCAGGGCGAGTGAAAGCGCGAGCAGCGCGAGTGGCCTTTTCATGCGCCGCATCCTCGCATGCGCGGGCGGCCTCACAGGTCGGCGATGCGCTCGTGGTCCCCTGCCAGCGCAAGATGGCTGACCAGAGGCAGGCCCGGCCCCCAGGCGTGGATGAGCCAGCCGACGGGCTCCAGCGCCAGGGCCAGCGGTGCGTCGGGCGCGAGGTCCAGTGCGACCTGGTGGGCGGTGGAAGGCGCGCTGATGACCGCGGCATGGGCGATGCGGCCCAAGGTCATGCGGTGCAGATGGCCGCAGACGACGCGCTGCACCTGCGGGTGGGCAGCGACCAGTGCCTCGAAGCTGGCCAGGCCCGCTTGCAGCGACATCGCGTCCATGGCCGCGAGGCCGGTGGCGTGCGGCGGGTGGTGCAGGGCGACCAGCGTGGGCATGTCGGGCCGCTCGGCCAGCAGGGCCTGGGCCTGCGCCAGGCGCGCATCGTCGAAACCGCCTTCGGGCCGACCGGGCATCAGGCTGTCGAGCACGACGAGTCGCAGCGGGCCGGGCAGGTCTAGCGCGTACTGGATGGCCGTCGCGCCGGGTTTGCCGCGGTGCACGCGGGCCAGGCCCGCGAAAGCCTCCTGCAGCGGGCCGCGTGCATCGTGGTTGCCGGGCAGCAGCGCGAGCGGCAGGCCCGCATCGACCAGCGGCATCAGCAGCTCGCGCAGCTGCGCGTACTCGGCCGGGTGACCGGCATCGACAAGGTCGCCACTGACCAGCACGGCCACCGGGCGTGGGCGGATCTGCAGCACACGTTCAACCGCGTGGCGCAGCGCCGCGGCGGTGTCGACGCGGCCGGAGATCAGCCGGCCCGGATGAGTGATGTGCGGGTCGCTGAGCTGGACCAGCAGATAGGGCGTGGCGTCCATACTTGTCAGCGCCGCCCGGCCGTCCGAAGGCGTTGACACACCCCCTCGGGGGGCAGAGAGCGAAGCGAGCGTGGGGGCTTCATCTCGCGCCTACTTGCGCATCAGCGTCGACTTGCCGAACAGGCTTTCGATCAGGTCCACCGCCACCAGCGCCGTCTTGTTCTTCTCGTCCAGCGCCGGATTGAGCTCGACGAGGTCCAGCGAAGCCATGCGGCCGGTGTCGGCGATCATCTCCATGCACAGATGCGCCTCGCGGTAGGTCGGGCCACCGCCGACCGTCGTGCCGACGCCGGGCGCCATGACGGGGTCGAGGAAGTCGACGTCGAAGCTGACGTGCAGATGGGTGTTGTCGTCCAGCGTGGCCAGCGCCAGCTCCATGGTGTGGCGCATGCCCATCTCGTCAATGAAGCGCATGTCAAACACTTCCAGGTCGTGTTCGTGCACGAAGGCGCGCTCGCCCTCGTCGACGCTGCGGATGCCGATCTGGCGGATCCATTTCGGTGAGATGGCCGGCACATGGCCACCGATCTCGACCAGTTCCTTGGGGCCGAAGCCGCACAGGCAAGCCACGGGCATGCCGTGGATGTTGCCGCTGGGCGTGAGCTCGCTGGTGTTGAAGTCGGCGTGCGCGTCCAGCCAGAGCACGCGCAGCTTCTTGCCGGTGTCGCGGCAGTGGCGGGCCACGGCGCTGATGGAACCCAGGCCCAGGCAGTGGTCACCGCCCAGCATGATGGGCAGGCGGCCGGTCTTGAGTTCGGCGTAGATGGCGTCGTGGGTGGCCTGGTTCCAGGCGACGACTTCCTGCAGATGGCGGTAGCCGTTGGTTGGCGGCAGCCAGGGGTTGGACGGGCCGGCCAGGTTGCCGCGGTCGATGACGTCCACGCCGCGGGCGCGCAGCGCCTCGGCCAGGCCCGCCACGCGCATGGCCTCGGGGCCCATGCTCGCGCCGCGGGCGCCGGCGCCGATGTCGGTCGGCACACCGATGAGGGAGACGTTTCTGAGTTTGGTCATGGCGTTGAGGGGCTGGCGAGTTCAGGAGCGGATTCGAGGATGGCCCAGGCTTCCTCGGCCGTCTCGACGTAGTGAAAGAGCTGTGCGTCGACGGGATTGATCATGCCGGTCTCGATCAGCAGCTCGATGTTGATCAGCTTGGTCCAGAACTCGCGGCCGACCAGCAGGATGGGACGCGGCCGGCTCTTCTTGGTCTGGATCAGCGTCAGCGTCTCGAACAGTTCATCCAGCGTACCGAAGCCCCCGGGGAAGCACACCAGGGCGACGGCGCGCATCAGGAAGTGCATCTTGCGCAGGCCGAAGTAATGGAAGCGAAAGCACAGCTCCGGCGTGATGTAGGGGTTGGGGTACTGCTCGTGCGGCAGCACGATGTTCAGCCCGACGCTCTTGCCGCCGACGTCGTAGGCGCCGCGGTTGCCGGCCTCCATGATGCCGGGGCCGCCGCCGGTAGCGACGACGACATGATTGCCGCGCTCGGTACAAGCGGCGGTGGCGATCTGCGCGAAGCGGCGCGCTTCCTCGTAATAGCGGCTCATCGCCAGATGGCGGCGCGCTCGTGCCGCGCCGGCTTCGTCGCCGCGGTCCTCGGCCACGGTCAGCAGGGCCTGGGCGGCCTCTGCCGACAGGATGCGGGCGCTGCCGAAGATGACGATGGTGGATTTGACGCCCTGCTCGTTTTGCATCAGCTCGGGCTTCATCAGCTCCAGCTGCATGCGCACGGCGCGCATGTCCTGGCGCAGCAGGAAGGTCTCGTCCTTGAAGGCCAGGTTGTAGGCGGCGCCCGGGCCGTCGTAGTCGGGGTGAGGGGGCAGGTCGCGGCACTCTTCCTTGGCGGTCGGGAAGTTGCGCGTCGGGACGTCGGTGGGCTTCATGGGGAAAAAGGATTGTGGGCAGGTCGGGACGGAATTTTCCGCCCCATTCAGAGGCGTTCGCGGGATTTCATCCGCCGCAGACGGAGCATTCGGGGTCGCGCTGCATGGCGATCTCGCTCCACTGCATGCGCCGGCCGTCCAGCATCAGCAGCCTCCCGGCCAAAGGCTCGCCCACGCCGGCCAGCAGCTTCAGCGCCTCGGCGGCCTGCATGGCGCCGATGATGCCCACCAGCGGTGCGAACACGCCCATGGTCGAGCAGGCCACGTCCTCGAAGCCGGATTCGGGTGGGAACAGGCAGGCATAGCAGGGCTGCTCTCGCGAGCGGCTGTCATAGACGCTGATCTGGCCGTCGAAACCGATGGCCGCACCCGAGACCAGCGGCTTGCCGTGGCGCACGCAGGCGGCGTTGACGAGGTGGCGGGTGGCGAAGTTGTCGGTGCAGTCGAGGACGACGTCTACGCGCGGGACTTCCTCGTCGAGCAGGGCGGCATCGGCCTTCTGCGCGAGGGCGCGCACCTGCACGCCAGGGTTCAGCGCGGCCATGCGGGCGGCGGCCGAGTCGACCTTGGGTTTGTCGAGGCTGCTCATGTCGTGGGCGATCTGGCGCTGCAGATTCGTCAACGACACGGTGTCATGGTCGACCAGCGTGATGCGGCCGACACCGGCCGAAGCCAGATAGAGGGCCACCGGTGAGCCCAGGCCGCCGGCGCCGATGACCAGGGCGCTGGCGTCAAGCAAGCGCTGCTGGCCCTCGATGCCGATCTCGTCGAGCAGCAGATGGCGGGAATAGCGCAACAGGTCGTCGTCGTTCATGGCGTCAGGATAGCCCTGGCAGCGCAGGATTTGCCGGCCCTCGCGACACTGGCGGGATGAAGTCCGCGCCCCATGTCGCCCCGCTCAGCCCCGCGCTGACGCTGCTGCTTGCCACCGCCACCGGCCTGGCCGTTGCCTCCCTCTACTACGTGCAGCCGCTGCTGGGCCTGCTGTCCGAGCAGTTCGGCGTCGGCAGCGCGGCCATCGGCCTGCTGCCCACGTTGACCCAGCTCGGCTATGCGGCGGCCATTCTGCTGCTGTCGCCGCTGGGCGATCGTTTCGATCGGCGCCGCATCATTGCGGTCAAGTCCGTCGCCCTGGTTGCCGCCCTGGCTTGCGCTGCGCTGGCGCCGGGCTTTGCAGCCTTGTGCATCGCCAGCGTGGCCATCGGCCTGACGGCAACGCTGGCCCAGGACATCGTGCCGGCAGTGGCCACGCTGGCGCCCGAGGCCGAGCGCGGCAAGCGCGTGGGCCAGGTCATGACGGGCCTGCTGCTGGGCATCCTGCTGTCACGCGTGGCCAGCGGCTCGCTGGCGGCGGTGGCCGGCTGGCGCGCCGTCTACGCGGTGGCGGCGCTGGCCGTGGCGGCGTTGATCCCGCTGCTGTGGCGCGGCCTGCCGCACTTCGTGCCGGCGACGTCGGCGGGCTATGGCTCGCTGCTGCTGTCGATGGCGGGACTGTGGGCCCGGCATGCCCCGTTGCGCCGGGCTGCGCTGGCCCAGGGCCTGCTGAGCGTGGCCTTCAGTGCCTTCTGGTCGACGCTGGCCCTGGTGTTGGCGGGGCCGGATTTCGGCCAGGGCAGCGCGGTGGCCGGGGCGTTCGGCCTGGCCGGTGCAGCGGGCGCGCTGGCAGCACCGCTGGCCGGTGGCGTGGCGGACAAGCGCGGCCCGCAGGCCGTCATCCGCGTCGGCGCGCTGCTGGTGTTCATCGCCTTCACCGTGCAGGCGCTGGCACCGGCCTCGCTGTGGCTGCTGGTGGGCGTGGCCGTGGTGTTTGACCTGGGCGTGCAGGCCGCGCTGGTGTCGCACCAGAGCGTGGTCTACAGCCTGGACCCGGCTTCACGCAGCCGGCTGAATGCCGTGCTCGTCAGCACGATGTTCGTCGGCATGGCCAGCGGCGCGGCGTTGGGCTCGGCCCTGCTGGCATCGTTGGGCTGGCGGGCAGTACCGGCCCTCGGCGCGGTGGCGGCCCTGGGCGCCTTGGCCGTGACCCGGCGGCGATGAGCGTCAGCCGAGCGGATCTTGCGCCGACGCCACTCCGTTGAAGAGCGTCTCGACCAGTTGCTCCGCCAGTTGCAGCGACAACGGCCGGTGGCCGACGAGCAGCCGGAAGAACAGCGGCCCGTAGATCATGTCGAGCGCCACGTCGATGTCGATGCCGGATTGAATCTCGTGCAGCGACATGCCGCGCTCGATGAGCTGGCGGCCGGCCTCGCGGCTCTTCAGGATCACCTGGTTGCGAAAGGCCTTGGCCAGTTCGCTGTCGGGGTCGGCGGAGGCCATGGTCAGCGTGATCTGGCGACCGCGCGGCGTGGCGAAGGTGGCGATGACGCCACGCAGATGCGCCCGCAGGCCGGCCTGCACGGAGTTCGCCCGTGAGACCGGTTCATCCGAGGCCGGGTGCGCCATGAAGGCGGCCATCGCGAGGTCCTGGGCATTGGTCCAGGTTCTGTAGATCGTCGGCTTGCTGACGCCCGATTCGGCCGCCACGCGCTCGATCGTCAGCCGGCCCAGGCCCTCCTCGATCAGGATGCGGTAGGCGGTCGCCAGCGCGAGGCGGCGCGCCTCCTCGCTGGGCGGGCGGCCGGGCTTGCGCGGTGGTGTCGGATCGGTTGCTTGACTCATTACGTGACGTATCGTAATCTAATTCGACACCACCGGAGATTCATCATGCCCGCAGTCGGCACTTCACCCGACAACCTGTCGCCCTACCTTGTGGTTCGGGGTGCTCAGGCCGCCATCGACTTCTACGTCCAGGCCCTGGGCGCCAGCCTGGACTTCAAGCTGATCGATCCGTCCGATGGACGCATCGGCCATGCCGAGCTGCTGTTCGGCGCCACACGGGTCTTCATTGCCGACGAGTATCCTGACTTCGGGGCCGTCGGGCCCGAGACGATCGGCGGCTCCCCGGTCAAGTTCCACCTCGACGTGGCCGATGCCGACTCATTCGTTGCGAACGCCGTGCGGCACGGCGCCACCGTCCTGCGTGCCGTCAAGCTCGAGTTCCATGGCCACCGCAGCGGTCTGATCGCCGATCCCTTCGGCTACAGCTGGTTCGTTGCGAGCAAGGCGGAGGAGGTCAGCGTCGACGAAATGCAACGCCGCTGGGACGCGATGGTCGCGGGGAGCCCGTCATGACAACCGCGCCCGCCGATGGCGAGGTGCTGCGGGCATTCCAGGCGCTCGAAGACCGCTTCAACGATGCCATGGTCAGCAACGACGTCCAGCGCATCGCCCAATGCATCTCCGAGGACTGGACCCTCGTGACGCCGGAGAAGGGGCCGATCTCGCGCGAGGCCATCCTCCATGCCATAGCCAGCGGCATGCTGACGCACGATTCGATGACCAAGCAGGTGGTGCGGGCCAGCGTGTACGGCGACATGGCGGTCGTCACCGGGCGGGGCAGCAACACCGGCACTTTCAGGGGCGAGCCCATCAGCGCCGATGAATGGATCACCGATGTCTACCGCCAGGTGCAGGGACAGTGGCGCTGCGTGCTGACCCATCTCGCCCCTGCCGGCTGAGGAGGGGCGTGGCACCGGTTGGGCAAAAAAAGAGGGCCTCGCGAGAGGCCCCTGTGCTTTTTGAAGTCAGGACTCTTTGTAGTTATTCCGTCGTCTTGGCTTCGGCCTTGCGCTCGACAGCCGACTTGGACGCAATGACCGGTTGACCCTTGAGCTTGTTCAGCGCCTGCATCAGCGGGAAGTCTTCCGTCGAGCCGAACTCGGGCAGGGGCTTGGGCGGCTCGGCGCGCTTGGCGTACTCGGCTTCCAGCTTCTGGCGCGCTTCCTCGCGGGCCTTCTGGCGGGCTTCGTTTTCGTCCTCGGGGCCGTTGTTCAGATGCTTTTCGAGGTCGGCCTCACGCATGCGCAGCGCGGCGAAGACATTGCCCTCGGCGGTTTCGTCCAGCAGCACGTCGGGCACGATGCCCTTGGCCTGGATGGAGCGGCCGCTCGGCGTGTAGTAGCGCGCCGTCGTGATCTTCAATGCCGTTTCCGGGCCCAGCTGGCGCACGGTCTGCACCGAGCCCTTGCCGAAGGTCTGGGCGCCCATGACGGTGGCGCGGTGGTGATCCTGCAGGGCGCCGGCGACGATCTCGCTGGCGCTGGCCGAGCCTTCGTTGACGAGCACCACCAGCGGCACGTTCTTCAACGCGGCGGGCAGGCGCTTGATCGGGTCGTCGCTGCTGCGGCGGCGGTAGTCGTCGGGGCTGGCCTTGTAGCTGGCCTTGGATTCGGCGATCTGGCCGTTGGTCGACACGACCTCGACGTCCTTGGGCAGGAACGCCGCCGAGATGGCGATGGAGGCATCCAGCAGACCGCCCGGGTCGTTGCGCAGGTCAAGCACCAGGCCCTTGAGATGGGGCTCCTGCTTGTAGATCTCTTCGAGCTTCTTGGCGAAGTCGTCGACGGTGCGATCCTGGAACTGGCTGACGCGGATCCAGGCATAGCCCGGCTCGATGACCTTGGCACGCACGCTCTGGACCTTGATCTCCTCGCGCACGATGGTCACGGGGAAGGTGCGGTTCTCGGCCTTGCGGTAGATGGTGAGGCTGACCTTGGTCGACGGGTCGCCGCGCATCTTCTTGACGGCCTGGTCGATGGTGAGGCCGCGCACGGCGGTGTCATCGATGCGGCTGATCAGGTCGCCGCTCTTGAGGCCGGCGCGGAAGGCGGGCGAGCCTTCGATGGGGGAGACGATCTTGACCAGGCCGTCTTCCATGCCGATCTCGATGCCGACGCCGACGAACTTGCCGGTCGTGCCTTCACGGAATTCCTTGAAGGTCTTTTTGTCGAAGAACTGGGAATGGGGGTCCAGGCCGGACACCATGCCGGCGATGGCGTCGTTGATCAGCTTCTTTTCGTCGACTGATTCGACGTAGTCGCTCTTGACGAGGCCGAAGACGGCCGCGAGCTGCTGCATTTCGTCCAGCGGCAGAGGGGACAGGGTACTGCGCGCATTGGCCTGCAGCTGCATGGTGGTGAGTGCACCTGCGACGGCACCGAGGGCAACCCAACCGGCGACTTTCAATCTGGAGCTCATGTAGCCGAGTCCTCTATCAACGTGGTTCCCGCCAAAAACAGCTTGACAGGTGCGGCCAGTTTAGCCGGGGGGGCTTTCGATGCTGTATCGATTTACCTGCTGGAAACCCTTCAAATCGGGTGCGCAGTGATGGAATGCGCGGGCGTTACTTCTCGTGCGCCCTGACGAAAGGCACTCGTTACGAGGCGTGCCCATCAGCAACTCAGCTTCTGGCCGGCCAGGCGGCAGGTCGACAGCGGCTGGCCCAGGGCGTCCAGCGCCTGCAGCTGCCAGCCCTCGGGCGTGGCCGTCAGCAGAGACAGGCCGAAGTCCGTGTGGATGCGTACCGTCTCCAGTCGGGCGCCGGGCAGCAGTTCGTGCTTCAGGGCCGCGGCGTCGTTGACGTGGCCTGATGCGGCCGAACCGCCGTTGCCGACGACGAGGGTGACCGGATGATTGCTCGCGAAGCCCAGGGCCTGGTGCATGTGGATGTGGCCGTGAAGTGTGGCCTGCACGCCTGGCGGGAAGAGGCGGCCGGGTGCCGCGTCCTGCAGCAGGGGCGTCAGGCCCGATCGGGCGGCGCGGGGCGCGCCGATCGGGCTGGGGCTGAAGGCCAGGCTGGGATGGTGGCTGGCAAAGAGGCTCTGGGCGCTGCCCTGGGCCAGCTCTGCGACGCGGTCGAGCTGCTGGCGCCAGCGGGCCCAGGCGGGGGAATCCCGGGGCGGCGTGCGGCTGCCGATCTCCGAGGAGTCGAAGACGATGAGCTGGCTGCGCGGCGACAGCGGCACGGGGAAGGGCGCGGTGAAGTCGCCCTCGTTGACGCCTGGGCCGGCGGGCTGGCAGGCACGTGCCGGACCGGTTTCGGCGTCCAGATAGCGCAGCCAGCCCTGGCCGGCACGTGCGCAGGCCTCGTGGTTGCCGCGCACGAAGACCCAGGGCGCGGCGGCCAGAAGGGCCTTGGCGGGCTGGAAGAAATCGGCCTGCCAGGTGTCGTCGCCATAGCCCCAGGGGCTGCCGACGCAGACGGCCATGCCGGGCGGGCAGGGGCTTTCGCGGTAGTGGTAGTCGCCGACGTGGATGACGAGGTCGGGCTTGAGCCTCAGCGCCAGGGCCAGCACGCGTGGGAAGGGCCAGTCCGAGGCGTCGTTGCAGCCCTGGAAGTCGCGGTCCGAGGCCTTGAGGCGGCAACCGGTGTCGCCGATGACGACGATGCGGCGGGCTTCGGCAGTGGGGGCATGCAGCACGATGTCGTCCACCTGCACGCTGGCGGCATCGGCGGGCCAGGGCGCCTCGCAGGCACGCAGCGTGAAGTGTGTCGGCTTGCGCTCGGGCTCCTTGTTGCCCGCGGGCGGCGGCTCGTCGCCGGGGGCGCTGCGTTCCTGCATGGCGGTGACGCTGCTGCCCCACCGAAGCGTGGGGCAGCTGGCTTCGCCCGTCAGCGCACGTACCGCCCAGGCTGGCCCGGCGACGGCCTGCACCCAGGCCTGCTGCAAGCCGACCGGCGGCGCCGCAGCGGGCAGCGGTGGAGGAGGGCTGGCACAACCGGCCAGCACGAGCAGGGCGGCCAGCCACGGGAAACGCGCGCGATGAATCATGTCTCGATCAACTGTGTGAGCGGCGCGAGATTAGCGCCCTCGCGGCCCGCGCGAGCCGGTAGATTGCCGGCCACCCCCAAACTTCGGCGCCCGTCATGCCCCTTGCCTGCCGTTTCACCCTGCTTGCCTTGGCCCTCTGCTCGTCGGCCTGGTCAGCGCAGATCGGCGTCATCCCGCCGGCCCAGCCATTGACGGCCGAACGGGTCGCGGCGCTGCCGGCGACTGAACGCGGGCCCTGGGTGGCCTATCTGGCCCGCTCCGACGCCCAGCGCGCCGCCGACCGCGCCGCGCTGGCGGCCGAGCGCAAGGGGCTGACGGCCTGGCCCGCGCCGCCCGAGGGCGGTCATGCCGAGGCCAGCATGCCGCTGGACAAGCCCGCCGCCTGGTATGCCGGCGACGCGGCCCTGGCCGTGGCCCGCAACGTCCTGAGCTTCCAGACACCCGCCGGCGGCTGGGGCAAGAACCAGCCGCGCGACCGCGCGCCGCGCCTGCCCGGCCAGGCGTTTGTGGCCGACAACAACTCCAAGCGGGCAACGCCGGGCGACTTCGACCTGGCCCAGGACGCGCAGTGGAGCTATGTGGGCACCATCGACAACGACGCCACCATCACCGAGATCCGCTTCCTCGCCCGCGTGGCGGCCCAGCAGCCCGGCGCGCCCGGTGCCGTTTACCGCCAGGCGGCCGAGCGCGGCCTGCGCTACCTGCTGGCGGCGCAGTTTCCCAACGGCGGCTGGCCCCAGGTGTGGCCGCTGCAGGGCGGCTACCACGACGCCATCACGCTGAATGACGACGCCGTCGTCGAAGTGGCCGAGCTGATGGGGGCTGCCGCGCACGGTGAGCTCGACTTGGGTTTCCTGCCAGCCGCGTTGAAGGCCGACGCCGCGGCGGCACAGGCGCGCGCCGTGCAGCTGCTGCTGGCCACGCAGATCCGCATCGACGGCAAGCCGACGCTGTGGGCCCAGCAGCACGACGCGCTGACGCTGGCGCCGGCCTCGGCGCGCAACTACGAGCCGCCGGCACTGAGCAGCGGCGAGAGCGCGCGGGCGCTGGGCTATCTGATGAGCCTGCCCGACCCGTCGCCGGCGGTCGTCGCCGCGGTGAAGGGCGGCATCGTCATGCTGCGTGCCCTGGCCGTGCGCGACCGCGCCTTCGTCAAGGTGGACGACGCGCGCCGGCTGGTGGTGCAGCCGGGCGCCGGCCCGCTGTGGTCGCGCTTTTACGACCCGGCCACGCTCAAGCCGGTGTTCGGCGACCGCGACAAGAGCCTGCACGACGACGTCAACGACCTCAGCCTGGAGCGGCGCAACGGCTATACCTGGTGGGGGACCTGGCCGGTGAAGACGCTCGCGGCCTACGAAGCCTGGGCCGCCAGGTGGGTCAGGAGTCCTTCCTGAGCTCGAAGCGCTTGATGTCGCCGACGACGAACAGGTAGCAGCACACGGCCACCAGCGCGTTCGCGGCGACGAACACCAGGGCCGCGTTGAACGAGCCCGTGCCCTTGATCAGGTAGCCGATGACGATGGGCGTCGTGATGCCGGCGGTGTTGCCGAAGGTGTTGAACAGCGCGCCGGACAGCCCCGATATTTCCTTGGGCGAGGTGTCCGAAACGACGGCCCAGCCCAGCGCGCCGAGGCCCTTGCCGAAGAAGGCCAACGACATGATGGCGACGACGACCACGGCGCTGTCGACGTAGTTGCACAGGATCATGCTGGTGCTCAGCAGCATGCCGATGACGATGGGCGTCTTGCGGGCCACGGTCAGTGTCTTGCCGCGGCGCAGCAGCCCGTCAGAGATCAGCCCGCCGAGCACGCCGCCGGCGAAGCCGCAGATGGCCGGCAGCGCCGCGACGAAGCCTGCGTTGAGGATGGACATGCCGCGTTCCTTGACCAGGTAGACGGGGAACCAGGTCAGGAAGAAATAGGTCAGCGTCGTGATGCAGTACTGGCCCACGTAGACGCCCATCAGCATGCGGTTGGAGAGCAACTGCTTGATGTAGCCGAGCTTGGGGGACTCCGGCGCGAAGCTGCGGCTTTGCGTGCCGGGCTGGTCCATGTTGACCAGGGCACCGCCGGCCGCGATGTAGTCCAGCTCGGCCTGGTTGACGCCGGGATGGGTCTTGGGCGTATAGACGGTCTTGAGCCAGACGGCGCTGACCACGATGCCCAGCAGGCCCATGACGACGAAGACGGCCGGCCAGCCGTAGCTGTGCGTGATCCAGCCCATCAGCGGCGCGAACAGCACGGTGGCGAAGTACTGGGCCGAGTTGAAGATGGCCGAGGCCGTGCCGCGCTCGGCGGCCGGGAACCAGGACGCGACGATGCGGCCATTGGCGGGGAAGGACGGCGCCTCGGCCGCGCCGACAAGGAAGCGCAACGCGAACAGCACGACGACGGCGGTCGTCGCCGTCGCGGTCAGGAAGCTGATGCCGCCCTGCAGCAGCGTGAACACCGACCAGATGAAGATGCTGGCGGCGTAAACCTTCTTGGAGCCGTACCGGTCCAGCAGCCAGCCGCCCGGCAACTGGGCGATGACGTAGGACCAACCGAAGGCCGAGAAGATGTAGCCCATGGTCACCGAGTCGATGCCCAGGTCCTTGGACAGCGCCGGGCCGGCGATGGACAGCGTCGCGCGGTCGGCGTAGTTGATCGTCGTGACGATGAAGAGCATGGCCAGGATGGCGAAGCGCTTCTTCGTTCGCGTGGCGCTGGCGGCGTGGGCCAGGGTGGCGGTGGCGGTATTCATCGGTTGTCTCCGGGCAATGCAGCGGCTCCGCCTCTTGCCGGGCGGTGGTGCCAAAGCGGTGGGATCAGGCTTGGGTGTAAGCCGTCTTCACGGTTGTGTAGAACTCAGCCGCGTGGCGGCCCTGTTCGCGCGGGCCGTAGCTGGAGCCCTTGCGGCCGCCGAAGGGCACGTGGTAGTCCACGCCTGCGGTGGGCAGGTTGACCATCACCATGCCGGCCTGCGAATGGCGCTTGAAGTGGGTGGCGTATTTCAGCGAGGTCGTCGCGATGCCGGCGGCCAGGCCGAACGGCGTGTCGTTGGACAGGGCCAGTGCGTGCTCGTAGTCGCGGGTGCGCAGCACGCTGACGACCGGGCCGAACACCTCTTCGCGGTTGATGCGCATGGAGGGCGTCGTGTCGGTGATGAGGGCCGGCGTCAGGTAGAAGCCCGGCGCGCCGGCGGCATTGGTCTCGATGCGCTCGCCGCCGTGGGCCAGCTTGCCGCCCTCGCTCTTGGCGATGCCGATGTAGTCGGTGTCCTGGCCGAGCTGGCTGGCGTCGACGACCGGGCCGATGTCGGTGCCGGCCTTGCGGGCGTCGTCCACCTTCAGCGTCTTCATCTTGTCGACCATGGCCGCAACGAAGCGGTCGTGGATGCCCTCGGTGACGATGAGGCGGCTCGACGCCGTGCAGCGCTGGCCGGTGGAGAAGAAGCCGCTGTTGACGGCGGCGTTGACGGCCACGCCCAGGTCGGCGTCGTCCAGCACGATCATGGGGTTCTTGCCGCCCATCTCGAGCTGGAACTTGGCCATGCGCGCCACACAGGCCGCCGCGACCTTCTGGCCCGTGCCCACCGAGCCGGTGAAGCTGATGGCTGCCACGCGCGGGTCGTTCAGCAGCTTCTCGCCGACCACCGAACCGCGGCCCATGACGAGGTTGAAGACGCCCGCTGGCAGGCCCGAGCGCGACAGGATTTCGGCCAGCGCCCAGGCTGAGCCCGGCACGAGGTCGGCAGGCTTGAAGACGACGCAATTGCCCCAGGCCAGGGCCGGTGCGATCTTCCAGGCGGGAATGGCGATGGGGAAGTTCCACGGCGTGATGAGGCCGACGACACCGACGGCTTCGCGCGTCACTTCCACGCCGACGCCGGGGCGCACCGAGGGCAGGCTCTCGCCGCCCGGGCGCAATGCCTCGCCGGCGAAGAACTTGAAGATGTAGCCGGCGCGCCCGACCTCGCCGATGGCCTCGGGCAGGGTCTTGCCTTCCTCGCGGGCCAGCAGGTCGCCCAGCTCGGCTCGGCGCGCCAGGATCTCGGTGCCGATGGCGTCGAGGATGTCGAAGCGCTGCTGCGGTGTCGACAGGCTCCAGGCCGGGAAGGCGGCGCTGGCGGCCGTGATGGCCAGCTCGGCCTGGGCGGCATCGGCCTGGGCGTATTCGCCGACCAGGTCGCGCGTGTCCGAGGGGTTGATGTTGCGGGAGACGCCGTGGCCGTCCAGCCATTCACCGGCGATGAGGTTCTTGAACATGGGTACTGCCTTAGCGATCAAGCGCGGGGCGCTTGGGGTTGAAGGTCCAGCCTGGGATCAGGTACTGCATCGCGATCGCGTCGTCGCGGGCGCCCAGGCCGTGCTGCTTGTAGAGGTTATGCGCCTTCTCGACCTCTGCCATGTCGAGCTCGACGCCCAGGCCGGGCTTGGGCGGCACCTTGACGTGGCCGCCGACGATCTGCAGCGGCTCCTTCGTGAGGCGCTGGCCGTCCTGCCAGATCCAGTGCGTGTCGATGGCCGTGACCTTGCCCGGCGCGGCGGCGCCCACGTGGGTGAACATGGCCAGCGAGATGTCGAAGTGGTTGTTGGAGTGCGAGCCCCAGGTCAGGCCCCAGTCGCGGCAGGTCTGCGCCACGCGCACGCTGCCGGCCATGGTCCAGAAGTGCGGGTCGGCCAGCGGGATGTCCACGCTCTGCAGCGACAGCGCGTGCGAGAGTTGGCGCCAGTCGGTGGCGACCATGTTGGTGGCCGTGGGCAGGCCGGTAGCGCGGCGGAATTCGGCCATCACCTCTCGGCCCGAGAAGCCATCCTCGGCACCACAGGGATCTTCCGCATACGCGAGAACGCCCTTCATATCGCGCATCAGCCGGATCGCGTCCTTCAGCAGCCAGCCGCCGTTGGGGTCCAGCGTCACACGCGCGTCGGGGAAGCGCTCGTGCAGCGCGCGGATGGCCTCGACTTCCTCGTCGCCGCGCAGCACGCCGCCCTTGAGCTTGAAGTCGTTGAAGCCGTAGCGCTCGCGGGCGGCCTCGGCGAGCTTGACGACGGCCTCGGGAGTCAGCGCCACTTCATGGCGCAGTCGGCTCCAGGCGTTGTCGGCGCCGGACTCGCTGTTGTACGGCAGGTCGGTTTTCGTGCGGTCACCGACGTAGAAGAGATAGCCCAGCATCTCGACCGCATCGCGCTGCTGGCCTTCGCCCAGCAGGGCCGCGACCGGTACGCCCAGGTGCTGGCCGAGCAGGTCCAGGAAGGCCGACTCGATCGCGGTGGCGGCATGGATGGTGGTGCGCAGGTCGAAGGTCTGCAGGCCACGGCCGCCGGCGTCGCGGTCGGCAAAGGACTGGCTGACCTTCTGCAGCACGCCCTGGTGGCCACCGATGGGCTGGCCCACCACCAGCTGGCGCGCGTCCTCCAGCGTCTGGCGGATCTTCTCGCCACCGGGCACCTCGCCGACGCCGGTGTTCCCGGCGCTGTCGGTCAGGATCAACAGGTTGCGGGTGAAGAAGGGCGCATGCGCGCCGCTGAGGTTGAGCAGCATGCCGTCGCGCCCGGCGACGGGCACAACGCGCAGCTCTTTGATGACGGGGGTCGAGGTCATGTCAGTACTTCAAAGATGTAGTGCCCCACCAAGTGGCACCCATGGAACTGGCTCTGCCAGGCCATCGGGTGCGCCCCCTTGAGGGGGAGGCGCGTCAGCGCCTCGGGGGTGGGCTCAATCTGCGGTGATCTTGCGTTCTTCGATCACTTTTTTCCAGCGTGCGAACTCGCTCGCCTGGAAGGCGGTGAACTGCTCGGGCGTGTTGGCAACGACCTCGAAACCCTGCTCCAGCAACTTCGGTTTGATGTCCGGCGAGTTCAAAGTCTTGACGATGCCGGCATGCAGCTTGGCCTTGATGTCGGCGGGCAGGCCCTTGGGCGCGGCCACGCCTTGCCAGGAGTAGACCTGCAGCCCCTTGATGCCCAGCTCGTCCATGGTGGGCACGTCGGGCTGCACCGGCGAGCGCTGGGCGCTCGTGATGCTCAGCGCGCGCAGCTTGCCCGCCTTGATCTGCGGCAGCGCGGTGTTGATGTTCATGAAGCTGGCATCCACCTGGTTGCCGAGCAGGTCGGTCATGACCGGGCCGCCGCCCTTGTAGGGGATGTGCAGGCCCGACGTGCCGGTCTGCAGCCAGAACAGCTCGGCGGTGATGTGGTCGCTGCTGCCGTTGCCGCTGGAGCCGAAGCTCATCTTGCCGGGGTTGGCTTTCTCATAGGCCAGCACGTCGGCCATGCTCTTGTGCGGCGACGCGGCGGGCACCACCAGCACGTTGGGCGCCTGCACGGCGACGGTGATGTAGTCCAGGTCCTTGGTCGGGTCGTACTGCAGGTTCTTCAGCAGGTGCGGGCCGATGACCAGCGGGCCCAGGGACGAGACGAGGACGGTGTAGCCGTCCGGCGCCGCGCGCTTGACCATGCCGGTGCCGATGGTGCCGCCCGCACCGCCGCGGTTGTCGATGACGAAGCTGCCGCCGAGGGTCTCCTGCAGCTTGTTGCCCAGCAGACGGGCGATGGCGTCGGTGGAGCCGCCGGGCGGGAAGGGCACCAGCAGCGTCACCGGCTTGGCGGGCCAGGCCTGAGCCAGCGCTGCGGTGGTGGCAGCGGCGCCGAGCAACAAGGCGGTCAGCAGTTTCTTCATGGCTTGTCTCCAGTGGGTCTTGTGGAATGGCTTATTGCGGGCCGAGCTTGGAGATCAGCGCGCCGAGTGCGTCGACCTCGGCTGCAGCCAGGTCCGACAGCGGCGGACGCACCGGCCCGGCCGTATGGCCCACCAGCGTCGCGCCGGCCTTCACGATGGACACGGCATAGCCTTCGCCCTTGTTGCGCAGCGCCACATAGGGAATGAAGAAGTCGCGCACGAGGCGGTTGCAGGTCTCGGTGTCGCCCGCGGCATGGGCGTTGTAGAACTCCATCGCCGTCTTGGGGATGAAGTTGAAGACGGCGGACGAGTAGACCGGGCAGCCCATGGCCTTGTAGGCACCAGCGAACAGCTCGGCCGTGGGCAGGCCGCCCAGGTAGGCGAAGCGGTCGCCCAGCGTCTGGCGGATGGAGACGAACTTCTCGATGTCGCCGAGACCGTCTTTGAAGCCGATCAGGTTGGGGCAGCGGTCGGCCAGCACCAGCAGGCTCTGCGGGGTCAGCTTGCAGGCGCCGCGGTTGTAGACGACGACGCCGAACTTGACACTCTTGCAGACGGCCTCGACGTGATTGATGAGCCCTTCCTGGCTGGCTTCGGTCAGGTAGTGGGGCAGCAGCAGCACGCCCTGGGCGCCCAGGCGTTCGGCTTCCTGCGCGTACTGGATGGCCACTCGCGTGCCGCCGCCGGCGCCGGCCAGGATGGGCGTGCGGCCCCGGCAGGTGTCCAGCGCCACCTTGATGATGTCGCTGTACTCGCCCGGCTCCAGCGAGAAGAACTCACCCGTGCCGCCCGCCGCGAAAAGCGCCGAGGCGCCATAGGGCTGCAGCCACTCCAGACGCTCGGCGTAGGGCTTGGGCGCGAAGTTCAGCTGCGCGTCGAAGTCGGTCAGCGGGAAAGACAGCAGACCGGCTTCGAGGACGGCTTTGAGTTCTTGGGGCGACATGGGCGGGTCTCCGTGGGTGTTGGGATGACTGAAGTTGTAGGTCATCGTACAACTTGGGTCAAATCCACAATGACTAGTGAAAACCCGCGAAGGCCGTTTCTTTACCGACGGTCAGCTGGCTTCAGCCTGGGCGCGTCGGCGACGTTCACGGCTGTTGCTGAGGTGGGTGCGCATGGCCGCACGAGCCGATTCGGCATCCTGGCTGGTGATGGCGTCGAGGATGCTTTCGTGCTCCGCGTTGACGCGCCGCATATAGGCCAGCCGCTCCGCACTCATGTCCGCCACCGGCTCCAGCCGGGCACGCGGAATGATCTGGGCCCCCAGCGTCGCCATCAGGTCGGCGAAGTGGCTGTTCTGCGTCGCGCGGGCAATCTCCAAGTGGAACTGGAAGTCGGCGGCCACCGAGTCCTGGCCGGCTTCGACGGCGGCAATAACTGCGTCCAGCGCCTTGCGCAGGGCAATGAGGTTGTCGGCGGTGCGCCGCTGCGCTGCCAGGCCGGCCGCCTCCGTCTCGAGGCCGATGCGCAGTTCTAGCACGGCGATGACGTCCTGCAGCGTGCTGAACTGTTCCGGCGTGATCTTGAATGACGGCCCGTCGCCAGGCCCGAGCACAAACGTACCGATGCCGTGCCGCGTCTCGACCAGGCCAGCCGCCTGCAATTTGGAGATGGCCTCGCGCACGACGGTGCGGCTGACCTCGAACTCGCCCATGATGGCCGCCTCGGTCGGCAGCTTGTCGCCGGCCTGCAACTGGCCGGCCCGGATGCGGTCTCCGAGCGAGTCAACCAGTTCGAGGGCCAGCGTGCGCGGCCGGCGGCGGGCGAGGGGGGCGTGCATTCGCGGGTTTTCCCGGAGTTTTGAAATGATTGCGCCGTCTAAAGTGACGGAAGTTGTACGACAACTAGACGACGTACAACAACTTCAACTGTAGCAACGCCTCGGCAAACCATGACTGCTGTTTCCCCCCGTCCGCCCCTGACGCTGCGCATGCGCATTGAGGACAACGTCGCCATCGTTGCCAACGACGGCGGCCTGGCCGAAGGCACCGTGCTGCCGGACGGCATCCCAGGCGCGGGGCTGGCGCTGCGCGACAAGGTGCCGCAGGGCCACAAGGTCGCGCTGCGCGACATCGCCGAGGGAGAAGTGGTGCTGCGCTATGCCGTGCCCATCGGCTATGCGTTGAAGGCCATTCCCGCCGGCAGCTGGGTGCACGAGCGCCTGCTGCAGATGCCCGCCGCACGTGCGCTGGAAGGCCTGCCCATCGCCACCGTGAAGCCTGCTGTCGTTGAACCACTGGACGGCTACACCTTCGAGGGCTACCGCAACAAGGATGGCTCGGTCGGCACGCGCAACATCCTCGCCATCACGACCACGGTGCAGTGCGTGGCCGGGGTCGTTGCCCAGGCGGTCGCGCGTATCAAGGCCGAGCTGCTGCCGCGCTACCCGAACGTGGACGACGTCATCGGCTTGGAGCACAGCTATGGCTGTGGTGTGGCCATCGACGCGCCGGATGCCGTCATCCCCATCCGCACCCTCAAGAACATCTCGCTGAACCCGAACTTCGGCGGCGAGGTGATGGTGGTGAGCCTCGGCTGCGAAAAGCTGCAGCCCGCACGCCTGCTGCCGCCCGGCTCCTTCCCCATCACCGACGAACGCGACCCCGCCAGCGGCCCCGAGACGATCTGCCTGCAGGATGACGTGCACGTGGGCTTCATGTCCATGCTCGAAGACATCCTGCAAAGTGCCAAGCCTCACCTGGAGCGCCTGAACGCCCGCAGGCGCGAGACCGTGCCTGCAGCTGAGCTGGTCGTCGGCGTGCAATGCGGCGGCAGCGATGCCTTCTCGGGCGTGACGGCCAACCCGGCCGTGGGCTTCTGCGCCGACCTGCTGGTGCGCGCCGGTGCCACCATCATGTTCAGCGAGAACACGGAGGTGCGCGACGCCGTCGATCAGCTCACCAGCCGTGCGGCGACGCCGGAAGTCGCCGACGCCATCATTCGTGAACTCGGCTGGTACGACCGCTACCTCGACCGCGGCCGCGTCGACCGCTCGGCCAACACCACGCCCGGCAACAAGGCCGGCGGCCTTTCCAACATCGCCGAGAAGGCGATGGGCTCCATCATCAAGAGCGGCAGCTCGGCCATCTCGCATGTACTCGCGCCCGGCGACAAGCTCAAGCGCGACCAACGCGGCCTCGTCTACGCCGCCACGCCCGCCAGCGACTTCATCTGCGGCACGCTGCAACTCGCCGCCGGCATGAATCTGCACATCTTCACCACCGGCCGCGGCACGCCCTACGGCCTGGCCGAATGCCCGGTCGTCAAGGTCGCCACGCGTACCGACTTGGCCCGCCGCTGGCACGACCTGATGGACATCAACGCCGGCCGCATCGCCGATGGTGAGGCGACGATTGAAGAGACCGGCTGGGAGATGTTCCGCCTGCTGCTGGACGTCGCCAGTGGCCGCAAGAAGACCTGGGCCGAGCACTGGAAGCTGCACAACAGCCTGGTGCTGTTCAACCCCGCGCCTGTCACCTGAAATAACGCTGCCCCTCGCCCAGTCTTGCCCTGCTAAACGCGGGCAAGCCCAGTCGGTCTTGCAGACCGCGCTGCGGCTCGCGCCGCAGCTCTTCGGCAGGCACATGCCGCCCACTGGGCGCCATGTGTCCGGCCTCAGCCCCCGAGGGGACGGCGATGCTCGCGGCATCGAGCCGCGAGCACATCGCCAACCGGGCCGGCTAGGGAGCGGCCCGGCGCTCGGCCCGAAGACCGCGCCGTCCACGATGTGCACCCTCTCGTTCTATGCTTGGTCGCCATGACGACCCAGCAGCAACCGACAGTGGACCCAGCCGAACCCGGAACCGCGCTTGAAGGCGTGACGCAGGTAGTCGCCGAGCCCTTGCGCTTCAAGGCCAAGCTCGCCATCGGCGAGAACGCCTACAAGTCCCTGCGCATGATCAACCGCACCCGCGAGGTCTGGGACGTGCTGGGCGCCGCGGGCGCGGGCGCCGCCGTCGTGAAGTCGGGTGTGCTGGGCATCGGTGCCGCAGCCACGCCCATTGGCTGGGTGGCGCTGGCCGCGCTGGCCTCGGGCGGCGCCTGCTACGGCCTGTACCGGTGGCTGGGTGACACCAAGGGCGCGCGTGTCATCGAGATCCCCAAGTTCCTGAACACGCCGCTGGACACGCTGGGCCTGGCCCTCTTCGACCTCATCGCGCCGCTGGCGCTGCGGCTGGCCGCGGTGGATGGCCACATCGAGCCTGCCGAGCGGCAAGCGCTGGTGCAACACCTGGTGGACGACTGGGGCCTGGACGCCAGCTTCGTCACGCGGGCCATCGCGCAGATCGAGCCGGGCGTGATGCAAGGCTCGGTCGAGGAGGTGGCCGCTGAGCTGTCGGCCTTCCTGCATGCCAACCCCGACTGCAACCACAAGGCCATCGCCGCCGATCTCGGCCAGTTCCTGCGCCGGCTGCTGGAAGCCGGCGGGCCGCTGTCCGAGGCCGAGGAGGCGGCATTGGCAGCCAGCCTGACGCTGTTGCTGCAAGAGCCTGACGGCCCGCTCACCAAGGCCTGGGTCACCGCCAGGTCGGGCGCGGGCAAGGCGGCCGAACAGCTGGGCGCTTCGGCCAAGGAGGCGGCCGGCTGGACGCGCGAGCGCCTGCCTTCGCCCGAGGAGCTGCAGGCCGCGGCCGGCACCGCAGCGACCAAGGCGTGGCATGGCGCCAGGTCGGGGGCTGAGCAATTGGGCACGTCGGCCAAGGACGCCGCTGACTGGACACGTGAGCGCTTGCCCTCAGCCGAGCAGTTGCAGGCCGCGGCCGATACAGCCGCGACGCAGGTCCAGCAGTCCGTGCAAAAGGCCGCCTCATGGGCTCAGGACAAGCTGCCCGCCGCAGCCCAAGTCCAGGATGCGGCCAAGCGCTCGGTGAGTTTTGCCAAGACCGGCATTGAGCGGATCAGGAAGCGGTCTGGCCGCTGAGACGCCGCGCGGCAATTGCGTTGCCTGTAGGTCGGGGCCTGCAAGCCTGTGTGCCGATGTCCGGCACCGTGGTCGCGCCATGCTGGCAGTATGGTCTCACCGAAGAACGGGAGAGCCCCGAACGATGAGTGCTGAACGCCACCCCCTTGCCGGCAAGCCCGCGCCACCCGATGTCCTCATCGACGTCGAGGCCTTGCGCGAAGCCTATTTTTCGCGCCAGCCCGATCCGAGCTGCGCCGAACAGCAGGTCAGCTTCGGCACCTCGGGCCACCGCGGCTCGGCTCTGGATGGCTCGTTCAACGAATGGCATGTGCTGGCCATCACGCAGGCCATTTGCGACCACAGGAAGCAGAGCGACATCGCGGGCCCGCTCTTTCTGGGCGCCGACACGCATGCGCTGTCCGAGCCCGCTGTGCTCAGCGCACTGGAGGTGCTGGTCGCCAATGGCGTGGACGTGATGCTGGCGCCGGCGGGCCAGTTCACGCCGACACCGGCCGTGTCGCTGGCTATCCTTGAATACAACCGCGGCCGCGAAGGCTGGCAGCGCGCCGACGGCATCGTCGTGACGCCGTCGCACAACCCACCGCGTGACGGCGGCTTCAAATACAACCCGCCACATGGCGGGCCGGCGGGCAGCGATGTCACGACGGGCATCCAGGGGGCTGCCAACGAGCATCTGAAGCAGTCGCTCAAGGGCGTGCTGCGCAAGGACGCCGAGCGGGCACTCGGCACGTCGGCCTGCCATGAGTACGACTTCCTCGGCAGCTATGTGGCGGCGCTGGGGCAGGTCATCGACTTCGACCTGATCCGTGCAGCCGGCCTGCAGCTGGGCGTGGACCCACTGGGTGGCGCGGGTGTGGCCTACTGGCCTGCGATCGCCGAGCACTACCGCCTGCCACTGACGGTTGTCAGCAACGAGGTGGATCCGCGGTTCGCCTTCATGACGCTGGACTGGGACGGCCAGATCCGCATGGACCCGTCATCGCCCTGGGCCATGCTAAGGCTGACGAGCCTGCGCGATCGCTTCGACGTGGCCTTTGCCTGCGACACCGACCATGACCGCCATGGCATCGTCACCCGCAGTGCCGGTCTGATGCCGCCCAACCACTACCTCAGCGTCGCCGTGGACTATCTGTTCCGCCACCGGCCCGGCTGGCGCGCGAACGCGGCCGTCGGCAAGACCGTCGTCACGACGGCGCTGATCGACCGCATTGCGCGGCGCCTGGGCTGCCCGCTGTTCGAGGCGCCCGTCGGCTTCAAATGGTTTGCGCCGGGCCTGGCTGAAGGCAGCCTGGGCCTGGGCTGCGAGGAGAGCGCGGGCGCATCAATGCTGCGCCGTGATGGCCGCGTGTGGACGACCGACAAGGACGGCATCGCCGCCGCGCTGCTGGCGGCCGAGATCACGGCGCGCACCGGCAGCGACCCGGGGGTGTATTACCAGGGCCTGACGGCGGCCCTCGGCACACCGCACGCCGACCGCGTCGAAGGCCCGGCCACGCGCGAGCAGAAGGCCAGGCTGGCCGCGCTGACGGTTGCGAACGTGCAGGCGACTTCACTGGCAGGCGAGCCCATCACTGCGGTGCTGAGCAGTGCGCCGGGCAACGGCGCGCCGATCGGTGGCATCAAGGTGTGCACGGCCAGTGGCTGGTTCGCCGCGCGGCCGTCGGGCACCGAGGACATCTACAAGGTCTACGCGGAGAGCTTCCGCGACGAGGCGCATCTGCAGCAGTTGCTGCAGGAGGCGCGCAGTGTGGTGGATGAGGCGCTGGCTGCGGTTTGATCAAGCAGCCGCGAGTTCGGCCACGCCTTCACTGACGAACACGCATTCGCCGTCCCTGAACACCCGCACCTCGCCAGCGGCGAACGCCTGCCAGGCCTCGCCATGGGTCAGCGGCTCAGTGGAGACCAGCGCCATGCGGTCAGCCGGGTTGTTGACGGTGGCCAGGTCCACACTCAGGTCGCCGTCGCGCAAGGAGACGTGGCCGAAGGGCGGGCGGCGCTGCAGCCAGTGCAGCTTGGTTGACGCATGCGCCAGCATGGCGCGGCCATCGGTCAGCAGCAGGTTGAAGCGGCCGTGCTCGGCGATCTCGTGGATCCAGGGCGTCAGCGTTTCGGCCAGTTGCTGCCAGTCGGGCGGCTGGCTGCCGAAGCGCTGCTGGAGCTTCTGCATCAACCAGCAGAAGGCTCGTTCGCTGTCGGTCTGGCCGGCCGGCGTGAAGCTCCCGTCCAGCTGGGGGTGAAAGTCCTTCAGGTCGCCGTTGTGCGCGAAGACCCAGGTGCGACCTGCCCAGTCGCGGCGAAAGGGGTGGCAGTTCTCCAGGGTGCGGGCGCCCTGGGTGGCCTTGCGGATGTGGGCGAGGATGTTGCGTGCCTGCACCGGGTGGTGGCCGAAATGACGCGCCAGTTCGGATTCGGCCGCCGGGCTGTCCTCAACGGTGACTTGGCAGCGCTCGCCGTCGTGGAAGGCCACGCCCCAGCCGTCGACATGGTCTGCGGTGCGCCCGCCGCGAGCGGCGAAGCCGCTGAGGGAGAAGGTGGCGGCGGCCGGCTGGCGGCTGTTGAGGGCGAAAAGCTCACACATCGGTGGTGGCGGAAGCTGTCGGTACGGGTGGCAACGCTGCAAGTCTGCAGGCCGATGACACAAAACCCAACAAAGCTTTTGTCATGAGCTCATGCCTGTGCGGGTTCTCACGTTTCGCGGGCGCGCCGCAGGGCGTTAGGCTGGGCTGTACCACCTTCAGGAGACGCCCGTGCCGAAGTGCCTTGTTCCCGTCGCAGCTCTGCTGCTTGCACTGACCGCAAATGCCCAGGAAACGGCCTGGCCGTCCAAGCCCCTGCACTTCGTCGTGCCCTTTGGCCCCGGCGGCGCCAACGACATCGTGGCGCGCACGGTGGCCGAAGCCACGGCCAAGCAGCTGGGGCAGCCGATCATCATCGAGAACAAGCCCGGTGCCGGCTCCATGATCGGCGCGGCCTATGTGGCCAAGGCCGCGCCGGACGGCTACACCTTCCTGACGCCGGCGGCCGGTGTCATCACCAATGCGCTGATCAAGACACGCATGCCCTATGCCGAGAACGACCTCGTGCCCGTCGTCATGATGGCCGTCAGCCCCTCGGTCGTCGTCGTGCCGGGCGACTCGGCCATCAAGGATCTGAAGGGCCTGATCGCGGCGTCCAGGAAAGGCCAGGGGCTGAACTTCGCGACGGCCGGCACCGGCAGCACGCCGCATTTCGTGGCCGAGATGCTCAAGCTCAAGGCTGGCGCCAAGCTGCAGATCGTGCCCTTCAAGAGCGGCTCCGAAGGCATGGCGGCCGTTGTCGGTAACCAGGTCGATGCGACCTCCGAGGCCAGCCCCGTCGTGCTGTCGATGGTGAAGGCCGGCAAGCTCAAGGCCATCGCCTCGACGTGGAACCGTCGCATCGCGGCTTTGCCCGACCTGGCCACCGCCCAGGAGCAGGGCTTCAACGACGTTTTCATTGGCCATTGGTCGGGCGTGTTCGCGCCCAAGGGCACGCCCGAGGCCATCCTCGACAAACTCAATGCGGCCGTGAATGCGGCGCTGAAGACGAGCGAGCTGCGCGCCAAGCTCATCCCGCTGGCCATCGACCCGACGGGCGGCAGCCGCGAGGACTTCCGCAAGTTTCTGGCAGCCGAGAAAGCCCGCCTGGCACCAGTGGCCAAGGCGGCGCAGATGAAGGAAGACTAGCGGCCGGCTTCGACGAGGGCGCGCATCGCGGCCAGCAGCACATCCGTCGCTTCATCCGGCGTCAGCAGTTCGGCGCTGACGAAGGCGCCATTGACGAGCAAGGCCAGCTGAGCGGCGAGTGCCTTCGGCGCGCGTGCCTTCAGGCGTTGGGCGATGACTGTGAGGCGTGACCGCAGCGCCTGCATGTGGGCTCGCGCCACGCCGCGTGCCGGGTGATCCTGCTCGGCGAACTCGGCCGCCACATTGATCTGCGGGCAGCCCCGGTAGTTGGCGCGGCCCAGGCGCTCGCCGATCCAGCGCATGTGCGCTTCCAGCTCGGCCTTCGCGTCGCTCGCGTTCTCCGCGGCGACCCGGTCCCAGGTCGCCCAGAAGTCCACATCCTCGCGCTCCAGGAAGGCCACGATGAGGTCGTCCTTGGTGCGGAAGTGGCGGTACAGGCTGCTCTTGGCCACGCCGGCCTGCTCGATGACCAGATCGATGCCGACCGCGCGAACGCCGTTCTTGTAGAACAGCTCGGACGCCACGCCCAGCAGTCGCTCGCGGACGTTCTGGGCTTCGGGGGCAGTTTCAGCAGGCATGTTCATCACGGCGGTCGATTCGGTGTTGACACGATACAGACCATTCTGTATCGTTCAAAGAACAGACAGGTCTGTCTCGTTTCAAAAGGATGATCATGAGCAAGGATTTGGGCAAGAAGGCGGTCGCGGTCTACGGTGCCGGCGGGCACACCGGGCGATTCGTCGTCAACGAGGCGCTGAGGCGTGGCTTGAAGGTTGTGGCGATCGGGCGGGATGCGTCGCGACTGCCGGCTGGCGTGGAGGCGCGGGTCGCGACCATTGACGACGCGGCCGCGCTGGACGCGGCACTGCAGGGCTGCGGCGTGGTCATCAACTGTGCCGGGCCGTTTCTCGACACGGCGGCGCCGGTCATCGAGGCCGCCCTGCGCGCTGGCTGCGGCTATATCGACGTGACCGCCGAGCAGGCCAGCGCTGAAGCCGTCTTCGAGAACTTCGATGCCCGGGCTCGCGTGGCTGGCGTCGCCATCATTCCGGCGGCGGGCTTTTATGGCGGGCTGGCTGACCTGCTGGCGACGGCGCTGATGGGCGACGGCGCCGTGCACGACCTGGCCATCGCCATCGCGCTGGACCACTGGTGGCCCACCGAGGGCACCCGCAAGACCGGTGAGCGCAATCAGGTGCCGCGCGTCGTGCTGCAAGGCGGCCAGATCGTGCGCATGCCGACGCCGGCGGCCCAGCGCGACTGGCGTTTCAGTGCGGAGCACGGCGAGCAGGCCATGGTCGAACTGCCCTTCAGCGAGGTCATCACCATCGCCCGCCACCTGCGCGTGCAGAACCTGCGCTCGTGGCTGACGCTGTCGTCCCTGCAGGAGATCCGCGACACCACCACGCCGCCGCCCGAGGCCAGTGACGCGCAGGGCCGTTCAGCGCAGCGCTTCGAGATGGTGGTCCAAGCCGGCGAAGGGGCGAGCGCGAGAAAGGCCATCGCCCGTGGCCAGGACATCTATGCGGTGTCGGCGCCGCTTGTGGTGGAGGCGGCCGAGCGCATGCTGCAGCCATCCTTCAAGCGCAGCGGTGCGCTCGCCCTGGGTGAGGCCTTCGACGCCAAGGACTTCCTTCAGTCGCTCAGGGAGTTTGAACTGCAATTGGGCTGAGGAAAGGCGCCAGCCAGCGCATCTGCGGCTTGTCGCGGCCCTCGGCGGTGGGCTCCAGGGACAGGAAGTAGTCGCCCCAGGTCGGGCCACCGGCCCACCACAGCCAGCCGTCCCAGACGTCGGCATTGGCCTGCAGATGCTTGAGCGCGCCGGCCACGGCCTGCTCACAGACTGCGTTGGCGCCTCCGCCCAGCTCACCCAGGATGGCGCGGCGCTTGTTCTTGCGCAGCCATTCGGTGAAGCGCTTGAGCCGCTCCGCGCCGATCTCGGGGCTGACGCATTCGGGGCTGGTGCCGGAGCCGTCCTTGTCGAAGTACTGGTGCACCTCGAAGACCATGCGGTCCAGCGGGTCGCGCACCTGGCCCATGACCTCGGCGTTGGGCGTGCCGTACCACTTGGACTCGAACCAGCTCCAGGCACCGGTGTAGCCGTTGCCGGGCAGGGTGATGAGGTTGGTCGCACCGGTCTTGCGGATGGCGTCGATGGCGGCCTGGGCGGCCTGGCCCCAGGTCTCGGTCGGCATATTGCGCGGCTCGTTGACGAGGCCGAACTGGACCTTGGGGTTGTCCTTGAACTGCAGCGCCAGCCGGCGCCAGAAGTCGGCGAAGGCGGCGAAGGGCACCTCGGGCTTGCCGATGTGCACCTCCTTGTAGGCTGCGTAGTTATGCGGGTCCAGCAGCACATGCAGGCCGCGCGCTGTCGTGCCGTCGACGAACTCACGCAGGCGGGCCAGTTCCGCCGCGTCGAACTCGCCATTCAGCGCGGGCTGCAGCCGCTCCCAGCGGAAGGCGATGCGCATCAGGTTCATGCCCTTGGCCTGGTAGTAGGCCGTGCTGGCGACGCTGGGGTAGACGAAGTCCTTGCCATAGATGCCGGGGAAGGGCAGCTTCTCGCCCCATTCGGCGCTGGACAGGCTGATGCCGCGCCAGGGCAGCAGTTCGGCCGCGCAGGTGCCCTGGACGAGGGACGCCAGCAGGCAGGTGGTGGCGAGGTGTCGCAGCTTCATGGATCAGTCCTTCGTCAGGGTGGTGCCGTACAGCGCCTGGACCAGGTCGGTCCGCCAGGCATGGGCTTGCGGGTCATAGAGGCCGAAGCCCGAGGCCAGTTCCCAGTACATCCAGGGCAGCTGCCGGGCAGCCATCTCGGCGCGCATCGCCTTCAGGTAGCGCACCCGGGCGCCGAGTGCCGCGCGGCTGTAGGCGCCGAACTCGCCGACCACCACGGGGTAGCCCAGGCGCTTGCCTTCGTTGGCGGCCAGGTCGAGGCCTTCGCGGATCTTGGCCAACTGGGCGGCGTCGCAGCAATCCACGCCCACGGGCGGCGAGGGGCTGACCCATTCCGCACCCTGATGGGTGAAGGTGAACGGCTCGTAATGGTGGACGGTGAGCAGCAGGTTGGCGTCGGCCGGCAGCTGCAGCTTGGACAGGGCCCAGGGGCTGTTCCACTGCACCGGGCCGATCATGACGATGCGGTTCGGGTTGCTGGCGCGCACCACGCGCAGGGCGCGCGAGGCCAGGGTGTTCCAGTCGGCCTCGAGCTTGTTGTGCGGCTCGTTGTAGAGCTCGAACACCAGGCCCGGCCCGGCATTGGCGAAGCGCTCAGCGATCTGGCGCCACATGGCCAGGAAGCGCAACTGCACCACGTCCGCCGCGACGCTGGCTTCGCCCGCCTCGACGGCATCGCCATCGAGCTGGTGGTAGTGGTGCATGTTCAGCACGACGGTGACATTGCGCGCGAGCAGCTTGGTGACGATGCCTTCGACGCGGGTCATGAAGGCCGCGTCGATGGTGGCTGCGGCATCCAGGCTGGCGTGGTTGCTCCAGCGCACCGGCAGGCGCACCGCCTGGCTGTAAGACGGGCTGGCGCTCGGGCCGACGAGCTGGATGAATTCGTCTTCGACCTTCAGCCCCCAGGCGCCTTCGCCGGGCGCTTCCAGCATGCTGCCGAAGTTGATGCCGCCGCCCAGCGCCGCGGCGGCGGTGCGGGCCTGTGCCGAGGCGCCGGGCGGTGTCCCGGACGGCGTGGTCGGGTAGGCGGCCCAGGGGTCTGTGGGCGTGGGCGGTGCCGGCTCGGCGGCGGCACCACCACCTCCGCCACCGCAGGCAGCAAGCAGCGCGATCAGCAGGGCAGTGGCAAGGCGGCCCATGGCGTCAGCCCCGCGCCGGCGGTTGCACGCCGAGCGCGGCCAGCACGTCCTGGCAGGCACCCATGGTGTGGTAATCGGTCTTGCCGGCGGGACTTTTCTCGTCGGTGACCTTGCGGTTGTCGGGCGCCAGGATGCGATACCAGGCGCCGTGCTGGTGGTCGACGAAGTGCTGCCAGGCATAGGCCCAGATCCGGTCGTACCAGGCCCAGTAGGCGTCGTCGCCGGTGCGTACGGCCAGCCAGGCGGCGGCGGCAAGGCTTTCGGCCTGGACCCAGAAGTATTTGTCGGCGTCGCACACCTTCATGTCGGGCGCCGGGCCGCTCCCAAGGCCGACGTGTCCCCCTCGGGGGGACGGCTGCGTACCCGCGGGCGGGGGGCGCCATGATTCGTCCGGCGCGAAGCCATAGACGAGGCCGCCGTGAACGCCGTCCCAGCCGCGCTGCATGGCGGTGTCGAAGAAGTGGCGCGCCGTCGGCACCAGCCAGCCGGGTGCCGCTGCGCCCAGACGACGATCCAGCATCAGCAGCAGCTTGGCCCACTCGGTGAGGTGGCCGGTCTGGAAGCCCCAGGGCCGGAAGATGTTGGTCTTGTCGTCGCGGTTGTAGTCCCAGTCGGGTGTCCAGTCGGTCTTGTAGTGCTCCCAGACGAGGCCGCCCGCGAGCGCCGCCTGGCGTTGGGCGATGGACGTGGCCAGGGTCAGCGCACGGTCGAGGTAGCGAGATTCGCCGGTGGCGGCGTGAGCGGCCAGCATGGCTTCGCAGGCGTGCATGTTGGCGTTCTGGCCGCGGTAGGGACCGATGCCCCAGTCCGGCGTCGCCTCGTCGGCGTAGAGGCCGTGGGCGGGTTCCCAGAAGTGCTGGTCCATCAGTTCGAAGGTGGCGGCGATGCCTTCGCGCGCGCCGGGCACGCCGGCTTCCGTGGCGTGCGAGTTGGCCAACAGCACGAAGGCCAGGCCGTAGCAATGGTTGGTGCCGTCGAGCACCGTGGCGCGGCCGCCGTGCCAGTCCAGCACCCAGGCATAGCCCCCTTGCGGCTGAGCATGGACCTGGTTGACGAAGGCCAGTGCGTGCGCGACGTCGTGAACAGGTCCGCCAAACCAGCGCCAGGCCAGCGCGTGGTTGAAGACGAAGCGCGTGCTGCTGACGAGGTGGCGGGTGCAGCGGTCGTAGATCGTGCCGTCATCCTTGAAGAACTGGAAGCAGCCGCCGGTTTCGTCGCGCGCACGCGGCGCGTAGAAGTCCAGCGTGTGGCGCATGTGCGCCCACAACGCTGCGGGCTGGCGCATGTCGGGAACTGGGATCATTTCAGCACCTCGTCTTTCAGGAAACGGGTCAACTCGTCGGCCATCAAGGCATGCACGTCGATGCGCGGATGGGCCCAGGAGAAGGCCTCGAAGCGGTAGGACCAGACCTTGACGTCGCCTTCCGCGCGCAGCGTCTGCATGGCGCCCAGCACGGCACGCGGGATGGCGGGTTGTTCGCGCGGGGCCGACATGCCGCCCATCAGCAGCACGATCTTGGCTTGCGGGTAGCGCGCGCGCAGGCCGCGTACGAAGGCGAGATAGCGCGGGCCGAAGTCAGCGGCGATGGTCTGGCCCTTCGAAGCCGGGAAGCCATGGTCGTTCTGGCCGAGGTTGAGCAGCACGACGTCGGGGGCGCGTGCTTCGGGCGGCGCGACCGGTGCGTCCAGCCGCGGTGCATAGCGGTTCCAGACCTCGGGCATCAGCAACTGGTCCCAGGTCGCCGTGATGCCGATGCCGCTGACGGCAATGCCGACGTAGTCCGCGCCCAGCCTGGCAGCCGTCACCGCGCCATAGGCTCGCGTGCCGTCGTGGCTGGACATGTCGGCGTACTGGTCTTCGCCGATGTCGCCATTGCATGCGCCTGCGGTGATGGAGTCGCCATAGAACTCGAACTTGAGCGGGCGCAGTGGCGGAGGGTCGAGCAGCCTGCCGCCTTCGGCCAGACGCAGACCCAGGAAGAGGCTTTCAGCCTGCGAAGCCTCGGTACGCTTGACGAGGCGCAGCTCGTGTTCTCCGGCCGTCAAGGGCAGCCGCCAGTCGGCCGGCCCGCTGCTGCGCAGCGCCAGTGCGTGGCGGCGGCCGTCGACCTCGACGGTGAAATGGTTGATACCGCCGCGCGACGGTGCCAGGCGCAGCGTGAGCTGGTCGCCGGTGAAGCGGGCGCGCAGCTCGCTGCCGCTCCACGCCAGCAGCTTGCCGCCGGGCGCGCTGCCGATGCGGCCGATCCAGCGCAGCTTGGGATCGTCCGCGGCTATCAGGCCTGGCTTGCTTGACGGCGCCTCGCGCACGAAATCGCTCGGGTGGAGTTCGGGCGGGAAGATGCCGGCCGACATGACGGCCAGCAGGCTCGCCGGGCGGCCGCTGCCGGTCCATTCGTCCTTCTTCACGCGCACGTGCAGCAGGTGGGCGCCGGGCTCCAGCTCGCGACCGACGACGGCGTAGTGCCAGCCGAGGTAGCCCTTGCGTTCCGGCACCTGGCCGCGGAGCGTGACGACAGGCCCGTCGTCCACCCAGGCTTCGAGGTTGCGGTAGTGCTCGCTTTCGGCGTGGAAGACCGCGACCTCGCGTCCCCAGACGAGAAAATGAGCCTCGGCATCGTCGACCTTGCTGACCCAGCCGGGCTGCTGGCCGGTCCACTCGGGATGCACCTCGCCGCCACGCTCGAAGCCATGCACCTGGTAGGGCTTGAGGGTTTCGCCGGCCAGCATCCGCGTGAACTCGTGGGCGCGGCCGTAGACGGGCTCGGGCAGCGGCGCGGGCGCGGCGACCGGCCCGCGGGCGGCTGCCCGCAGTGTCTCGGCCAGCGCAAGCGCGATGCGCTGATGGCCGGTGGCGTTCGGGTGGACGGGCTCGTCGTAGAGAGCCGCCCAGCGGTCTTCGCCGGCATCGACGCGGGCCTGCATCCAGCGACCGAAGTCCAGCGCGGCGAGGCCGTAGTGAGCGGCCAGCTTCAGCTGCGCATCGACCGCGTCGCGCGCCTGGTTGCCCTGCTGCGTCAGGCCGAGCACGACGACCGCGGGCGGCTTCTTGGAAGTCAACAGGCGGCGCAGGATGGCTTCATAGCTGCTGCCGCGCACGGCCGGATCCAGCCACTGGTCGTTGACGCCGAACTCGACGATGACCAGGTCGGGCGACTTGTCCAGCACCTGCGTCTGCAGCCGCTGCACACCGGCGGCGGAGTCCGTGCCGCTGACGCCGGCGTTGACCAGCCTGGCCTTGGGGCCGAGCGACCTGGCGAGCAGGGCCGCCCAGCCGCGCTCGCGGGGAGGCTGGGCGGCGTAGCCGGTCGTGATGGAGCCGCCGATGGTGGCGAGCGTGATGGTCTCGCCGGCCTGAAGCCGTTGCATGACGGCCTGCAGCCGTGGGTCGTTTGCCGCCTGGCCGACGGCCGGCAGCATCAATGACAAGTACAACGCGAATCCCTTCAGAAATCTCATGTCAGCCCTTGGTGGCGCCCGCTTGCAGCCCGGCGACGAACTGCTTCTGGAAAACCAGGAAGAGCACGACGGCCGGCAGCGAGGCGAGCAGCGACCCCGCCATCAACACGGCGGCCGATTGCGGGTTGAAGCTCAGGTCGCCCGCCATCTTGCCGAGTTGCAGCGGCAGGGTCAGCGTGGCCGCGTCGTTGACGACGAGCAGCGGCCACAGGAAGTTGTTCCACTCGCCCACCGCCACCGGGATGGCAATCGCCGCCAGAGCTGGCCGCAGCATGGGCAGCACGACGCTCCACCAGATGCGCAGCGTGCCGGCGCCGTCCAGGGTCGCGGCGCTGATGAGTTCGTCGGGCACGCTCAGCATGGCCTGGCGGAAGTAGAAGACGACGAAGGCTTTCGCCAGGCCCGGCACCAGCAGGGCGGCGTACGTGTTGATCCAGCCCAGCTGCGCCACAGTGACGAAGTTGGGCACGATGGTGACTTCCCACGGCAGCATCATCGACACCAGCAGCGCGCGGAACAGCCAGCGGCTGCCGGGAAAGGGCCGCTTGGTCAGCACGAAGGCGACCAGCGACGCGGCCAGCAGGCTGACGACCGTGACGACGATGGTGACGAGCAGGCTGTTGGCATAAAAGCGCAGGAAGCCGTGGCCCTCGACCTGCACCTGCAGGATGCCGGCGAGCTTGGTCGGATCGGCCGTGGTACCGGCCCAGTCGGGGTTGAAGAAGTTGCGCGACGTGGGAGCGTGGGGCAGCAGCGTGGGCGGCTGGCGCAGCAGCTCGGCCACGGTCTTGAAGGCGCCGGCGGCCATCCAGTAGTAGGGCAGCAGCATGGCGGGCACCAGCAGCCACAGCGGTGCCTGGAGGAGGCGAGTCCACTTCATCGCCCGCCCTCCCGGCCGATCAGCTTGAGGTTCAGCCAGGTCAGGCCGAACAGCAGCGTCGTCAGCACCCAGGCGGCCGCCGAGGCCAGGCCCAAGTCGAGCTGGCGAAAGCCCCGGTCGAAGAGATAGGTGACCAGCATCAGCGCCGAGTCCAGCGGGCCGCCGAGCGTCTCGACCGCGCCGTAGAGCAGATAGGGCTCATAGAAGACCTGGAAGCTGGCGATCATGCCGGTCACGCTCACATAGACCAGCGTGGGGCGCAGGTTGGGCAGCGTGATGTGCAGCAACTGCTGCCAGCGTGAGGCGCCGTCCAGACGCGCGGCCTGGTAGAGCTCTTCGGGGATGGCGCGCAGGCCGGCGACGAAGATGACGAGGTTGTAGCCGAGCACCGACCAGACGCCGACGAGGACGAGGACGGGCATCGTCCATTGCGGGTCACCGAGGAAGCGCGCCGGCTCCAGGCCGACGGCCGCGCGAACGCTGTTGAACAGGCCATAGGCCTCGGAGTTGGCGAGCCACTTCCAGGCCGAGATGGCGCCGACGCCGCCAGCCACGGCTGGCAGGAAGAAGGCCACGCGCACCCACTGGTGCAGGCGCGAGTTGCTGCCGAAGTTCAGCGCCAGCACGAGGCCGAGCAGCACGGCGATGACCGACACCGAGGCCATGTAGGTGGCGGTGTTGCCCAGCGCCGTCCAGAAGCGCTCGTCGGCGAAGAGTTCGGCGTAGTTGCGCAGGCCGATCCAGTTGGGGGCGTCGGTGGCGTGGTAGTCGGTGAAGCTCAGCCAGGCCGACCGCAGCACGGGCCAGACGCCGAACAGGCCGAACAGGGCGAAGAAGGGCGCGACGAGCAACATGTCACGGCCATGGCGGCGCCAGATCATGGCTGCGCTCCCAATGCTGCCAGTGCACGGTTCATGACGGCGGCCGCGCGGCTCAACTCGGCCTGCGGGTCGCCGCCGGCCAGCACGACGCGCTGCACGGCGCGGGTGACGATGTAGTCCTGGCGCATCCATGCGGGGCAGGGCGGCGGGCCCTCGGCGTCGGCGAGCTGGGTCAGCAGAGCCTCGCGGTGGGGCAGGGGCAGGGTGGCGATCTGATCCTGCCGGCCGGAGGGCAGCCACATGCCGCCGTAGGCCAGCGCGGCCTCGGCCATGCGGCGTGTGACCTCGGGCTGGTAGACGGTGCGCATGAAGTCCAATGCCAGCTCGCGATTGGGCGAGAAGCGTGTGATGGCCAGCACCGTGCCGCCCAGCACTGCGGTGCGCTTGCCCGTCGGGCCGATGGGCAGCGGCGCGGCGGCCCACCGCCCGACCAGGCCCTTGTGAACCATGTCCATTCGCGACAGCAGCCAGGTGCCGGACTGCATCAACCCGTAGGCGCCGCTTTCCAGGCCGCCGTCGGCGTCGGGCCAGCCATCCGTGGGTGCCTGCAGCTCGCGGTACAGGCGCGCGTAATAGGTCAGCGCGCGCACGGCCTCGGGGCTGTCGATGACGGCGTGTGCGCAGTTGGCGTCGTAGACCGCCCCGCCGGCCTGGCGCAGGTAGGGGTAGAAGCCCAGCCAGCTGGTATTGCCCCATTGCTGTGCAAAGCCGTGTCCCTGGGCGCGTTGCGTGCGGGCGACACGGATGAAGCTTTCCCAGTCTCCGGGTGCCTCTGCAGCCAAGTCGCTGCGGTAGTACTGCAGCTGCACATGCATGTCGAAGGGGGCGCCGTAGAGGCGGCCGTCCGGGCGGCGGATGGCGCGCAGCGCGCCGGGGTTGGCGTGCTGTTCGAGCTGGCGGGCGAGGTCGGGCGCAGCCTGGTTCAGGTCGACCAGCGCGCCCTTGGCGCCGAGCGCGATTGCGTAGGAGGTGCTGCCGGTGACGAGATCAGGCCCACGCCGGCTGGCCAGTGCCGCTGAGTACTTGGTCATCGCGTCAGCCCAGGGCACGTCGCGCACTTCCACGGCGACATCCGGATGGGCGGCGCGGAAGGCGGCGACGGCCGGCTGCATGACCTGGGGCGTCTTGTCGTCGCCCACCATCCAGATGACCAGGCGGGCGGCGTGAGCGAGTGGCACGCCGGCAGCGAGACCGAGGACCAGCGCCGCCTGGGTGAGCAGGGCTTTCATTGCGGGGGAAGCGCGTGGCCGGCTTGGCCACTTTGTCTCGTTGTTGTTTACTAAACGGACCGGATTATGTGCGGCAGTTGAGCGGCTGTGTTGACTGTCTCTTCCAGAAAACATCAGGAATATCCCCGAGTGCTAGCGTTGTCGTAGAGAAACAGAATGCGCAACAGAACAATGTTTAGCTTTGCTTGTGGCGAAGCAGGAGACAAGCCGCGGCCGCGTTGAGGCGCGGCGCAGAGGCTGAACGGCGAAGCATGCCGTTCGGCTCGGGGTCTCCCGCCGCGGGCTGGTGTGCAACGCAACCGCAACGACTCCGACACGTGAGCCCTGAACGACTGATCGATCTGCATGACGGCTGGCTGCTGGCCGAGGCGCCCGAGGGCCTTGGCGGGCCGGCGCTGTCGGCTTTGCCCGCTGATGCCTGGCTGCCGGCCACTGTGCCCGGCACGGCCCATGGCGCGTTGCTGGCGGCCGGGCGCATTCCCGATCCCTTCTACGGCATGAACGAGGCCGAGGTGCGCTGGGTCGGCGAGCGCCGCTGGGCCTGGCGGCTGGGCTTCGAGGCCGGCGCACTGGCCGACCACGAGGACCTGGTCTTCGAGGGCCTGGACACCTATTGCAGCGTCTGGCTCAACGGCGAGAAGCTGCTGGCATCGGACAACATGTTCGTGCCGCGCCGGGTCGACGTGCGCCGCCGCCTGCAGCCCGGGCGCAACGAACTGCTGCTGTGCTTTGAGCCGCCGCTGCGCCTTGCCCGCGAGGTGGAGGCCGTGCATGGCAAGCGCCAGCTCTGGAACGGCGACAGCGCCCGTCTGCATGCTCGCAAGGCGCAGTACCACTTTGGTTGGGACTGGGGCCCCGAGCTCCTCGTCAGCGGCCCTTGGCGCGCGGTGCGCCGGCACAGCTGGTCGGCGCGCCTGGACGATCTGCACTGCCGCAGCGACGTGGATGTGGCCGGGCGGCGCGCGACGCTGCAGGTCTCGGCGCGGCCCGCCGGTGCCGCCGGCTTGCGCTGCGCCTTCGAGCTGCTGGACGCCGACGGCCGCAGCGTGGCCCGCCAGGTCGTGCCAGCCGATGCAGCGTGTGCGACCCTGAATGTCAGCGAGGCCCAGCTCTGGTGGCCCCGCGGCCTGGGCGGGCAACCGCTGTACACGCTGGTGGCCCACTTGCTGGACGGCGATCAGGTCGTGGCGCAGGACAGCCGCCGCATCGGCCTGCGCACGCTGCGCCTTGTGCAGGTCCCCGTCGAAGGCGAGGCGGGCAGCAGCTTCCATTTCGAGGTCAACGGCCAGGCCTTCTTTGCCGGCGGCGCGAACTGGATTCCCGACGACAACCTGCTGGAGCGCATCACGCCGGCGCGCTACCGCGAGCGCGTGGCCCAGGCGGCGGCGGCCAACATGAACATGCTGCGCGTCTGGGGCGGCGGCATCTATGAGCACGAGGCTTTCTATGAGGCCTGCGACGAGCTCGGCCTGCTGGTCTGGCAGGACTTCATGTTCGCCTGTGGTCTCTACCCCGCCAACGCCGACTACCTCGCCAGCGTGCGTGCGGAGGCTGAGAGCGCCGTGAAGCGTCTGCGCCACCACGCCTGCATGGCGCTCTGGTGCGGCAACAACGAGGACTACATGCTGGCCGAGTCCGTCGGCCTGGCCGGCCCGGGCGTGCCGGCCGAACGCTTCGAGGCGCGGGCGATCTACGAGGGCCTGCTGCCCGAGATCTGCGCGGCACTGGACCCGGACACCACCTACTGGCCGGGCAGCCCTTTCACCCCAGGCGACGGCGCCAAGTCCTCCGACGCGACCGTGGGCGACCGCCACAGCTGGGAGGTCTGGCACCAGCAGATGCTGCCCTACCAACGCTATGGCGACGTGCAGGCGCGCTTCGTCAGCGAATTCGGCATGCAGTCGCATCCCTCGCTGGCCTTGTTCGAATCGGTGCTGCCCAAAGCCGAGCGCTTCCCCGAGAGCCGCACGGTGCAGTGGCACAACAAGGCCGGCTCGGCGGCGGGGCCGGACGGGCATCGGCGCCTGTCGGTCTATCTGGCCGACAACCTGCGCGTGGGCGGCACGCTGGCGGACCACGTCTACGCGACGCAGTTCGTGCAGGCCGAGGCCATGCGGGTGGCCTACCAGGACTTTCGCCGCCGCTGGCAGCGGCCCGGCGCGCGCGCCGTGGGCGGTGCCCTGGTCTGGCAGCTCAACGATTGCTGGCCTGTGACGAGCTGGGCCCTCATCGACTCATCGGGCACCGTCAAGCCTGCCTGGCATGCCGTGCGCCGCGCCCTGGCGCCGCTGGCCGTGGCCGTGCGGCTGGAGACAGGGCAGGTGCGGCTGTCCGTCATGAACGGCGAGGCTCAGGCCTGTGAACTGGCGTTGCAGTTGCGCCTGTTCGCGATGGATGGACGCCAGCTCGCCAGCACCCGCGTCTTGCAAGCGGTTCCAGCGTCGACCAGCGTCGAGACGACCCAGCCTCTGCCGGGCTTTGACGAGCCGGTCGTCGCCGAGTTGTGCGCCTTCGATGCGGACGGCCACGAGGTCGCGCGGGATTGCGCCTGGACCGAACCCTTCAAGTTCTACCGCCTGGCCGGCGCGCGCATCGCCATCCAGGCCGAGGGCCAGGCCTTGCGGCTGAGCTGCGATCGACCGGTCAAAGGCCTTTGGCTCCAGCACCCGGGCCTGGATCTGGCGGACAACTTCATCGATCTGGTGCCTGGCGCCGAGCGCCTCGTTGGCTCGAGGATAGCGCTACCAGAATCTCTGGAAACCGTGGCACTCGAGTTGCCAGCACAGCACATCCATCTGCGGAGAAAGGAGGGTTGAATGCAGGAGCCATGCGTATATCCCCTATCCCTAGTAGTCCGGATGTCCGATTACTTGGACATTGTTAGCGTTACCAAATACCTGCGGCATAGAAACCAGCAGGACCGGCACGAGGCCCGCAAGGGCTGAGTGTTTCCCACCGAAGAGGAGCAAAGAGGATGAGACATTTCAAGAGGACAACGCTGTCCCTGGCGGCCGTACAGGCGCTGGTTTGGGCAGCCACACCGGCGCTGGCGCAGAACACGCCCGCGCCAGCTCCGGCGGCAGCACCCGCGGCTGACAAGGCGCCTCAGGCCCTGGAGACCGTCATTGTTTCTGGGCGCCGCGCCGCGCTTGCGTCGGCGCAGAAACTCAAACAGGAATCAGACGAGATCGTCGACTCGGTCGTCGCCGACGAGATCGGCAAGCTGCCCGACCGCTCGGTGTCCGAGGTGCTGCAGCGCATCGTCGGGGCCACGATGTCGCGGGTGTCGTCGTCCAACGACCCGGTGCACTTCTCGGTCGAAGGGTCGGGCGTCAACATCCGCGGCCTGACCTATGTCAGCTCAACGCTGAACGGCCGCGAGACCTTCAGCGCCAACCAGGGCCGCACGCTGGGCTTCGAGGACGTGCCGCCCGAGCTGATGGCCGGCGTGGACGTCTACAAGAATCCCTCGGCCGAGCAGATCGAGGGCGCCATCGGCGGCCTGGTGAACCTGCGCACGGCCCTGCCCTTCGACTTTCCCGGCTTCAAGGGCTCGATTTCGCTCGACGTCTCGCGCAACAGCCTGGCCAAGAAGAACAAGCCCAGCGTCTCGGGCCTGCTGTCCAACACCTGGAACACCGACGCGGGCAAGTTCGGCGCGCTGATCGACGTGGCGCATTCGCTCAGTTCCAACCGCACGGACGGCCTGGTGCTGGACCCGTTCTACAAGGCCACGCCGACCAGCCCGACCTGGTTCTCCCGCGACATGTCGTGGAAGCAGCAGTTCTACGACCGCACGCGCGACGGCATCTACGGCGCGCTGCAATGGAAGAAGGACGACGTCGAGTCCTCGCTGACCTTCTTCCGTTCCAAGTTCAAGTTCAACTGGAACGAGAACAACGTCAGCGCCCAGGTCGACCCCTACAACGTCGAGGTGCTGGACGGCACCTACGACGCCAACGGCGTGATGACCAAGGGCGTGCTGACCGGCAAGAAGGACGCCAACGGCAACTACACCGGCATCGAAGTCGAGAACCAGACGCGCTACTCCAAGCGCAACTCGCAGACCGATGAACTGGCCTGGAAGATTTCCGGCAAGGTCAACGAGCAGCTGACGCTGACGTCTGACTTCCAGTACATCCGCTCCAAGACCAACAACTTCGACTCCACGGTAGGCACCGCTGTGGCCCTGCCCAAGGAGACCGTGGACTACACCGGCTCGATGCCGCGCCTGGTGTTCGACGCCAGTGACATGGCCGTCCTCAACGACCCCAGCAAGTACTACTGGGCGATGATGATGGACCACCTGGACAAGGGCAAGGGCACGCAAAAAGCCTGGAAGGGTGATGCGCGCTGGGTCTTCCACGACAACAAGATCCTCAACGACCTGCGCGTGGGCGTGCGCATCGCCAAGCGCGACGCCGAGACCATCAACAGCAACCCGAGCTACAACTGGGCGACCATCACCCACGCCTGGCAGGTGGGCTGGAACATCGGCGACCTGGCCTACATCACCAAGGCGCCGGATATCCCCACCTACAAGAACAACTACGCCGACTTCATGGGCGGCGGCAAGGCCAACCTCCCGTCGCTGTATTTCCCGGCGGCTTCGGTGGCCTTCGACTGGCCCAACAGCTACAACAAGCTGCACCAGCTCTACCTGAACGAGTGCACGAACTTCAAGCCGGGCTGGGATGGTGCGGGCTGCCCGCAGCAGGCCAACAGCATCCAGGGCGGCGGCAAGTGGGCTCCTACTTCCTTCGGCACCGACCCGGCCGGCCGCAACACCCAGGCCGAGACCACCACGGCGGGGTATGCACAGCTGCGCTTTTCCTTCGATGAGGTGGGCCTGCCCATCGACGGCAACGTCGGCCTGCGCGCAGTCCACACCAAGAACCAGGCCGACGGCTACACCATCCTGACCACGCAGGCCGCACCGCCCGGGGCGGTTGGCTTGGCCGTGCCGCAGCTGACACCGTTCGCCAAGGAGCAGAACTTCAACCAGAGCTTCACGGACTACCTGCCCAGCCTGAACCTGAAGTGGAAGGCCACGGCGGACGGCGCGCTGCAGTTCCGCTTTGCCGCGTCCAAGGCCCTGGCGCGCCCGCAGTTCAGCCAGATGCAGGGTTTCCTGTCGATGTCGCAAACCATCGAGGTCGATGCGCAAAGCGTGCCGCCCAACGTCAAGAAGATCAACCTGACCGGCACGGCCAGCGGCAACCCCGAGCTCAAGCCCATCCGCTCCGACCAGGAAGACGTGACGGCCGAGTGGTACTTCGCGAAGAACGGCTCCGTGACTGCCGCCGTCTTCAACAAGAACCTCAAGGACATCATCGTCAACCAGGCTTTCAACCGCACGGTCAACGACGCCAACGGCAAGCCGGTCAACTTCGTGCTGAATGGCCCGGTCAACGGCGCCAAGGGTTATGCGCGCGGCTTCGAAGTGGCCTACCAGCAGTACTTCGAGGGGCTGCCCTCGCTGCTGCAGGGCATCGGCCTGCAGGCGAACTACACCTACGTGGACAGCAAGGTGAAGCGCTACAACGCGGTGTACACGGGCTATTGCTCGCCCGGTGCAGGCCAGGACAACCTGAACCTGTACATCAACGGTTGTGACACCGATGGTCGTTCCTTCGGCGACATGCCGCTGGACAACCTGTCGAAGAACACCTTCAACATCGCGCTGCTCTACGACCGTGGTCCGGTCTCTGCCCGCATTGCCTACAACTACCGCGGCAGATACCTCTACGGCGTGGCGCTGAACTCCGACAACACCGGCCCCAACCAGACCAATGCGCTGGACACCAACCCGGCGAGCGCCAACTTTGGTCAGCACAACCTGCCCGTGGGCCTGCCGCTTTGGGCTGACGGCTATGGACAGGTCGACGCAGGTCTGCACCTGAAGATCGGCAACGATCTGTCCCTGGGTGTCGATGCCACCAACCTGACGAACAAGACGTACAAGCAGATCATGCAGCAGCACATCGGCATGATCGGCCACAACTACTTCACGTCGGGCCGCGGCTATCGCGTCAGCATGCAGTACAGCTTCTGAGCTTGATGAAGGGCGGGCCGCCCGGCCCGCCCGCCACTCGCAAGACCCGGCACCGCGGTTGGCTCCGCGGTGCTTTTTTTATGCGCGTCGGCCACTGGGCCAGGATCAACGCGCCTGCTTCACCAGCATGGGCTCGCTTCTGAACCGTTCGCCGAAAAGCCGCTTCAGCGCCGCGATCTTGGGCAGGTCGTGGAACACGATGTAGGGGTCTCGCGGGTTGTCGACCAAGTAGTCCTGATGGAATTTCTCGGCGGGATAGAAGTTGCCCCTGTTCTCCACCTTGGTCACGATGGGCTTGCCGTAGAGCCCTGTCGCGTCCAATTGCGCGATGTAGGCCTGGGCCGTCTCGCGCTGCGCCGCGTCGGCGGGAAACAGGGCCGAGCGGTATTGGCGGCCGATGTCCGGTCCCTGGTGGTTCAGCTGCGTCGGGTTGTGTGCCACGGAGAAGAAGACCTGCAGCAAGGCGCCGTAGGTGACCTGCGATGGGTCGAACGTCACCTCGACCGCCTCTGCATGGCCGGTGCGGCCGCTGGTGACCTGCTTGTAGTTCGCCGTGCTCGCCGTGCCACCCGCGTAGCCGGAGACGGCCTGCTGCACGCCCTGCACATGCTGAAACACACCCTGCACGCCCCAGAAGCAACCACCGGCGAACACCGCGGTCTGCAGGCCGGTTGCCGTGGGTGCCGGATCCTGGGCCGGCGGCGGGATGCTCACCGACTCGACGGCGGCAGCGCAGCCACCTGCCAGGCTGCCGAGCAGCAGCGCAGCGGTGAATCGGCGGCGGGACGGCAGTGAGGTCATGGCTTTCGATCCGAAGTGAAGCGGTTGGCTGGATGCGAAAGCGTAGGCCGACATGGCGGGTTCAGGCAACCCGCCGTTCGGCCGTCACTTCCGGAACTTGCGGACCAGGTCCTCGACGCAAGGCCCGTCGCTCCGACCTAAACGCCTCTTGCTGTCGTCCGGCGCGGCAGCCGTGGGTGGCGGCTTCGTAGAGCGGGGCCAGTCCGTCGAGGCTGTCCGGGCGGTGCGGCGTGTTCTCGCACAGATAGTCGAACAGCCGCGAGTGGGCCGCCTGGAACGCCTCGGGCTGCTACCGCTTCAACAGCGCCGCGAAGTACTCGCGGATCAGCGGGTGGGCGTCGATCGCGTCGGGCGAGACGGAGAGCAGTTCCACCTCGCTCAGCCGTTTCGCGTGATCAGACTGGCATCGCCGGACAGTAGCGCCGCACGAACTCCGCGTGCTCCGGCATCACGGCCACGCATTGCGCGATGGTGTCAGACACGCCCTTGAAGTAGGCGGCCGTTTCCTCGACACCTTGCAGCTCGGCGAGCGCCAGCCAGCCCTTGGGGCGCAGGTTCTGGCCTTCCATGACCTCCAGCCAACTCGGCTCGCGGAACAGGTCGCCGTCGACATTGGCCAGGCGGCCGCTGGAGGCATACAGCGCCATGCGCCAGCGCAGGGCCTCGGGAATGGCCATGGCCGCGCAGGCCTTCCAGAACTCGCTGTCGTCGCGCTGGTTCAGGTGATAGTGCAGCACGATGAAGTCGCGCACGTATTCGTAGCGCTCGCGGCTCTGACGGTTGTACTCGGCGATCTCCAGGGCGTCGAAGCCACTGTGGGGGAAGGCCTCGATGAGCTTGGCCACACCCATCTGGATCAGGTGCAGGGCCGTCGACTCCAGCGGCTCGACGAAGCCGGCCGACATGCCGATGGCAACCACATTGCGCCGCCACGCCTCCTCACGCATGCCGGTGCGGAACTTGATGATCCGCGGGTCGGCGAGCGGCTGGCCGTCGAGATTCTTCAGCAGCACGCCGGCCGCCTCGTCGTCGCTGACATGGCTGCTGGAATAGACATGGCCGTTGCCGACGCGGTGCTGCAGCGGGATGCGCCATTGCCAGCCGGCCCGGTGCGCGGTCGAACGCGTATAGGGCAGCAGCGGGCTCGTGCTCTCGCTGGGCACCGCCACGGCGCGGTCGCAGGGCAGCCAGTGGCTCCAGTCCTCGAAGCCGGTGCCCAGGGCCTTCTCGATCAGCAGGCTGGCAAAGCCGGAGCAGTCGAGGAAGAGGTCGCCCTCCACCAGTTCGCCGCTTTCCATCTGCACGGCGCGCACATGGCCTTCGGCTGGCCCCGGTTCTTCATTGAGCAGCACGCGCACGACCTTGCCTTCGGTGCGGCGCACGCCGCGCTGCTCGCTCAGGGCACGCAGGTGCTTCGCGTACAGCGACGCGTCGAAGTGATAGGCATAGCCGAGTGCGGCCATCGGCGAGTTCTGCATGTCCGGCCGCGGCAGCATGAAGCGGTTGGCCTTGGCCGCCATGTTGGAGATGACGTAGGCGTCCAGCGGCAGCGCGCGGCCCAGCGCGCGCAGGCGCAGCCAGTATTGCGAGAAGTCCACCGGCCACAGCGCCTCGCGGCCGACGCCGCCGAAGCCGTGGAAATAGCGCTCGCCCTGGCGGCCCCAGTTGACGAATTCGATGCCGAGCTTGAACGTGCCTTGCGTGGCTTTGAGGAACTCCGCCTCGTCAATCTTGGCCAGGCCGTTGAACATGCGGATCGGCGGGATGGTCGCTTCGCCCACGCCGATGATGCCGATTTCGTCGGATTCGACGAGGCGGATTTCATACGGGGGCTTGAGCACCGCACTCAATGCGGCGGCCGACATCCAGCCGGCGGCGCCACCGCCGACGATCACGACCCGCCGCAGCGGCTTGTTCAGGTTTTCCATCGCGCCAGTCTAGGTAGGGGCTTCGGCTCTGAGCATGGGCGCTATCCCGCAGCACCGCTCAAGCGTGCACGCAGAAAGCTGTCGTGGTCAGGCATGCCGGCGGCCAGCGCGGCAATGGCCTGATGGCGCTCAGTGAGATAGCGGGCTGCCAACTCAGCCGGCATCTCGTCCGGCCAAGGGCTGCGGCGCCGCGGCCAGTCGCCCATGCCGGCGTGGATGGCCAGCCAGCTCGCCGTGTCGAAGGCCTCGTTGTCGTAGGCATGCAGGGTGCCGGTCTCGCGCCAGGCATGCAGCTTGTAGTCCAGCGACTCGGGCAGCTCCATGCTCGTCAGCGTGCGCCAGAACTCGCTGTCGCGGCGCTCGCTCAGGGCGTAGTGCAGGATGATGAAGTCGCGGATGCGCTGGTACTGGCGCAGCTGCTGCACGTTGAAGCCGACCGCGGCCTGCGCATGGTCGGCCTCGCCGAGCAGCGGGATGAGGCGGCCCAGCGCGTTGTGCACCATGAAGATGGCGGTGGACTCCAGCGGCTCCAGGAAGCCGGCGGCCAGGCCGATGGCGACGACGTTCTTGACCCAGAAGCGCTCGCGGTGGCCGGTGCGAAAGCGCAGCAGCCGCGGCTCGGCCAGCATCGGCGCGTCGAGCTGGGCCAGCAGCTGTTCGCGCGCCCGTCCCTCGTCGATGAAGCGGCTGCTGAACACATGGCCGTTGCCGGTGCGGTCCTGCAGCGGGATGCGCCAGGCCCAGCCGGCCTCCAGCGCCGTCGAGCGCGTGAAGGGCGCGAGATCGCCCGGTGCGCGCTCGGTGGGCACGGCCCAGGCGCGGTCCACTGGCAGCCAGTGGCCGTAGTCAATGAAACGCTGCTCGAGCGTCTGGCCGATCAGCAGGGACGCCAGGCCCGAGCAGTCGATGAAGAGATCGCCCTCGACCTCGCGCCCGTCGGCCAGGTGCAGCGCGCGCACACGGCCGTCCTCGTGGCGCTCCACGCCGACGACGCGCCCCTCAGTGCGCCTCGCGCCGCGACCTTCGGCCAGGCGGCGCAGGAAGGCGGCGTAGAGCGTCGCGTCGAAGTGGTAGGCGTAGGTGTAGCGCGAGGCCAGGCTGTCCTCGCCTTCTGCAGGCCTGCAGAATCGGCCTTGGCGCGCCATCACCGTCGGCAGGCAGAACTCGCCCAGCGGCGTGCCAGGGCCTGTCTGCAGGCGGCGCAGCTGGCCCCACAGCGCCATCGGGCCGTCCAGTGGGCCGAAGTCGCCGAAGGTGTGGAAGTAGTGCTCGCCGCGCTGCTTCCAGTCGCAGAACTGGATGCCGAGCTTGTAGCTGCCGCGCGTGGCGGCGAGAAACTCAGCCTCGTCAATGCCGAGGATGTCGTTGAAGCTGCGGATCGACGGAAAAGTGGCTTCGCCGACGCCGATGATGCCGATCTCCTCGGACTCGACCAGCTCAACGGCGACGCCGCGCAGCCCCGTCGTCAGTGCGGCGGCCGACATCCAGCCAGCAGAGCCGCCGCCGAGGATGACGACGCGCCGGATATCCATGCTCAACGCGCCGCGGCGCGCTCCTTCAGGAAGTCCGCATACGCCAGCGCACTGCGCTTGAGCGTGCGCTGCTGCGTCTCGAAGTCGACATGCACGAGGCCGAAGCGGCGCTCGTAGCCGAAGGCCCATTCGAAGTTGTCCAGCAGCGACCAGATGAAATAGCCGCGCACGTCCACGCCGTTGTCCATGGCACGTGAGCATGCCGCGAAATGCTGCTTGATGTAGGCCTGGCGTTGCTGGTCGTCGATCTCGCCGGCGCTGACCTGGTCGTCGCTCGACATGCCGTTTTCGGTGATGTAGAGGGGCGGCAGATTGGCGTAGTCGCGCTTGAAGGCTTCGAACAGGTCCTGCAGGCCTTGCGGGTAGACCTCCCAGTCCATCGTCGTGCGCTCGACCTCGGGGTGGCGCACCCAGTCGATGGTGTCGGGGCCCTTGGAGCGCAGCACGGCGCGGCTGTAGAAGTTGATGCCCAGGTAGTCGATGGGCTGCTTGATGAGGTCCATGTCGCCGGGCAGCACCAGGGGCTCACAGCCCTTCCACAGCCGCCACAGGTCGGCCGGGTATTCGCCCTTGAGCAGCGGGTCCAGCACCCAGCGGTTCTGGTAGGTCTCGAACAGCGAAGCGGCATCGCGGTCTTCGGCTGTGTCAGTGTCGGCATAGCCCGGCGCGCAGTTGGCGACGATGCCGTGCAAGGCCGTCGGGTCGTTGGCGCGCAGGATGGGCAGCGCCAGGCCGTGCCCCAGCAGCAGATGGTGCATGGCCTGGGCGGCCCAGCGGTTGGACTTGAGGCCGGGCGCGTGGTGCCCGTCGCCATAGCCAAGATAGGCTGAGCACCAGGGCTCGTTGTGCGTCGTCCAGGCCGCCACGCGGCCGCCACCGAGTTCGCGGCTCATCAGCTCGGCGTAGTCGGCAAAGCGGTAGGCCGTTTCGCGGTTCAGCCAGCCGCCGCGGTCTTCGAGGTGCTGGGGCAGGTCCCAGTGATACAGCGTGACGAAGGCGCGGATGCCGCGCTTGGTCAGGCCATCGAGCAGGCGCTTGTAGAAGTCGATGCCCTTCGCATTCGGCCGGCCGGCCTCGTCCATCACGCGCGGCCAGGCGATGGAGAAGCGGTAGGCGTCCACACCCAGGCGCTGCAGGATGTCCAGGTCTTCTTCAAAGCGGTGGTAGTGGTCGCAGGCCACATCGCCGTTCTCGCCGCGCAGCACCTTGCCCGGCGTCGCGCAGAAGCGGTCCCAGATGGATTCGAGGCGGCCGTCCTCGTGTGCGGCACCTTCGATCTGGTACGACGAGGTGCCGGCGCCGAAGATGAAGCCGGGGCGGCGCATGGCCGAGCCGGCGGGCGGCGCGACGAGGTCGGCCAGGGAGGTGGGAGGCGGAGTCAGGTCCATGTCGGGCAGTCGTTCAGGCAGAGGTCGGCAGCGCATGCAGGGCGGTGCGCCAGGGTTGCAGGGCAAGAGGTTCGGCGGGTAGCGGGCCGCGCACGCCGCAGATGAAGGAGGCGTAGCGATTGGCCAGGGCCAGCGTGGCGGGCAGGTCACGGCCCAGCGACAGGCCGGCCAGCAGCAGGGCCGTGAAGGCATCGCCGGCGCCGACGGTGTCGATCATGTGCGGCTGGGTGACGCCAGCCCCCTGCGCCAGCAGCACGCCGCCCGGCGCGTAGAAGCGCCAGCCGCTTGCGCCGCAGGTCAGCACCAGGCGTTGCAGTGCAAAACGTGCCATCAATGCGCTGGCGCGGCCGGCGTCGTCGGGCGCGCCGGCATCGAACCAGCCGGCCAGTTGGGCCAGTTCTTCGTCGTTGACCTTGACCCAATCGGCCAGCATCAGCGACTCGGCGGCCAGCAGTCGGGTTTCAGTGCCGGCCCGCAGGTTCAAGTCCAGGAAGCGCGTGCCGGTGAAAGGCTTGACGAGGGCGCGCAGGGCCGCGCGCGAGGCGGGCTGGCGTTGGGCCAGACTGCCGAAGTAGAGCCACGCCGGCGCCGTTTCAGCGAGGTGAGGGCGGGCGGCCGCGGCGTCGATATGGTCCCAGGCGGCGTCGCCATGAATCTCGAAGTGGTGGCCTCCGGCGTCCTCGTGCACGCTGACGCGGCCGGTGGCGTGCTGCGGGTCGCGCTGCACGCCGGCGCTGTCCAGGCCGTAGCGGCGCGCACTGTCGAGCACGAGGCGGCCGTTGTCATCGTCCGCGCCGACGCGGCTGATGAACAGGGCCGGCGCGCCCATGGCGGCGAGCGAGCGCGCCACGTTGAAGGGCGCGCCACCCGCGACGGGTCCGTCATGGAATTCGTCGACCAGGGCTTCGCCGAGGACGGCGATGGGGCAGGGGAGCATGTCGGCGGCGCTTGGCGCGCTTCGTCGGTGGTTCGGAAATATTCTATGCAACAGCGATTGTTTAGTGAACAATATCCAGCCTAGGTTTTGCCCCCGGTACAGGGTGTACCCGGGGCCGCTGGGGTGCCGATGCACAATCGCGCCCGATGCGACGTGCTAAACAACAGCGGGAGCTCGGGTGATGGCCGACAAGGGAGTGACGATTCGCGAATTGGCCGAGGCCGCGGGCGTGTCCATCGGCACGGTGTCGCGCGCGCTGAAGGGCCAGCCCGGCCTGTCTGAGCAGACTCGCGCCCAGGTGCTCGGCGTGGCCCAGCAGATGGGTTACGACGTCGGCAAGCTGCGCACCGGCAAGCCACGCCGCATGCTCTTCCTGTACAGCCGCAGCCTGGGCTCGCTGGCCAACAACCCCTTCTATTCCTATGTGCTGCACGGCGCCGAGACGGCCTGCCGCGAGGCCGGCGTGCCGCTGAGCATCATGTCGGTGCTGGCGGGCGACGACGTGGCCGGCCAGGTACGCCGCCATGAGGCCGAGGCGCTGCTGGGTGCCGGCTATTTCGACCCCGAGGCCATGGAATCCATTCGCCGCTGCGAACTGCCGCTGGTGCTCGTGGATCACTTTTACCCCGGCGTGCGTTGCGTCAATGACGACAACCAGCTTGGCGCCTGGCTGGCGACTCGCCATCTGCTGGAAGGCCAGTCCCAACGCATCGCCGCCATCTTCGGGCCGCTGGCGCATTACTCGACGTCGCTGCGCGCCAAGGGCTTCCGCCGCGCCTTGTTCGAGGCCGGCCGCCTGTTTGACCCCGACTACGAAGTCACGCTGGACCCGGCGCTGGAATACGGCGACGCCGGCCGTGATGCGATGAGCCGCCTGCTGGCCCTGCCCAACCCCCCGGACGCGGTCTTCGCCTACAACGACTCGACGGCCATGTTTGCCATCGAGGTTTGTCTTGAGCGCGGCCTGCGCGTGCCCGAGGACATCCGCTTCATCGGCTACGACGACATCGAGGAGGCTGCCCGCAACAAGCCGCCCCTGTCCACTGTGAAGATGGACAAGGAAGCACTTGGCAACGTCGCCGCACGCGCCCTCATCGAAGGCGATGTCGCACCCAATGACGCGTCGCTGCCGGTGGAGCTGGTCGTGCGCGAGAGTTCCCGTTTCGTCGCGGCGCCTGAAGCCGAGGCCGCGCCGCGCAAGGCCAGGCGCAAGACCGCAGCTGTCTAGGTGGCTGCCTAGGTAGTTGCACCGCCTTTCGTTCGTGCGATCAACGAACGAAAATAGGACTGTTTACTAAAAATACCGCCTCGCTCAGCGCCAGGCGAAGGAGACAGTCTTGATCGCCGATCCCGAAGGGGCCGCCATGCCGCCCGTGCAGCGCCCGACCGCCTCCGTGCCGCCAGCGCCAACACTTGCGGCCGACCGCGTGCCCGCGCGGCAGAAGATCGGCTTCGGCCTGGGCTCCTTCCTGGACATGTGGGGCCACTGGCTCTACCAGTCGTTGGCCTTCCACGTCTTCAACATCTTCCTCGGCGTGGCGCCGGGGCTGATCTCCACGGTCATCTTCCTGAAGATCGCGGTCGATGCCGTTTCGGACGCGCTGTTCGGCTGGCTCTCCGACAACGCCCGCACGCGCTGGGGGCGCCGCCGCCCCTTCATCCTGGTGGGCGGCATCCTCGCCGGCATCGGCCTGCCGCTGATGTTCGCCGTCGGCCGCGGCTGGAGCGACAACGAATACTTCATCTTCATGCTGGTCTCGACCTGCCTGTACGTGCCGGTCATGAGTTGCTTCAACATGCCCTGGAACAGCCTGGGCGCCGAGATGACGCCCGACTACCACGAGCGCACGCGCGTGATGTCATGGAAGAACGCGATCCAGAAGCTCCCCGAGCTGGCGATGTTCGTGGCGGCCCAGTTCACGACGCTGGCCTTCTTCAATGATGCGAAGGGCAATCCGGACATCCTGCTGGGTGCCCAGGTCTACACCAGCATCCTGGGCGGCATCATGGTGGTGGTCTCCATCGCCATCTTCCTGCTGACCCGCGAACGCTACTACCAGAAGGTCGTGGCGCAGACCCGGCAGCGCGTGCCCTTCAAGGACACCCTGTATCGCACACTGAAGAACAAGCCCTTCCGCCAGATGCTGGGCACGATGATGGCCTACAACATGGCCACCTCCATGGTGGGCATGCTGGGTTACTACGCCACCGTCTACTACGTCTGCGCCGGCAACGTCGTTGAGGCCACCAAGTGGAACTCGATGATGGGCATCGCCGGTCTGGTCTGCGGCCTCGTTGGCATCGCCTTTGCCGGGTGGGTGGCCAGGCACTGGGGCAAGCGCAATGCGCTGATGACGGTGCTGGTGCTGGGCATCCTCGCCTTCGTCGGCGACTGGTTCTTCTACAACCCGCAGCTGCCCTGGTTGCAGTTGTTTGCCAGCGGCGGCGTGGCCTTCGTCGGTGCCGGGTTCTGGACGATCTACGGCTCGGCGATGGCCGACGTCATCGACCATGACGAGCTCGGCAGCCGACAGCGCCGCGAGGGTTCGTTCGCCGCCTGCGGCTCCTGGATCTCCAAGGTCGGCCTTGCCTTGGGCAACGGCGCCTCCGGCTGGGTGCTGATGTTCACCGGCTTCAACGCTAAGCTGCCGGTGCAGGGCGAGGATGCGCTGTTCATGATCCGGGTCGCCCTGTCGGGCATTCCCATCCTCGGGCTGCTTATCGCCCTCTACATCGTGTCCCGCTACTTCCTGACCGAGCGGCGCATGAACGAGATCCGCGCCGAGCTGGAAGCGCGCCGCGGCACCGTCTGACTTTTTTCGGAGTTTTCCCCATGACTTCAACCTGGCTCGGCCGCGCTTTGCTGGCCTTGTCGACCTGCGTCTTCATTGCCGGCGCCCAGGCCGCCCCGCACGAGACGCTCAAGCTCGACGCCCCCAAGCCCAATCTCGCGCCCACGCCGCCGATGGGCTGGAACTCCTGGAACAAGTTCGCCTGCAACGTCAGCGAGACCCTGATCCGCCAGCAGGCCGACGCGATGGTCGCCTCCGGCATGAAAGACGCGGGCTACCGCTACATCGTCATCGACGACTGCTGGCAGAAGAGCCGCGACGCGGACGGCAACATCCAGGCCGACCCCGAGCGCTTCCCATCGGGCATCAAGGCACTGGCCGACTACGTTCATTCCAAGGGCCTGAAGTTCGGCCTTTATTCCGATGCCGGCGCCGCAACCTGCGGTGGCCGCCCCGGCAGCGCCGGCCACGAGTTCCAGGATGCGCGCCAGTATGCGAAGTGGGGCGTGGACTGGCTGAAATACGACTGGTGCTACACCGGCCCGCGCACCCCCGAAGCGGCCTACACCATCATGGCCAAGGCGCTGCGCGAATCGGGCCGTGACATCGTGCTGTCCATCTGCGAATGGGGCGGCAGCCAGCCCGGCCGCTGGGCCCATCCCGTCGGCCATCTGTGGCGCACCACGGGCGACATCTGGGACGCCTGGAAGGGCAAGAAGGAGTGGTCGCACGGCCTGCTGGACATCATCGACATGAATGCCGACCTGTGGGCCGACGCCGCGCCCAACGGCTGGAACGACCCCGACATGCTGGAGGTCGGCAACGGCGGCATGACGACGACGGAGTACGAGAGCCACTTCTCGATCTGGGCCATGCTGGCCGCGCCGCTGGTGGCGGGCAACGACATGGCGAAGATGGATGCGGACACCCGCCGCATCCTGACCAATGCCGAAGTCATCAAGGTTGACCAGGACCCGCTGGGCCGGCAGGGCCGTCGCGTCTGGCGCCAGGGCAACCTGGAGGTCTGGGTGCGCACGCTGGCCGGTGGCGAACGTGCGGCCGTGCTGTTCAACCGCGGCGAAACGGCGGCCGACATCAAGGTGACGTGGGAGCAGCTGGACCTCGCGCCGCGCATCAAGGCTGAGGTCCACGACCTGTGGTCGGGCAAGAAGACCCGCGGCGTCTCGGGCGAGGTCGGCGGCAGCGTGAAGCCTCACGGCGTGATGATGGTGCGTATCAGCCCGACACCCTGAGCGTCTCGATCAGCATCCGCCGCAGGCTGTCCACCGCCTTGTTGCCCTTGGACGTCTTGCTGCGGTAGACGGCTACCTGCATCGGCTCCAGCGGTCCCAGGCCCTGTTCGGCGCCCAGAAGTTGCAGATGCGCCGGCGCGCTGCACTGCGTCAGCACGGCCACGGCCAGGCCGCTCTCGACGGCTGCGATCTGCCCTGCCAGGCTGGAGCTGTTGTAGACGATCTTGTAGGGCCGGCCCTGCAGGGCGAGGGCGTTGATGGCGCTGCGCCGGCCCAGGCTGGCCTCCTCGTAGACTGCAATGGGCAGCGGGTCGCGCCGCCAGATGTCAAACTGCGGGGAGCCGACCCAGACCATGGGCTCGTGGAAGAGCAGGGTGCCGCGCCGTGCGTGGTCGCGCGAAACCAGGGCCAGGTCGAGATCGCCACGCGCCACGCGCGGGATCAGCGAGGTCGACTGCTCGCAGTCCAGCTGAATCTCAACGCCGCCATGGCGCGGCGCAAAGCGCTTGAGGACCGGTGTCAGGTATCTGCGGGCGTAGTCATCCGGTACGCCCAGGCGCACGACACCTGAGACATCGTCCTCGCGCAGCGCCGCCTGGGCCTCGGCCTGAAGGTCCAGCATGCGTCGCGCATAGCCCAGCAGGGTCTGGCCCTCATGCGTCAGTTCCAACTGGCGCGCATCGCGCCGAAGCAGGCGGTGGCCGACGGCCGCCTCCAGCTTCTTGAGCTGCATGCTGACGGCCGACTGCGAGCGGTGGATCTCGGCCGCGGCGCTGGACAGGGAGCCAGCATCGACGGTGGCCACAAAGCATTTCAGCCAGTCGATCTGCAGATCGCGCATGAATTCGAAAAGCGGATGATTTGGAAGCGAATTATGTGCTTTTCGGATTCGCGGCCGACCGGCACATTGGCGGCCATGAAGTACCTCAATCCCGCCTCAACCGCATTACCCGCCACGCTTGCCCGGCCGCCCGGCATCACGGCCGGCCCGCTCGACGCGCGCGCCGGCGGCGTCATGCTCCTGCTGTGCTGCCTCTGGGGCCTGCAGCAGGTGTCGCTGAAGGCGGTGACGGCGCAGGTCGGCCCGATGCTGATGATCGGCCTGCGCTCCGGCATCGCCCTGTTGCTGCTCGCCGGTCTGATGCGCTGGCGCGGCGAGGCGCTGGATCGCCGCCGCTGGGCAGCCGGTGCCGCGGCGGGCTCGCTGTTCGCGCTGGAATTCCTGCTCGTGGCCCTGGCGCTGCAGTTGACCCAGGCTTCCCACGTCGTCGTCTTCCTCTACACCTCGCCGCTGTTCACGGCCCTGGGCCTGCATTGGCGGCTGCCGGCCGAGCGCCTCGACCGGCGTCGCTGGGCGGGCATAGGCCTGGCATTCGGAGGCATCGCGCTGGCTTTCCTGCGCGGCGGTCTGGCCCCTGACGGCTCTGCGCTGCTGGGAGATCTGCTCGCGGTGCTGGCCGGCCTGGCCATGGGCGCTACGACGGTCACCATCCGGTGTACGCGCTTGGCCGCCGCACCGGCGACCGAGACGCTGTGCTACCAGCTGCTCGGCGCCTTCGTGCTGCTGCTGCCGGGTGCCTGGGCGACGGGTCAGTGGCGCTTCGAGCCGACTGCCGCCGTCTGGGCCCACCTCGCCTTCCAGAGCCTGGTCGTGTCCTTCGCCAGCTTCCTGGCCTGGTTCTGGTTGCTGCGTCGCTACCTAGCCTCGCGCCTGGGCGCCTTCACCTTTATGACGCCACTGTTTGGCGTGCTGCTGGGTGTCTGGTTGCTGGGCGAGGCGTTGTCGCCCAGCTTCGTGGCCGGCAGCCTGCTGGTGCTGGCCGGCGTCGCCCTGGCTAGCAAGCCTTAGGTCGCCACCCGCTCGGCCACGAAGGCCTGGTAGGTCCGCAGCGGGCGGCCCAGCATCTTCTCCAGCGTGCGCGTTGCGCCGGCGGCGGGGATCTGCCCGAGCTGCTGGATGCGGCTCATCATCAGGCGCAGGTCGTAGGCCATCCAGGCGGGCACATGCTGCGCGGCCAGCTGCTGCTCGAAGGCCTGCACGTCGTCGCCGCCGTAGCGGATCTCGCGATTCAGCGCCTGGGCCCAGACGGCGGCAGCCGCCTGGCCGGTGAAGACCTCGTTGCCGGCCACTTCCAGCGTCAGGCGGGGCAGGGGTTCCGGCGACCGGTCGCGACGCAGCAGCTCGGCCACGGCGATGTCGGCGATGTCGCGCACGTCCACCATCGCGCAGCCCTTGGCGCCGATGGGCATCGGAAAGACGCCGTAGCCTTCGATGACGGACTGGATGGCGGCATCGTTCTGCATGAAATAGGCCGGGCGCAGGATGGTCGCCGGCAGATCCAGGCTTTCGATCATGCGCTCCACGGTGTGCTTGCCGGTGAAGTGGGGCACATCGGTGTAGAGGTCGGCGTGGATGACCGACAGATAGACGATGCGCTGAATGCCCGCTTCGCGCGCGACGCTGAGGGCCTGCAGCGACTGCGTGACCTCGTCGGGGGCGAGGGCGTTCAGCAGGAACAGCGTGCGCACGCCGCTCATCGCCAGGCGCAGGGAGTTCACGTCGCCGAGGTCGGCGACGACGCCGTCGACGCCGGCGGGCAGGGACAGGGTGCCGGTGCGGCGGACCATCGCCTTGACCTGGGCGCCTTGCTTGGCCAGGCCTTGGACGACGAGGGAACCGACGGTGCCGGTGGAACCGATGACGAGGATGCTCATGATGGACTCTCTTGAAAGCTGATTAAGGGGAAGGACCAAGGCCAGGCGATTTGTTTCGCTGGCTTGGACGAAAGATAGGCCGTTGCAATCCATAAACACAGACGCCAAAATCAGGACAATGTGTCTTTGAATTGAGACGATATGGACCTGAACGCCCTGACCGACTTCAACCTCGTGGCCACGCACGGTGGCTTTGGCCGAGCCAGCCGGGCCAGCCGGCGCTCCAAGGCCACGCTGTCCAGGCGCGTGGCGGACCTGGAGGAGCAACTGGGCGTGCGCCTCATCGAGCGCGGCGGCAAGGGACTGGAGCTGACCGAGGCCGGCCAGCTGCTGCTCAGCCGTACCGAAGGGCCCATGCACGAGGTGGCCGATGCGATCGGCGCGGCGCGGGAAGGCAGCGGCAAGGTGGCCGGGCGCCTGCGCGTGGCGGCACCCATCCTGTTTTCACAGCTGGCGATGGGGCGGCTGTGCGCGGAGTTCCGCGGGCTCTATCCCGACGTCACTCTGGAGGTGGTGGCGGAAGACCGCGTGGTGGATCTCGTCGACGAGCAGTTCGACGTCGCCATCCGCCCCAACCCGCGGGTGGACACGGCGCTGGTGGGCCGCTGTTTTGCGAAGGACCGCCTCGTGGTCGTCGCCGCGCCGTCCATCGCCAGGCCCGCGCCTGGCGCTGCGGCCGTGCGCGTGCCCGCCGTCGTCAGCGCCTATCGGGACGGCGAGACCTGGTCTGTCGACGAGGGCCGCCTGCTGATCGAGCCCGTGCCGGTGCTCGGGCTCTCGTCGATGCTGATGCTCAGGGACGCCGCGCTGGCCGGCGCCGGTGCCGCGCTGGTGCCGCGGTCCATCGTCGGGCAGCAAGTCGATGACGGCGAACTGGTGCAGTGGGGCAGCCTGGACGGCAAAGAGGTCGAGCTGTGGGTGCTGCACACCTCCCGGCGCCTGGCCAGCCCGAAGGTGAAGGCCTTCGTCGACTTCATGAGCACCCGCTTTCCGGAGGGTGCGCTGGTGCTCCCGCTCAGGACCTCAAGTCAAAGCAGGTCGCCGCTGTAGCGGTCGGCCTTGGCCACGACAAAGAAAAAGCCGCTCAGGCAAGCTGAGCGGCTTTCGGGGCTGAGCCCGTTGGGAGCTTAGAACGAGTAGGTGCCGCGCACGTAGTAGGTGCGGCCTGCTGCGTTGGCGTAGCGCGAATCCCAGCCGCCAGACTGGAACAGGTCGGCCTGGTTGGTGAACGGCGGGTCGCGGTCGAACAGGTTGCGAACGCCCAGCACCAGGGAAGCGCCCTTGATCGGCGACCAGCTGCCGTACAGGTCGGTCGTCGTGAATGCCGAGACGTGGTTGGTCGGCGTGAAGTCCACGTAGCCGGACTTGTAGTGCACCGCCGTACCCAGAGCGAAGCTGCTGTAGGCCCAGTTGGCCGTCAGGTTGTGCTGCCACTTGAAGATCGGGCCGGCACCGGAGTAGATGCCAACGTTCTGGTTCCACGGGCCCGACGGGTAGTCCTGGTACTCGTACTTGTTGACGAAGGTGCTGTTCAACGCGAAGTCGAACTGGCCGACGTTGGAACGCAGGCGGTACTGGGCGCTCAGGTCGATACCGTTGGTGTTGGTGCCGCCCAGGTTCTGGTTCAGCTGTTCAACGTAACCGCACTTCGGACCCGGGCAGTTGCTGGTGATGGACAGCAGGTTGCCGGGCTGGGAGAAGTGGAAGTACTGCTGCCACTGCGTGTAGTTCTGGAACAGCGTCGACTGCGGCAGCACGGCGATCGCGTTCTTGATCTTGATCGCCCAGAAATCGATGCCCAGGCTCAGGTCGGCCATGGGTTCGAACACGGCGCCCAGGGTGTAGTTCTTGGCCTTCTCAGGCTTCAGGTTGGGGTTGCCGCCGTTCTGGACCTGGAACTGGCCATTGCAGTTGGCCTGCGACGCGCCGGGGATGGGGGTGCCGCCCGGGCAGTTGATCGGGTTGTTGAAGTTGCCGGCCGTGTTGGTGAACGAAGTCGAGCTATAGAGCTCGAACAGCGTCGGCGCGCGGAAGCCCGTCGATGCCGAGCCGCGGAACAGCATTTCCTTGCTGGGCTGGAAGCGGAACGACAGCTTGGGATTGGTGCTGTCGCCGAAGTCGCTGTACTTGTCGTAGCGCACCGAGCCGGTCAGCTCAAGCATCTTGTTCACCGGCACGTTGACTTCGGTGTACAGGGCGCCGACCTTGCGCGTGCCCTTGGCCGTCGCATCTGGATCGACGCCGGTCGACGCCGAGACGAGTTGGGCAAATTCCTTGACCGGGTGCGAATCGTAGTTTTCCTTGCGGTACTCGCCACCCACGGCGATCTGCGCCGGGCGGCCAGCGCCCAACCAGTCACCCAGTTCCCGGCTCGCCATGATCTTGAAGATATTGATCTTGCCGGTGGCGGTCTGCAGCCTGCCGTTCAGGGCCGCCTTTTCCAGCAGGGCGGTGCCGGCGGCGCTCTGGGCGCCGAAGGGATTGATGACGCCTTCGAGCAGGCCTTCACCGATCATGTCGCCGTCACCGTAGCCACCCGTCAGGTTCTGGTCGACCGTGTTCTTGTTGGCCGAGAACTTGACCGAGTAGTCCCAGTTGAGGGCGTTGCCTTCGGCCGACAGCACGATGCGGCTTTGCTTGTTCTCGTTCATCTGGGCGCGCGAGCCGTTCGGGAAATCGCGCCAGAAGACGTAGGCGAAGCCCGGCTGCACGGCCACCGGGTTGGCGAAGGCAGCAGAGGGGTTGAAGATGGTAAGGCCGGCCGTGCCGTCATCGAAGGTCGGGTCGATGTGCGCCGTGGGGAAATAGGGGTTCTTTTGACCATTGGGCATGGTCGGGTTCATGTAATAGCCGCCGTAGGGCACGGGGGCGATGCGCGTCGTGACCCGGTTGCGGGTCAGGAAGCCTTCTGCACCCAGTTCCAGCGAATCATTGACGCGCAGCGTGCCCTTGAGCATGCCGGACGCGGTGTCCGACTTGGGCGCGAAGTCGACGAAGTTCGGCGTGACGATCTTGCATTGCGTGCCGCCGGCAATCGGGATCAGGGCGGTGCCCGCGCAGGCCGGAGCGGCCGGGTTGTAGAGGGCGCTGAAATCCTGGGTGTAGTTGGCCGGATCGGTGCTGTTGGACAGGCCGCCGACGATGCGCTTGTTGAAGTCGCGCTCGTTGCCGGCGATCGGGTCTTCCTTCTTCATGCTGAGGAAGCCGGAGAGGTTGAAGCCCTGCTTGTCCAGCTCGCCGAAGCCGAAGCCGACGTTGGCGCTCTTGGCGCGGCCACCTGCATGCTTGGGCCTGTCATAGCCCAGCGTGATGGTGCCGCCGTTGTAGCTCTTCTTCGTGATGAAGTTAATCACGCCGCCGATGGCGTCCGTGCCGTACAGGGCCGAGGCGCCGTCGCGCAGCACTTCGATGCGGTCGATCGCAGCGAAGGGAATCATGTTCAGGTCGGGCGCCGAGCCGTCGACCGCGTTGTTGGCGATGCGCTCGCCGTTCAACAGCACCAGGGTCTTGTCGGCACCGATGCCGCGCAGGTCGGCGAAGGAGGCGCCGCCGCTGCCCGAGCCGATGGACTGTGCCGCGTTGGTCGACTGCTGGACGCCCACCAGGTTGGCCATCACCTGTTCGACGGAGGTCACGCCGGCACTGCGCAGGTCCGCCATCTTGACGATGGTGACAGGCACGGCGGATTCGGCGTCGATGCGCTTGATCGCCGAACCGGTGACGGTCACTCGCTCGATCTGCTGCGGTTCCGCGGGGGCTTGTTGGGCCCAAGCGCTGAGACCGCCGACGGTCATCAGGACCGCGGCGGCGATTTTGGTTTGCTTATGCATCACTGCTCCAGAAAGGAATGGCAAGCGGGTGTGTTGCCAGACGGTTCAGCCAAGAGACAAACCGCCCGATCGGGCGGCGGCTGAAGCAAATTCTCGGAGCGCGCGAAATTCAGACCGGCTTGGGAAAACCCCTAGCCATTCTTCAAATGCAGCTGATGCAGGGCCGTTTTGGAGCGCAAGTCATTGATCGCAATGAGATTTATCGCGCCCCCCAAGCATGCGCGGGTGTGGCTGGAATGCTGCAGTTTGCCAACCAGCAATCCATCTTCACGTTCCGCCATGGTTCGGCAGCATGTGAAGATCAAATGTGACCATCTATCTCTATATTTGATCAGATATGACGTTAAGAGATATGTTTTGAATCACAAGTTGCCAACTGAGTCGAAAGATTCTTGAACTCGTGTTCCAGGTCGCAAAAATAGTTTGCTTGGTTTTCAGCAAAACTTGCTGTCGCCTGCCTGTCGTGGCGGCTGAGATGTTTCATCGGCCCAGGCGCCGTGACAACAGCGCTGCAGCATCCCGCAACGCGGCGGCCAGCGGTGCTTGAAGACTGATGTCCAAGCCGGCAGTGGGCCCGATGGCTGTCAAGGCCAACACCAGGCGCCCGGAGGCGTCGAAGACGGGTGCGGCCGCAGCGCTGACCCCGGCGACGACGCTGTCCCGCGACGTGGCCAGGCCCGCCGCGCGCACGGCGGCGATGACAGCCTCTTCCGGCAGGGTCTGCGCCAGCGCCGCCGCTTCCTCGGTGCGATAGGCCGCGAACAGGCGCCCCGACGCCGTGCCCGCCAGGCTCATCACCGTGCCATGGCGCATGCTGATGTGCACGGGCGTCGGCCCCTCGGCCACGCGCACGATGGTGGGGCCGTGTGTGCCCCAGACGGCAATGGCGACCGTGTGGCCGATCTTTTGGGCCAGTTCCTCGATGACAGGCGTGGCCAGCCTCACGGGGTCGTACTGCTGCAGGCTGATGAGGCCGAGCTGCAGTGCCAGCGGCCCGAGGCCATAGGGCCCGCTGCCGCCCTCCTGCTCCACGAGGCCGAGCTTGATGAAGCTGACGAGGTAGGGATGGGCCTTGGCCGGCGTCATGCCAGCCTCTCGGGCCAGGTCCTTCAATGCCATGGGCCTGCCGCGGTGGGCCAGTGCCAGCAGCAATTGACCACCCACTTCGATGCTCTGGATGCCTCGCGGGGCCTTGGGCTCAACCATGCTGAAAATTCTATATTGGTGAATTGATTTGTAATAGGATAAATTTCGGCTTCGATGTTGGAGACCCGCATGACGACCAAAGCCTTTGCCTCGCAAGCCGACCTGGAAGAGAAAAGGGTCACCTTCGAACGTCTGTCCGAGCACGCCTGGGCCTACACCGCCGAGGGTGACCCCAACACCGGCATCGTCATCGGCCGCGATGCGGTCATGGTGGTGGACACCCAGGCCACGCCCGTCATGGCGGCCGATGTGATCCGTCGCATCCGCGAAGTGACGACCGCACCGATCAAGTACGTGCTGCTCAGCCACTACCACGCGGTGCGCGTGCTGGGCGCGTCGGCCTTCAAGGCCGAGGGCCTGGAGCAGGTCATTGCCAGCGACGCGACGCTGGCGCTCATCAAGGAGCGCGGCGAGCAGGACAAGGCCAGCGAGATCGGCCGCTTCCCGCGGCTGTTCCGCAACGTCGAGTCCGTGCCGGCAGGGCTGACCTGGCCGACGCTGACGTTCAGCGGCCGGCTCACGCTGGACCTGGGCGGCGTCAAGGTCGAGATGTTCTCGCCCGGCCGCGGCCACACGGCCGGTGACACCGTGGCCTGGCTGCCCGAGGAGCGGGTGCTGTTCAGCGGCGACCTCGTCGAGTTTGATGCGACGCCTTACTGTGGTGACGCCCACTTCGCTGACTGGCCTGGGACGCTCGACGCCATCGCCGCGCTGAATGCCACCGCCCTCGTGCCGGGCCGCGGCCCGGCGTTGAAGGGCGTGGAGCAGGTCGCCGCAGGCCTGGCCGGCACGCGCGCCTTCGTCAGCGAGCTGTATGCGGCCGTGCAATCGGGCGTGACCGCTGGTGAGGAGTTGAAGGCCGTGTATCAACGCACGATGGCCGCGCTGCGCCCCAAGTACGGCCACTGGGTCATCTTCGACCACTGCATGCCTTTCGACGTGACGCGCGCGTTCGACGAGGCCGGCGGCACCGCCCACCCGCGCATCTGGACAGCCGAGCGCGACGTCGACATGTGGAAGGCGCTCGAAGGCGCTTGAGGTCGGCATGGACCTTCCGCAGTACCCCTATCACCAGAGCCTGGAGCAGCGCAGCGGCCAGCCGCAGCGCCGCCCGGTCGTCATCGTCGGCGCCGGGCCCGTGGGCCTGACGTTGGCGCTGGACCTGGCAAAACGCGAGGTGCCCGTCGTCGTCATCGACGACAGTGATCGCATCGGCGACGGCTCGCGCGCCGTCTGCTGGGCCAAGAAGACGCTGGAGGTGTTCGACCGTCTCGGCGTTGGCGAGGCCGTCGCGCGTGAAGGCGTGCGTTGGCAGCGCGGCCGCGTCTTCCACGGCGAGCGCGAGGCCTATACCTTCGACCTGCTGCCCGAGAGCCATCACAAGATGCCGGCGATGGTCAACCTGCAGCAGGACCAGGTCGAGGCCAGGCTCGTGCGCGCGGCGCAACTGGATCAACGCATCGAACTGCGCGGCAAGCATGAGCTGATCGGGCTGGAGCAGGACGAAGGTGGCGTCACGCTGAACGTGCGCACGCCCGACGGCTTGTTCGACATGCGCGCCGACTGGGTCGTCGGCTGCGATGGCGCGCGCAGCCCCACGCGCAGTTTGCTGGGGCTGGGCTTTGCGGGCCAGGTGTTTGAAGACCGCTTCCTGATCGCCGACGTGCGCCTGGCGCCCGGCGTGCGGCCGCGCGGCCTGGACCCGGCCAGGCCCGAGCGCTGGTTCTGGTTTGACCCGCCGTTTCACCGCGGCCAGTCCGTGCTGCTGCACGCGCAGGCCGCGGGACTCTGGCGCATCGACTTCCAACTGGGGCGCGACGCCGATGCGCAAACTGAGCGCGACCCCGACCGCATCAAGGCCCGTGTCGCGGCGATGCTGGGCACCGATCAATTCGAGCTGGCCTGGTCGTCCATCTACCAGTTCTGCTGCCGCCGCGCTTCGGTGTTCCGCGTGGGCCGTGTGCTGCTGGCCGGCGATGCGGCGCATCAGGTCTCGCCCTTCGGCGCACGTGGCGCCAACAGTGGCGTGCAGGACGCCGACAACCTCGGCTGGAAGCTGGCTGCCGTGCTGAAGGGCGAGGGCGCTGAGGGTGGTTCGGCGCTGCTCGACGCTTACGAGTTCGAGCGCATCGAGGCCGCCGACGACAACATCGGCCACTCGACGCGGGCCACCGACTTCATCAGCCCCAAGAGCGCGCTGAGCCTGCGCCTGCGCAAGGCCGCGCTGGACCTGGCGGCGCACACCGAGTTCGCCAAGCCGCTGGTCAACAGCGGGCGGCTGTCGGTGCCGACCGCGCATGTCGACTCGCCGCTGAGCACGCCCGACGCCGAACCCTGGCCTGGCGGCTCGGCGCCGGGTTGCCCCGCGCCAGACGCACCGCTGGAGACCGGCTGGCTGAGCGAGCAGTTCGGCGAGTTCCTGCTGCTTTGCTTTGGCTGGCCGGCGCCGGCGGCTGGCGTGCGCGTCGTCGTGCTGCCGGCCGAGGGCGTGGCTGCCGCGCGCTATGGCGGCCGGCCGGGCAGCGTCCACCTGATCCGGCCCGACGCCATCGTCGCGGCGCGCTGGCACCGCTTCGACGCCGACGCGCTGCGGGCAGCGCTCGCGCGTGCCCATGGGGAGCCGCAATGACCAAGAGCAAATTGACTCTGACCCCGAATTTCGGTGGCGAAGCCGACGCCTTCTACGCCGAGCTGATCGCTGCCCAGGCGGGCTTGAGCGACGTCGAGGCGGCCGACTGGCTCGCGCGGCTGACCCTGATCCTGTGCAACCACATCGGCGACCGCGAAGTGCTGCGCCAGGCGTTCACGCTGGCGCGTGAATTGCCGTGACCCGTTGGCCCACGAACACCATGACTGAACTGACCTCCATCAGATACTTGACCGGCTTCGGCAACCAGCACAGCAGCGAGGCCCATCCCGGCGCGCTGCCCATCGGCCGCAACAGCCCGCAGCGCGCGCCGCATGGGCTGTATGCCGAGCTGCTCTCCGGCAGCGCCTTCACCGCGCCGCGCGCCGACAACCAGCGCACCTGGCTCTACCGCCGCCGGCCCTCGGTCGTCTGCGGTGGCTACGAGCCGCTGGCGCACGCGCTGTGGAAGAGCGGTGCCGCCGAGGGTGAGTGCGCGTCGCCCGACCCGCTGCGCTGGGGCCCGACGCCGCTGCATGACGACGGCGACTTCATCGACGGCCTGCGCAGCTACGCCGTCAACGGCGAGGTGGGCATGCACGGCATGGGCGCGCTCGCCTACGTCGCGACGCGCTCGATGGGCCGCCGTGCCCTCGTCAACGCCGACGCCGAGATGCTGCTTGTGCCGCAGCAAGGCCGTCTGCTCGTCACGACCGAGCTGGGCCGCCTCGAAGTCGCACCTGGTTTCATCGCGCTGCTGCCGCGCGGCATGGCCTTCAAGATCGACCCGCTGGACGTGCCGGCACGCGGCTATGTCTGCGAGAACCACGGCGCCGCCATGCGCCTGCCTGAGCTGGGGCCCATCGGCTCCAACGGCCTTGCCAATCCGCGCGACTTCGAGGCGCCGGTCGCCTGGTATGAAGATGAGGCCCCCACGTCGGCGGGTACGCCTCCTGCCCCCCGAGGGGGCGCCGCCGCCCTTGGGAGCGGCCCGGCGGGCGGCGCGGAGGACGGCGACTACGAGATCGTCAAGCGCTACGGCGGCAAGCTCTGGCGCGCAAGCCAGGCGCACAGCCCCTTCAACGTCGTCGCCTGGCACGGCAACCTCACGCCCTACCGCTGGGACACCTCGCGCTTCATGACGATCAACACCGTCAGCTTCGACCACCCGGACCCCAGCATCTTCACGGTGCTGACCAGCCCCAGCGACACGCCCGGCTGGGCCAATGTCGATTTCGTCATCTTCCCGCCGCGCTGGATGGTGGCCGAGGACACGTTCAGGCCCCCCTGGTACCACCGCAACGTGATGAGCGAGTTCATGGGCCTGGTGCTGGGCCAGTACGACGCCAAGCCCGAGGGCTTCAAGCCCGGTGGCGCCAGCCTGCACAACAGCTATGTGCCGCACGGCCCCGACACCGAGGCCTTCGACAAGGCCAGCGGCGCCGACTTGAAGCCGCACAAGCTGGACGCCACATTGGCCTTCATGTTCGAGACGCGCTGGCCATTGAAGCCCACGAGCTGGGCGCTACGTGACGCGCCGCTGGAGGCGACCTACGCCAACTGCTGGCAAGGTCTGAAAGACGAGTTCAAAGCATGATTGATCACACGCACGACCAAGCCGCTCTCTCCTGGGTTGCCTCGGCCAATGACCCGGTCACCGACTTTCCGCTGCAGAACCTGCCGTTCTGCTCTTTCCGCCGCATCGGCACGTTGGAGCCCTGGCGTGTGGGCGTTGGCATCGGCGATCAGATCCTCGACCTGACCGGCTGGGGCATCACCGATCTCAACGCCCTGATGGCTCGACCCAGCGGCGAGCGCCGCGCGCTTCGCCATCGCCTGTTTGATACCTTGAAGGCCGGCTCGCCTGAACTCGAACTCGTGCCGCAGCCCGAGGCCGAGTACACGCTGCCCTGCCGCATCGGCGACTACACCGATTTCTACACTGGCATCCACCACGCCCGTGCCATCGGCAAGCTGTTCCGCCCCGACAACCCGCTGCTGCCCAACTACCAGTGGGTGCCCATCGGCTATCACGGCCGCAGCTCCTCCATCGTCGTCAGCGGCACGCCGCTGCGCCGGCCCAAGGGCCAGGTCAAGCCGCCGGACGCCGAGGTGCCCGTCTTCAAGCCGAGCGCGCGTGTCGACTGCGAACTGGAGCTGGGCCTTTTCGTCGGGCCCGGCAATGCCTTGGGCGAGCCCTTCAACATCGACGAGGCCGACGAGCATGCCTTCGGCCTGACCCTGCTGAACGACTGGTCGGCCCGCGACATCCAGCCCTGGGAGTACCAGCCGCTCGGGCCCTTCCTGGCCAAGAACTTCGGCACGACGATCTCGCCGTGGATCGTGACGATGGAGGCGTTGGCACCCTTCCGCATCCCGTTCACGCGGCCCGACGGCGACCCGCAGCCGCTGCCCTATCTCGACTCGCCGGCGCATCGCGCGAACGCGAGCTTCGACATCGAGCTGGAGGTCTGGTTCAAGACACCGGCCATGAGCGAGGCGACGCGCCTGTCGCACTCCAACCTGCGCCACGCCTACTGGTCGCTGGCGCAGATGTTGACCCACCATGCGAGCAATGGCTGCAACCTGCAGCCGGGTGACCTGCTGGGCACTGGCACCATCAGCGGGCCTGCGCCGGAAGAGGCTGGCTCGTTGCTGGAGTTGACTGCAGGTGGCAAGCAGCCGATCACGCTGCCCAATGGCGAGACGCGCACCTTTGTGCTCGACGGAGACACTCTCGGCCTGCGCGCCTTTGCGGAAAAACCCGGATACCGGCGCATCGGTTTCGGCGCCTGCGACGGGCAAATCACGGCCGCGACCTGACCCTGTCTTGCGCCAACGTAACGTCGGCGCAATGAAGTCCAACAAAGCGCAACGCCTTGCTCCAGGTGTGAGCGCCGCCGCTAGATTGCGGGCACTGGCCAGGGTCTGACGACAAGAGACAACGCAGCCCTGGCCTTCTGAGTTGAGCCCCACCCGATGGCACATCCGCCATGGGCGAGGCCCCTTGTTGTCCAACAAAACTCGTTGCCCAGGAGCACCTACGTGGCCAAGCCTCACTTCAAGCCCCTTCTCTTGCCCCGACTCATCGGCCTGGCACTCGGCGCGACAGCGCTTGGCGCCATGGCCCAGGACGCCGCCCAGCAGCTCGACACCGTCGAGATCCGCGGCGTGCGGGCCACGCTGAAGAAGAACCTCGCCGAGAAGCGCGAGTCGCAGAACATCGTCGACTCCATCAGCGCCGAGGACGTCGGCAAGTTCCCCGACAAGAACGTGGCCGACTCGCTGCAGCGCGTGCCCGGCATCTCGGTGGACCGCATCTGGGGCGAGGGCAAGGCCATCTTCGTGCGCGGCACGGACAAGAACCTCAACATGACGCAGCTCAACGGCCAGGCTGTCGCGTCGTCGGAGTGGTGGCTGAACGAGCCGCAGACGCGCAGCTTCAACTACGACGTGCTGCCGTCGGAGATCGTCGGTAGCCTGGATGTGTTCAAGAGCCCGTCGGCCGACCTGGATGAAGGCAGCATCGGCGGCCTCGTCATCGTCAAGACCCGCAAGCCGCTGGCCTTCAAGGACCAGCTCACGCTGCAGGCCTCCGCCGAGGCCATGTACAGCAAGCTGCCCGGCAAGACCGACCCGCAGGTGTCGGGCCTGTTGAACTGGAAGAGCGACGACAAGACCTTCGGCGTGTTGCTGGCCATCAGCAGCCAGAAGCGCCACATGCGCCGCGACGGCCTGGAGCAGTTCTCCGACGGCAAGTACGACGTGAAAGACCAGAACGGCGCGGTCACCAACGCCTATGCCTCCTGGGGCGGCGGCTCGGCCATCTTCCGCCAGGAGCGCGAACGCACGACGACCAACCTCTCGCTGCAGTTCCAGCCCAACCCGGCGACCGATCTCGTGCTGAATCTGATGGATTCGGACATGAAGATGAACAACAACAACCAGAACTACCTCTGGCAAGCCGGTGGCCTGGCGGTGGGCGGCGTCATCAGCGCTGTCGACCCGAAGTTCATCACCGTGGCCGATGGCAGCAAGGCGCTGGTTGGCGGCACGGTCGGCCCCAAGACCGGCGTGTCCTTCGAGCCCATCTACCGCGAGAGCTACATCAAGTCCCGCGTGGCGGACCTGGACGGTACTTACCAAGGCAGCAACTGGCAGCTGCACGGCCAGGTCGGCACCACCAACAGTTCGGGCGGCAGCTCGCATGACCGCCACTTCTGGATGGAGGGCGACACGCGCACGACGATCTCGCTCGGGCCGGATCACTACGGCGTGAAGTACCTCGACATCAACCCGCTGGACCCCAAGGCGCTGACACTGAAGGCGGGCGATGACCGCATTCGCCGCATGGAGGCCAAGGAGAACTACGCCCAGGGCGACGTGACCTTCGATCTCGACAGTGGCGTCATCAAGGCCGTGAAGCTGGGACTCAAGCTGCGCGACAACACGTTGAAGAACACCCGTATCCAGGGCACGGCCGGGCCGGGCTCCACCGGCTGGCAGTCCTTCAGCCTGTCTGACCTGTCCACCGGTCCCTCGCCGCTGCTGAGCCAGCAGGCGGCCACGTCCGACGCGCTGACGCAGTACGCCTGGTATGACGACGCGCTGGTTGCGAGCAAGGGCATCCCGATGTTCGACAAGGCCATGACGTACAAGGACGTGCTCAACGAGAACTACCAGATCAAGGAGCGCATCAGCGCCGTCTACGCCAAGGCCGACTATGCGATGGGGCAGTTGCGCGGTGATTTCGGCCTGCGCTTCGTGCGCACGCAGCAGACCTCGGACGGCTACCTCGGCAACGCCAGCGGCGGCTTCTCGCCCACCAGCGTCGGCAACAACTACACCGATGCGCTGCCCAGCCTGAACGTCGTCTACGACCTCAGCAAGCAGCTGATCCTGCGCGGCTCGGTCTCGCGCGCCATGGCCCGCCAGACCTTCGACCTGCTCAGCCCAGGCATGCGTCGCGACGGCACCGTGCTGTCCAAGGGCTATGCCGGCAACCCGCTGCTCAAGCCGGTGCACGCCAACCAGGCCGAGATCGGCGCCGAGTGGTACTACGCCGATGCGGCGCTGATCTCGGGCACCTTCTTCATCAAGAAGCTCGACACCTTCACCTACAAGGCTTCCAAGTCCGAGCAGGTGGGCAGCGAGACCTTGACCATCGAGCGCCCCTACAACGCCGACAACGGCGCCGACATCAAGGGCTTCGAACTGCAGTGGCAGCAGCCCTTCGGCAACACAGGTTTCGGCACCGTCGTGAACTACACCTTCACCGACGCCAAGGCCGGCGCCGTGGCCGGCCAGCCGCGCCTGAAGGTGCTGGGAAATTCGCGTGACCAGTTCAACTTCAGCGGCTACTACGAGCAGGGGCCCATCACGCTGCGCGTCTCGTACAACTACCGCTCCAAGAGCTATGGCAACGTGGAGATGGGCGGCCAGGTCGTCAACAGCGGCTACGGCCAGTGGGATGCGTCGGCCAGCTGGGACGTGACGCCCAAGATCGCGTTGTATGCGAGTGCGGTGAATCTCAACAACGAGGTCATCAAGTCCAACACCGTCGACGGTATCCCTGTCGGTGTCTACGAGAACGGTGCCCGCTACAGCCTCGGTATCCGAGCCAAGTTCTAAGGTTCGACCTCTGTTGTGGTTCGTGGCGGCGGTGTACACACACCGCTGCCAGCCCTTGCCTGACGCCTTCTCAAATGCACACCAAAACCCTCACACCCACGGCAGGCCAGGGCGTGCTGCTGCCGATGATCTTCATCGGGCTGATGTTCTTCATCCTCGGCTTCGTCACCTGGTTGAACGGCTCGCTGATTCCCTTCCTCAAGATCGTCTGCGAGCTGAACAACTTCCAGGCGCTGTGGGTGGCGTTTGCCTTCTACATCGCCTACACGGTCATGGCACTGCCGAGCGCCGCCATCCTGGCGCGCATCGGCTACAAGCGCGGCATGACGGCTGCTCTCGGCGTCATGGCCATCGGTGCGCTGGCCTTCATCCCGGCGGCCAAGTCGGGGCAATACGCCATCTTTCTGCTGGCCCTGTTCACGCTCGCCAGCGGCATGACGCTGATGCAGACGGCCATCAACCCCTACATCGTCTGCATCGGCTCTCGTGAGAGCGCGGCCATGCGCATCTCGATCATGGGCCTGTTCAACAAGGGCGCCGGCATCGTCGTGCCGCTGGTGTTCTCGGCGCTGATCCTGTCCGGCATGGAGCGCTTCTCCGAATCGGCGCTTGCGGCAGTCGATGCGGCGGGGCGCGAAGCGCTGCGCAACGAGCTGTCGCAGCGCCTGGTCTTTCCCTATGCGGTGATGGCCGTGGGGCTGGTCATCTTCATGGCGCTCATCCACTTCTCGTCGCTGCGCGAGCCCGAGCTGGAAGCGGCTGATGCGCCCGCCGGTGCCGTGAAGCGCTGGGGCGTCTTCCAGCATCCGCAGGTGGTGCTCGGTGCGATGGCCTTGTTCGGCTATGTCGGTGTGGAAGTCATCGCCGGCGACACCATCGGCCTGTACGGCCGTGAACTTGGCGTGGCCCACTACGGCGTGTTGACGTCCTACACCATGGGCTTCATGGTGCTGGGCTATCTGCTCGGCGTGGCGCTGATCCCGCGCTGGATGTCGCAGCGCCTGGCCCTGATCTTCTCGGCCGTCAGCGGCATCGCCTTCGTGCTCGGCGTGGCCACGTCGTCGCCGACGGAGTCGGGCATCTCGCAGGCCCTGCTGGGTTGGGCCGGCGTGCCGTCGGTCCCGAACACCGTGTTCTTCCTCGCCATGCTGGGCCTGTCCAACGCGCTGGTCTGGCCGTCCATCTGGCCGCTGGCGCTCGAAGGCCTGGGCAAGTACACGGCGGCCGGTTCGGCCCTGCTCATCATGGGCATAGCGGGTGGTGCGTTGATCCCCATGCTCTACGGCCACTTCGCCGATGTGTGGACGCCGCAGCGGGGCTACTGGGTCATGCTGCCCTGGTACGGGCTCATCCTGTTCTACGCGCTGTTCGGCAGCCGGCTCAGGAAGTGGTGAGGCTGTCGTCCGGGGCTCGCCGCGGCTGCTGATGCAGCCCTCGTCGGGGTGCGAGGGCAGGGCAGCGGACCTACGCTGTCGCGATCGCCTGCTCGGCCAAGTTGCGGATGACGTCCGTGAACGCTTGAACCGCGGTGCTGGGGGGCTCGTCTCGCAATGTGATCAGGCCGAAGTCGGGCATGCGATCGGGGAGGTCGGCGGCAATTCGCGTCAGCAGACCACGCCGCACGTACTTGTCCACCAGCGCAGCAGGCTGCAGCGACAGCATATGGGTGCTCTGCATCAGCTCGATCGCAAACAGGAACGACGGTGTCTCGACAATGCCCGAGGTGAGCGACAGGCCCGTGCTGCTGAAGATGTCGTCCGACACCTTGCGCAGCGCCGTGGACGTTGGATAGAGGATCCACGGCCAGCGTGAGAGTTCCAACAGCCCGGGTGCCTGAACGCCGCGCAGCGGATGGTGAACGCCGGCAGTGATCTGCAATCCTTCGCCGGCGAGCCTCTCGTACTGGAACTGGTCGCTTTGCGATTTGTCGGTGAAACGGCCGATCATCACGTCGATCTTGCGTTCGGCCAGCCAGATGATCAGCTGGTCGCTGCTCTGTTCCAGGATCTTCAACACCAGCAACGGACGCAGGCGCTGCAGCTCGGCCACCGCCGCAATCAACAGGTGCGCCGCCGAGCCCGAGATGGCGCCGATCGTCAAATGGCCGTGCCCGCCCTGCTTCAGGGTGCTGAACTCGTCGACGAACTTGCGGTGGCTGTCCAACGCCGCGTGGGCATAGCGCAAGGTGAACAGGCCCAGCTCATTCGGCCGCATGCCACGCGGCAGGCGATCGAACAGGCGCGACTCCAGCATCTCCTCGATGTCCATGAGCACCTTGGTCGCCGCCGGCTGGGTGATGTGCATCTGCTCGGCAGTCAGCCGCAGATTGCGCGTGCGTCCCAGGATGTCCAGGAAGTGCAGATGCCTGAAACGCAACCGGGCCAGTTGTGCCACGGCCAAGGGTTTGCCAGGAGGCTTGTCGGGACTCATCAGCATTTGGAATGGATGCTAGCTAAAAAATTCAGTGGACTGGGCCAGAGCGCTCACCTAGCCTCCAGCTCCACCAAGAACCGCCCCCAGAGGGGCCGGCAGGTCGGAGCAAGGTCGCGCGCTCCGCACTTCACGATCCTGGAGACATCATGCAAATCAGATCACTAGGCCTGGCTGCGGCCCTGCTCGCCGCCCTCGCTGGGCTCGCCGGCCCCGCTTCGGCGCAAATCAAGGAGCACGTGTTCAAGGTCGGCATCGGCCTCAGCGACGACCATCCTCAGGCGAAGGCGCTGAAGTTCTTTGCCGAACAGCTGGCAGCCAAGAGCGGCGGCAAGCTGGTGGCGCGGGTCTTCGCCAGCGGCGCGCTGGGCAACGACATCAGCATGACGTCGGCGCTGCGGGGCGGCACCCTTGAGATGACGGTCCCCGACAGCTCGACGCTCGTGTCCCTCGTCAAGCCCTTCGGCGTGATCAACCTGCCTTTGACCTTCAACAACGAGCAGGAAGCCGATGCGGTGCTGGACGGCCCCTTTGGCCAGAAGCTGCTGGCCACGCTGCCCGAGAAAGGCCTGATTGGCCTGGGCTTCTGGGAAAACGGCTTCCGCCACGTCACCAACTCGCGCCGCCCCGTGCAGCGCGCGGACGACCTGAGCGGCCTGAAGCTTCGCGTCATCCAGAGTCCACTGTTCCTGGACACCTTCAACGCACTGGGTGCGAACGCCACGCCGATGCCCTTCACCGAGCTGTACACGGCGATGGAGCAGTCGGCGGTGGATGGCCAGGAGAACCCCGCCGCCACCATCCTTGCCAGCAAGTTCTACGAAGTGCAGAAGCACATGGTGCTGTCGAGACACATGTACAGCGCCTGGGTGCTGCTGATGTCCAAGAAGACCTGGGACGGCCTCTCGGCGGACGAACGAAAGATCGTGCAGGACGCCGCACGCGAAGCCACGCTGTACGAGCGCAAGACCATCCGCGCCTTCTCCGAGACGGCCCTGGCCGAGCTCAAGAAGGCCGGCATGCAGATCACCGACTTGCCGGCCGCCGAGCAGGCCAAGATGCGCAGCAAGCTGCAGCCGGTGCTGGCCAAGTTCAGCAAGGAGTTCGGCGAGGACACGACGGCGGAGTTGAATGCCGAACTGGCCAAGGTGCGCAGCGGCACGGCAGCCGCCAAGTAGTTTGTTTCGCCTGGCGTCGCAGCCGCCCGCCTGGCGTCCACCCTTGTTCGCGACGGCCTGCCGACATCGCCACGCGCTCCGCGTCCCACCTTCCACAACATCCGAGAAGCCTAATGACCGCGACAACGACCGCCCTGCCTGCGCGCGCCGAGGGCGTGCACCCCCTGCTGCCGCAAGACGGCCTGGCCGGCACGCTGGTGGGCCGCGTCTGGCGCGCTGGCACGCCCGGTGGCCCGGCCGTGGTGGCGCTGCGCCCGGATGGCGTGTTCGACGTCAGCCGGCACTTCGCCACCATGAGCACGTTGCTCGAGACCGACGACCCGGCGTCGGCCGTGCGTTCGGTGGCCGGCGAGTTGCTGTGCACCGTCGATGCGCTGCTGGACAACAGCAAGGCCGAAGGCCGCGACGCCGCCTTGCCGTGGTTGCTGGCGCCATGCGACCTGCAAGTGGTCAAGGCCGCTGGCGTCACCTTTGCCTCGAGCTTGATCGAGCGTGTGATCGAGGAGCAGGCTCGCGGCGACGCCAGTCGTGCCCAGGCGCTGCGCAGCCAGGTCCTGGCGCTGATCGGCGACAGCCTGGCCGACATCCGCCCCGGGTCGCCCCAGGCGCAGGCGCTGAAGACGCTGCTGCAGCAGAAGAACCTGTGGTCGCAGTACCTGGAGGTCGGCATCGGGCCGGATGCCGAGGTCTTCACCAAGGCGCCGGTGCTCGCGGCTGTGGGGCATGGCCAGGACATCGGCATCCGCGCTGATTCCGCCTGGAACAACCCGGAGCCCGAGGTCGTGCTGGCTGTCAACAGCCGGGGCGTCATCGTCGGCGCTGCGCTGGGCAACGACGTGAACCTGCGCGACATCGAAGGTCGCAGCGCGCTGCTGCTCGGCAAGGCCAAGGACAACAACGCCTCCTGTGCCATCGGCCCCTTCATCCGCCTGTTCGACGGCCCGTTCGGCCTGAGCGAGGTGCGCCGCGAGACCGTGCACCTGCACGTGAGCGGGGACGACGGCTACACGCTGCGCGGCATCAACACCATGGCCAAGATCAGCCGCGACCCGGTCGACCTGGTGGCCCAGACGATGGCGAGCCACCAATACCCCGACGGCTTCATGCTGTTCCTGGGCACGCTGTTCGCGCCCACCGAAGACCGTGATGAGCCTGGCAGCGGCTTCACCCACAAGCTGGGCGACGTGGTCACCATCCACAGCCACTGGCTGGGCAGCCTGCAAAACCGCGTGACGCATTGCGAAGCGGCGCCGCCCTGGCGCTTCGGCCTGCGCGCCCTCATCGGCAACCTGGCTGAACGCGGCCTGCTGCAGGGGGCGCGGCTGTGACAGCCGGGCGTCTCGCGGGGAAGGCGCCTTGATCGACGCCGCCATCCAGCGGCTGTGCCGCGCCATTGACTTGGCTGTCGGCGCTGCACTCGCCGTGATGGTGGTGCTGGTGTTCGGCAATGTCGTGCTGCGCTATGCCTTCAACTCCGGCATCGCCGTCAGCGAAGAAGTCTCGCGCTGGCTGTTCGTCTGGCTGTGCTTCATGGGCGCCGTGGTGGCGATGAAGGACGGTGCACACCTGGGCACCGACATGCTCGTGTCGCGCCTGCCTGTGGTGGGCAAGAAGGCCTGCATGGTGTTGGGCCACCTGCTCATGCTGTACCTGACCTGGCTGTTCCTTCAGGGCAGTTGGCAGCAGGCGCGCATCAACCTGGACGTGGCAGCGCCGGTGACCGGCGCATCCATGGCCATCTTCTATGCGCCGGGCGTGGTCTTCTCTGTTTGCGCCGGCGTCCTGCTGCTGTTGCAGCTCGCACGGCTACTGACCGGCAACCTCGAGGAGAGCGACCTCGTGATGGTCACAGAGTCGGAAGAGCAGGCCGAGCTCGAAGCCCTGCAGGCCGAGTTGGCGCGCAGCGAAGCGCAGCGTGATCAGCCACCTGCCCACGGCGCCGGCGACACACCCGGTCGCCCACGTCAATGACGGTCCTCATCTTCCTCGGCAGCCTGCTCGGCGCCATGGCACTGGGCATACCCATCGCCTATGCCTTGCTGGCGAGCGGCGTCGCGTTGATGTGGCATCTGGACCTGTTCGACGCGCAGATCCTGGCGCAGAACTTCATCAACGGTGCGGACAGTTTCCCGCTGCTGGCGGTGCCGTTCTTCATGCTGGCCGGCGAGATCATGAACGTCGGCGGGCTGTCGCAGCGCATCGTCAACTTCGCGCTGGCGCTCGTGGGCCACGTCAAGGGTGGGTTGGGCTACGTTGTGATCCTCGCGGCCTGCCTGCTGTCGGCACTGTCGGGTTCCGCGGTGGCGGATGCCGCCGCGCTGACGGCGCTGCTGCTACCGATGATGATCAAGGCCGGGCACAAGCGCGAAGTGTCCGGCGGGCTGATCGCAGCGGCCGGTGTCATCGGCCCCATCATTCCGCCGAGCATCGGCTTCGTCATCTTCGGCGTCGCCGCCAATGTGTCGATCAGCAAGCTGTTCATCGCCGGCATCGTCCCCGGCATCATGATCGGCATCGGCCTGGCGCTGACCTGGTGGTGGGTCGGCCGCAAGGAGGCGCTGGCCTTGCCTCAACGCAAGACGCGCACCGAAGTCTGGGCCGCGGCACGCGAGTCGGTGTGGGCGCTCATGCTGCCGGTCTTCATCCTGGTGGGGCTGCGGATGGGCGTGTTCACGCCTACTGAAGCAGCGGTCGTGGCCGCGGTCTACGCGCTGTTCGTCAGCACCGTGCTGTACCGCGAGCTGAAGCTGCAGGCGCTGATGCGCATCTTCATCACGGCCGCGCGCACCACGGCGGTGGTCATGTTCCTGGTGGCTTCGGCCATGGTGTCTGCATGGCTGGTCACGGTGGCCAATTTGCCGGTGCAGATGGTGGACCTGCTTCGTCCGCTGCTGGACAACCAGACGCTGCTCCTGACCGCCATCATGGTGCTCGTGATGCTCGTGGGCACGGCCATGGACATGACGCCCACCATCCTGATCCTGACGCCGGTGCTGATGCCGTTGATCAAGGCGGCCGGCATCGACCCGGTCTACTTCGGCGTGCTCTTCATCGTCAACAACTCCATCGGCCTGATCACGCCGCCGGTCGGCACCGTCCTCAACGTGGTGGCCGGCGTTGGCCGCATGAAGATGGACGAGGTCACGCGCGGGGTCCTGCCCTTCATGGCCGCCCAGTTCGCGGTGATGTTCGTGATGGTCCTGTTCCCTCAGACCGTGCTCGCACCGCTGCGCTGGTTCTATTGAAGCCTCGGCCGCTTCGAGCTTGAAGCCGCCGGTCGCCTTTGCAGCGGTTGCTGCCGGTCGAGATGATGGCCACGGAGGTTAGGTCTCGGCCAGGAGCCGTCACTCGCGGGCGGTTGGTATGCGGAGACCAGCACAGCCGAGCTGCACTGGTCCGGTTGCCAGCGTCTGGGTCTTTTGCGCCGATACGCCTGGGAGAGTGGCTGGAAAGACGGCAGTTAGGGGCGTATCGTGATGCAAGCAGCACTGCGTTTCAGCGCTTGACCGGGTCCAGCGTCAGCAAGGTGATGTCGTTGCTGCGCATGGGCACGGTGAAGTTCAGCAGGCCGTCCTTGCCGATGTTGACGGTGCGCTTTATTTCGGGAAGGTCGCGGGTCAGTGACTGCAGCTTGGCAAGCTGCGCCGCATCGAGGTTGATGGGCGAACCCATCTCAAGGTAAGCGGTGTAGGCGTCGTTGGCCTTGTAGCCGGCGCGACGCAGCTCGAGCCGATAGGCGCCCGGCTTCAGGTTTCGCAGCGCGAGCTTGAGCGCTGGCGCCGGGCCGTTGGGCACCGGCTTGGCGAAGAACACGCCGTTAGCGGTGCTCTTTTGATCAGGATGCTGCCAGTCCCATGCCACGACGGCCGTCTTGTCGCCGTCGACTGCGGCCAGTACCTTGTCGTCGGCGCTCGGGATCTCATTGCCGCGTAGCGCATTGAGGTACTTGTAGGCGAACCAAGTCGTCTTGCGCAGGCCATCGCGTGTCATCAAGCCGAAGCCGCCATGGAAGGCGCGGGGCGGCGGGCCCGGCTCCTCGAACAGGTCGCTGTAGGTCCAGTAGCTCATCGCCTGCGCATAGCCTCGCGTGGCGCGCAGCTTGGTCAGGATCCACGGCGCGCTGATGTAGCTGTCGTGCACCTTGTCGTACGGGTTGTAGCTGGTGCTCCACTCGGTGAGGTACAGCGGAATGCCGGGGAACGGCGAGGCTTCGATCTCTTTGCGATTGCGGCGCACGTCGCCGACGATGGCGTCGGGGTTAGGGTCCAGGATGCGGTCCGACTTGCCGAACTCGTCGAGGTAGCCTTCCGTGACGCCGTAGGTATGGGTGGTGACGAAGTCGACCGGCACGCCTTCCTGCTTGGCATAAGCCAGCAACTCGGGCACCCAGAAAGCGCCGGCCGTCGCGGGGCCGCCCACCTTCAGTTGGGCGTCCACCTTCTTGAGCGTGCGCGCGGTGTTGGCGTACAGCTCGAAATAGGCCTTCTGGTCGGCCTTTTCCCAGAAGCCGTCGAGGTTGGGCTCGTTCCACACTTCGAACGGCCACTTGCGCACCTCTTCGATGCCATAGCGCTGGATGAGGTGGCGCGCGAACGCGTCGATCAGCTCGGTCCACGGCCCTGGCTGCGGGTGCGAGGTGTTGCCCTTCCAGTAGAAGATCTTCAGGTCGGAGGTCTTCATCACGGCGGGTGTGAAGCCCAGCTCGATGAAGGGCTTGACGCCACTGGCCAGCATGCCGTCGTACAGCTTGTCGATGCCGGTCCAGTCGAACGCCAGCTTGTCGCCGTCCTTCTTCACCGTGCCGTAGACGTCGTGAAAGATGTCGTGGAAGCGCACATAGCGAAAGCCCAGCTCGTCCGCAGCCGTCTTGAGCTGGGCGAGGTTTTCGGGGCGACCGGTGGTGCCCGGATAGTCCGCGCCGACCGAGAGATCGAAGAAGCGGTCCATGGGCTGGGTCGCAGCAGCGCGGTCCAGCGTCACCACGCGAGCGGCGGGAGTGGCCGCAGGGGTCGCGGTGCACAGGCCAAGTGAAAGGAGCGTCGCCGCGAGGCTGATAACGCTTCGGGGCAGGGACAGGGATGTGTTCATTGGAGGATTTCGGAGGACTTGGGAAGAGAGGGCGGCAGGCCCGGCGCCAGAAGCTGGACGCCAGGCCGCCGAACCATTGGCTCAGTTGCTGTAGAGGAAACCGCGGCCGTTCCCGCTGTCGTAGATACGTCCGGAATCGGCCAAGGAATTCAAAAGAAGGTCCGCCATGCGGCGGACCTTCGGACAAACTCCCAGGGAATTACAGACCCGGAATCGGAGCAATATCGGAAGTGCCAAGCATGGAGCCAAGCAGGTTCCAGTCCAGGACTTCACCGGTCGTCTCGTGGAAAATGTCGTGTTGGGTTACCCAGCCCGTGCCACTGAACCCAAGGCTGGCGATCTTGTTCTGCACGTACTTGTTCCAGTGCGTGGCTGCCCGGTAGTTCTGGTCTTTGTATGAGCCGGTCAGGCCGAGGCTCGCCGGCTTTACCCCCGCGCGATATTCGCCGATCAGCACGGGGATACCCCGGTCCGTGAAATACTTCATCTTGGCGAGCTGAGCATCAATGGAGCTTTCGTTATATCCCCCCTTGACATTGCGATTCGTAAACTGATTGCTCACGTTATAACTTCCCCAGAAGGCACTCCAAGTCCCCCACGACTCATCTGTTTCCATCAAGGTGAAGTCGAAGGGATCATAAAAGTGCACTTCGACCATCCGCTTATTCGCCGGATCCGAAGGTAGATTCTTTCCATAGTTAATCGTGTTATCGATATTGGTGTTCGGCCCTTGGACGATCAGCCAGCGAACGGCATTGCCGCCGCCGTTGGCGCGCATCGCGGTAATCCAATTCTGCTGGTATTTGTAGAGCACATCGGTCTTGGCCTGGGTTGGCGCGTCAGGTTCGTTGGCGACAGCGAAGGCCAATTTGTCGCTGTCATACCATTTGAAAGTATTCGCAACCTGGGTCCACATGTTGATCAACTTGGCATTGATCGCAGGGTCGTAGGAATTGAAGCCGTTGCGTTCGAACCAGCCAAGGTCATAGTGGTCGTTGATGATGACGTACAGGCCGTCGGCGAGGGCCCAGTCGACCGTCTGCTTGACCTGGGCCATGAACGCGGGATCGATCGTTCCGTTGGTGGAATGAAAATCCCACGCAACGGGTATGCGCAGGGTCTTGAACCCCCTATCCCTGATGGAGTCGATCAGTGCCTTGGTGGGCGCCGCCGCTCCTGGCCAGAATGCTTCGAGGGTGTTTCCCAGGTTGATACCGGGATTCGGAAAGACTTGGGTCTGCGCGCTGGGCACGGCGATCGCGAACGCCTGGGTGGTCTTGGCGCCGCAGGTGTTGGTGTAGGTGGCGGTGGCCGTGCAGCTGGCAGTGGGCGTGATGGTCTGCTGGCGTGCCGAGCCCGACGTACCGCAGCCGCTCCACCCCCACGAGCCGCCGGTCGTCGGCTGCGGGCCGAGGATGGCCGAGTTGCCAGCGGTGACCGTGGCTGAGGACGTCTGCGTCCAGGAGCCGTTGGCGCTGATGTAGGGCGTGATGGCTGTCGGCGCGCAGCTGGTGCCGCGTGTGGCGCTGGCCGAGCCGGAGTTGTAGCTGCCGGCGTTGGTCGTGAACTTGACCCAGTACCAGTACGGCGTGCCGGTGTTGGCCGAGCCGTCGGCGTAGCTCCGGGCGCTGCTGCCCGGCACGGCGATGCGGGTGCGGCCGGCGGGGTCGGCGTCGATGTCGCGGTAGACCTCCAGTGACGTGACGGTGCCGCTGACGGTCCAACTGAGCTGGTTGTTGTTGGCCGTTCCGCTGGCTGTGAGGCAGACGGTGGCGCCGCCGCCACTGCCGCAGCTTTGCGCCTGCGCGAGGCTGCCTGCGCTTGCTCCGAATGCAAGCAGCAGTGCTGGTATCAAGGTTCTCATGTTCTACCTTTCAAGGTTGAAAGTGCTCGGCCGGTTGTCTCCTCCGGACTCGAGCGTTATGGAAGGACGCAGCTCAGTACATGGGCTTACATCCCGACAACTCCGAGGGATTGGGGTGGCAGCTCCAGCACCAGGGGCCTTGCGGGCCGGGCTTCGCGGAGAACGGTGCCGGCACGACGGCCTGCGGCTGTTGGAATGTGTTGTGGGTGAGGCGCACGGCGAAGATCAGCGGGAGTCGCCGGTGGGTCCGATGCGGTAGTAGTCAAAGTCCACACGGCCGCCGGCGGTCTTGGTCGAATAAAAGAAGAGCCCGTAGCGATAACCCATGAAGTGCTTTGGGTAGGAATAGGTCAGGCGCGAGGGACGTCCGATGGCAGTCCAGGATTTGCCGTCGAGGCTGTAGGAGAAGCGAGCGACCTCGGGCGCGGGCTCAAATTCGCTTTCGACCTTGAGGTGAACGGTTTTGCCAGCGAGGGGAATGGAGGCGATCTCCTCGGGCTTGTCGGAATCAGCGCTCACCATGACGAGCGATCTGACGCCACCGGTCATCTTGACGCCGACAAAACCGTACTGTTTCTGGAAGACCGTGAGGCCGGCCACATCGCCGTCTTTCATGCCGCTCACATCGATGCTTGTCGTGGCGGAACTGGCAGGGCCAAAGGTGCGCTGGGTGAGGGTGTTCGTGGCCTCCGGCAACGTGGCAACGACCCGGCTGGTGACGAGGCTCAGATGGCCCGGGCGCTTGGTGAGCGACCAGTCGTTGGGCCTCGGGTTGTGATTCCATTGCCAGGCCAGGGGCAGGGCAGGGTCGCCGGGCTGGCGGTTGAATTCGTCGGAGGCGACGATGCCGGAGGCGCCGGAGACGCCCTGTGCGCCGGCCGGGATGTCGAGCGTCATGGGCACCTTGCCGTTTTCGCCTAGCACGGGCCAGCCGTCCTTCCAGGTCACGGGCACGAGGTAGGGAATGCGACCGACGGCGCCGTTGCCCTTGAAGAGATAGGCGTACCACTTGCCGTCGGGCGTGTCGATGAGGCCGCCCTGGGCGATACCACGGTCATCGAGCACGATGCGACCCTCGTAGGGCCCGTCGATGCTGTCGGCGCGGTGGACGATGACGGTGGGCGCCCAGCGGCTTGCGGGCGAGGCGATGTTGAAGAGGTAGTAGCGGCCGTTGATCTTGGAAAGATGCGAACCCTCGCCATTGAGCCCGCCCAGGTCGGTGCCGAAGACGGTGTTGACGTTCTCGATGAGAACCTTGTTCACGCCGCCGGGCTTGATGCCGGAGAGATCGGATTTCAGCTCGACGAGCGTGATGCGCCCGCCTCCGTAAACCATGTAGACGCGACCGTCATCGTCGAAGAACAGGCTGTGGTCATGCAGCACGGGCTCGAAGCTCATCTCCTTCCACGGGCCGCGCTCTGGATCGCGCGTGCTGAAGATATGGGTGCGTCCGCTGGTGTAGGAGAACGTCGAGGCATAGAACACGCCGTCGTGGTAACGCAGGCTGGGGGCCCACGAGCCGGCCGCGTAGGCGTCCTTGCCGTTGTCGAGGCGGAGGGCTTCGTTGTCTGCCAGCGTTTCATAGGCGTAGGAAGCCATGCGCCAGTTGACCAAGTCCGTCGACTTCATGATCGGCAGGCCCGGGCTCATGTGCATCGTCGTGCTGCTCATGTAGTAGGTCTTGCCTACTCGGATGATGGCGATGTCCGGAACGTCGGCCCAGATCAGCGGGTTGTGAGCAGGAGCTGCCTGTGCCGCCGGAACGGCCTGAGACGCGACGCAGAGCACGAGGGCCATCACGAGCCAAAGAACCGGGCGGTTCATGAGGCGGGTGGGAGAGGCGGCGCAAGGGCGGCTCAGGTCGTCAGCGTGTTTGTCCATGTTTTGTCCGGATCAGTCATTTGGAGTCGCGTCGGTCAAGGCGACTTGCCGCCCGGCCTGAGGCCGTTTCAGCGCGCCTACCGCGCATACAGCGCGAACGCGAAGTCCGCAGGGCGGCCGCTTTCCTTGTCCTTCAGCGGCCGGTCATCAAGGGTCGCCTCGCCGTCGGCATAGACATCGCTGCGGCTGGCGCGGAGGTTGATCGTCACCGCGTCCTTCTGGCCCTGCAGCGTCAGCGCGTAGCGACGACCGGACTTCAGCACGACAGGCGGATGGGCGCTGAAGTCGAAGCTCAGCAGCCCGGCCCCTTGCGGCCGGTAGGCAATGGCCAGGCCCTCGCCCGCACCGAGCAGTTCGGTGCCGGCCTCCACGTCGCGCAACGACAGGCGCAAGCTGCGCGTGGCATCCGTGCCGTGGCCGTCGCCGGCGTACAGGCTGAGCCGGCCCAGTGCGATGTCGGCGCGCGGCACGAAGGTCTGCACCAGGCGGCTGGCGCCGCCGTCGCGGTTGAAGCCGATGGGCTCGGGTGTCTGCTCGAAAGGCCGGGTGACGGAGGCCAGCGCCGGGCTGCCAGGCCAGGTTTCGGGATAGCCCTGGGCGAACTGCTGGACGGCCACGCGCGGGTCGGAGCGGCCCGGGTCCGCCAGCGCCGGCACCTTGCCCTTGGGCGGCTGGGGCGGCTTGCTGATGCCGGCTTCCGTCTGCGTGATCGGCCACATGCGGCCGTCGGCGTCGTAGTAGAGGTACTCCATCGCGACCGAGCGGCGGGAGGTGGCGCCGGTCTCGCCGTTCAGGGTCAGCCCGGCATTGTGATAAACGAGATAGGACTGGCCCTTGAAGTCGTCGATGACGCCGGCATGGATGGTGAAGCTGTTGGGCACGGCGCCGGTCAGCAGGCCCTGGTAGGTCCAAGGGCCGCGTGGGCTCGGCGCGGTGGCATAAGACAGATGCTCAAAGAGACCCTGCTGCGCCATGGATGCGTAGGTCAGGTAGTACGTGCCCTTGCGCTTGGACAGCCACGGCCCCTCGGTGTAGTTGGGCACCGAGATCTTCTCGATGGGGCCGTCCAGCTCGGTCATGTTGGCCTTGAGCTTGGCCAGGTAGAGCACCGGGTTGCCCCAGGCCAGCCAGGCGGTGCCGTCGTCGTCGATGAAGACGGTGGGGTCGATGTCACTCCAGCCGTAGGGGCTGGGCGTGGACGCATCCGTGATCAACGCCGTGCCGCGTGCATCCTTGAACGGGCCCAGCGGGTTGTCGGCCACCGCCACGCCGATGGCCTTGCCCGGCTGCGTGTCGTTGTGCTGCACGGTGGCGTAAAAGTAGAAGCGGCCATTGCGCTGCACCACCTGCGCGGCCCAGGCATCGCTCACCGCCCACTTGAAATCGGTGGGCTTCATGATGGTGCCGTGTGCGGTCCACTGGCGCAGGTCCTTGGACGAGTAGGCCAGCCACTCCTTCATCAGGAAGAAGTCGTTGCCCTTGGCCTCGTCGCGACCCACGTAGAGGTAGGCCGTGTCGCCCACCACCAGCGGTGCGGGGTCGGCGGTGAAGCGGTCGCGCAGCACGGGGTTGGCGCCTGGTGCCAGTCCGGCGGCCGGAGCGGCGGCACACGTGATGGCTGCGCAGCAAAGAGCGGTGTGTTGAAGCAGTCTGGCGAGGCGCATGGCTAAGTGAGAACCTTCAATTCGGTTGTGGCGGCTGTGCACATGGTGGTTTGCGGACTCATCGATCGACCCCACGGGCAAAGCAGGGTCATCGTCAGCAGCGAGGTCCGCGGGAGAAATGAATGGATTCGCCCCGCGGCATATGACTCCTCCAACCACGCGCGTTAATTCACCGGTTAATCAATTTGATGGGGCGGTTAATCAATTGGCCAAAATAGTTGCGGTCGTGCCGCGCAAGCAATCTTAGTTCGTTCGGTGGCCGAACTAACTAGGGAAAAACCTAGCGGCTTCCCCGTGTCAAGGGATGATCAGCGGCGTGCTTCGAGGACCTGGCAAGCTTCGGCCGTGAACGATTTCGATGGGCAGAACGATGTCGCTCGGGCCGGCGTAGGCTTCCCCAAGGCGCTGCGCCTCGATCAACTGCATCAGGACCTCGACCGCGCGGCGCCCCATCTCAAGCAGGGGCTGGCGCACCGTCGTCATGTGCAGTGAGCGGGCCAGCAAGGTGTCATCGAAGCCTGCAATCGAGATGTCCCGAGGAACGCTCAGCCCGACGCCCTCCAATGCCTCGATGCAGCCGAAGGCGATGTCGTCGCTGCCACAGCAGACGGCCTCGGGCAACGGCTGGCCGCGGTGGCGTTGCAGCCATTCCTGCATGGCCTGCCTGCCCCCTTCGCCGGTGAACCACGTGCGGATCACATGGTCGGAAGCAACTTCGACCCCGGCTTCGGCATGGGCGCGCAGGAAGCCCTCGACACGGCGGTCCGCGCCCTTGGCGCGCACCGGTCCCCCCACGCAGAGGATGCGGCGATATCCAAGCCCGAGCATGTGGCGCGCGATGGCATAGCCGCCCGTTTCATCGTCCGCCTCGACGTTCACCTGCGCCCGCAACAGCCTGCCGGCATGGATCGTGACCATGGGCGTATGCGGTGGGAGCCAGGTCGTGCTGTCATCTTCCAGGTAGGGTGCCAGCACGACGAGTCCGTCGACGCGGCCGTCGCACAAGGCCGGGATGCGCTTGGGCGCTTCTTCCCAGCCGCCGAGTGGAAAGATGGATGTGGTCTGGTGGACTTCCGTCGCACCGCGCACGACGCCGTTGAACACCTCCAGGAAGTAGAGGTTGGGTTCGTCATTGCCGAGGTTGGCGACGAAGCCGATGGCATTGGTGCGTTGAAACGTCAGCGCACGCGCGGTCGCGTTCGGCCGGTAGCTCAAGCGCGCCGCCACCGCAAGGACCCGCTCACGCGTCTCGATCGATACGCGCGTCGAACCGTTCGCACCGCTGAGCGCGGAGGACGCCGCCGCTTCAGAAACCCCCGCTTCTCGCGCGACGTCAGCGAGCGTGGGCAACTTGTGACGATGGCTCTTCGGCGGCGTGGAAGGCCTGGGTATCGAAGCGGACACTGTCCGGCGGGCGGGAGAGACGGGGCGGCGCACTCTAGCATCGCGTCTAGCTGGAACCAGGTATCGCCACAGTCAGTCCGACCATCGACCTCCGGTGCTTGCGGGCGCGGCAGCAATCGTCTTGACGAGTCTGGACGGCGAGCCCGAGCCGGCGCGCTGCACGTGGACGAAGGTCTGAGCTGACGACAAACGCAACGTTCTTGCCGCAGAGCGTACCGACGTCCTTGGGAAGGGTGCACCGAAATGCTCGAGCGAAGTCCACCTCGTAAATTCTCATGTTCAGCGAGACGAACTCCGGAAAGTTCTTCATGAGGCGGCGGCTCAGGGTGCCGTGACCACCCGCTTCAGAGCGTCCCGGTCGGTCGTTTGAAAGGAAGCTCGGGAGCTGAGCGGCCAACCTGGGCGCCGCGGCGAAAGACTGCAACCAGCCTGGAGCGGGCGTCGGTCAACACCGGAGTTGGCGAGTGGAGGTGACCTCGACGCGACTGACACGGCAAGTTGGTGCAGGATGGCTCATTCGCCCATCAAGCAGCGATGGTGTGAGCGGAACGCCCGAGCCATGTTGGCCAGGCTTTGTCTTGCGACCGCGGCCGTGATGGCCTGAGGCGCCGCGCGCAGCTCAGCTGGGAAGCGGCCCATGCCGGCGAACAGGCAGTACCAGGACGGGCGCAGATACATCAGCTTCGCGCCGTGGCGCTCCAGCTCGGCCTCGAAGTCGCCGCCGCGGCCCCAGACGTCGAGCAGGCTGGCGAGCCGGTCGGAGATGTTCTTGTTGGCGCGGTTGGCGCGCCAGTAGTCGGTGTCGCGACGCGTGTTGAGCTGGTAGTGGGCGACGACGTAGTCGCGCACGCCCTCGAACATCTCGCTGACGCGGCGGTTGAACGCGTCCTGTTGTCGGCGCTCGAATTCGCCACCTTCCATGGCTGCGATGAACTGCTCCACGCTGAGCTGGATCAGCATCAGCGCCGTCGCTTCCAGCGGTTCGATGAAGCCCTGGGCCAGGCCTATGGCGACGCAGTTCTGGCGCCAGTGCTGCTTCACGCAGCCCACGCGCATGCGCAGGCGTCGCGCGGTGGCGCCTTCGGCCGCGGCGCCGAGGACCTCGCGCAACTCGCGCTCGGCCTCGTCATCGCTGACGAAGTCAGAGCTGTAGACATAGCCATTGCCATAGCGCGTCGTCAGCGGGATCTGCCAGGCCCAGCCGTGGCGCAGCGCGGTCGAGACGGTCTCGCAGGGGATGTCCTCGCCGTCGACCAGCGGTGTCGGGATGGCGATGGCGCGGTCGTTGAGGAGGTTGTCGCGGTAGGGGTGGAACGGCTCGCCGAGCGTCTCGGTGATCAGCAGGCCTTTGAAGCCGCTGCAATCAACAAAGAGGTCCGCATCGACGCGCGCGCCGCTCTTCAGGTGCACAGCCGCGATGTCGCCGTTCTCGCGCAGTTCCACGCGCGCCACCGTGTCGACGATGTGGCGCACACCGAGGCCCACCGCGTGCGTGCGCAGGAAGGCGCCGAGCTTGCCAGCGTCGAAGTGATAGGCGTAATCCGTGCCGAGCGGCGCTCTTCGCTGCCGGGCCAACTCTGCGGCGAGAAAGAAGTCCCGCGGGTTGGCATCGGCCGCCTGGCCACGCCGACGCAGACAGGCGTTGGTGAAGAAGAGATTGCCCAGCTCACGGTCCGCTTCACTGAAGAAAGGATGAACGTAGCTCTCGTAGCCCGCAACGGTGCTCCAGCCGGGGAAGCGGATGCTGCTCTTGAAGGTCGCGTCACAGGCCGGCATCCAGTCGCGTTCTTCAATGCCCAGCGTGCGGAAGAAGTGGCGCAAAAAGGGCGTCGAACCCTCGCCGACGCCGATGGTGCCAATGTCGGCCGACTCGATCAGCGTGACGTCAACGCCGAGCCGCGCCCAGCGGTGCCGCAGCAGGTTGGCCGTCATCCAGCCGGCCGTGCCGCCGCCGACGATGGCGATGTGTTTGGGAGGCGCCATTGCTCAGCCTGCGGGTAGGGCAACCCGGACTTCAAATCCGCCGGCCGGGTGATTACGAAACCCGACCGTGCCGCCGTGGTCCGCCACGATCTCGCGCACGATGGACAGGCCCAAGCCCAAGCCCTCCTTGCGCATCGCGGCGCCATGCTCCAGCCGCGTGTAGGGCTGGCCCAGCCGCGCCAGCGCGCTCTCCGGCACACCGGGGCCATGGTCGCGCACGGTCACGAGCACGAGGCCGTCCTCGTCGCTGCACACGCTGACCTCCACCGGCTGCTGCTGGCTCTCGCCGTAGAACATCGCGTTGTCCAGCAAATTGCCGATGGCTCGCTTGAGCGCCAGCGGCTTGCCGAATACCGTCAGCGCCTCGTTCTGCAGCTCGATCTTGTGCCCTCCCATGCGCGCGTCGCGCACCATCTTCTGCAGCACGAGGTCGATGCGCAGCGGCGCGCGGTTCTCGTGGATGTCGGTGTCCTTGACGATCTGCAGCGCCGTTTTCACCATCATGTCCAGCTCGTCGAGGTCCTCATGGAACTCGTCCTGCACGGCGGTGTCGTCCAGCAACTCGCTGCGCAGGCGCAGCCGCGTGATCGGCGTGCGCAGGTCGTGCGAGATGGACGCGAACAGCCGCTCGCGGTCGCCGATGTAGCGGCGGATGCGCTCCTGCATGTCGTTGAAGGCCTCGATGGCCTGGCGCACCTCCTGCGTGCCGCTGACACGCAATGGCTTGGGCGCCACGCGCCGGCCCACGCGCGCGGCCGCCTGGCTCAGGCCCGCCAGCGGCCGCGTGATGGCGCGCACGGCGATCAGCGTCAGCAGCACGGCCAGGCCCAGGGCCAGCAGTTGCGGCGTCAAGCGTTGCCAGGTGAAGAACTCCAGTTGCTCCAGGAAGTAGGGATCGGGCAGGGTGCTGCTCAGGTAGAGCCACACGCCCGGCTCGGTCTCGGCCTGGATGACGAGAAAGGGCGCGGGCCGCTCGGCGGCAATCAACGAGGGCTCGACCCAGCTCTCCGGCAAGTCGCTCAGCAGCGCGCCGCTGGGCGACACGGCCAGGCCGATGGGCGAGGCCAGCGCCACGCGCAGCGGCGTGCCCTTGGGCAACTGGGCGGTCAGTTCCTGTGTGACCTGTTGCTCCAACATGTGCGCCATCGGCTGGCTGGGAAGGGGCTCAACACTGACCGCGGCGCCGTTGAAGAAGACGAGGAAGCGTGTGCCGCCCATCGTGCGCAACTGTTCGATGAGCAGGGGGCGATAGGCCGCCGGCAGCTCACGCAGCGCACGTACGGCACCTATTGCACCGCTGGCGACGTGATGCGCGGCCAGCTCGGTCTGGCGCCGCACCCGCTGCTCGATCTGGCTGTACCAGAGCAGGTTGACGACCAACTGCACAAGAGCCAGGCCGCCCAGCATGGCGAGCACGAAGCGGCCCTGCAGGCTGTCGAAGAGAAAGCTGCTGGCGCGATGCCACCAGCTTCGCGCTGGTACGAGTGGGCCGGCGTCCTCAACCTCCGAGGGCATGCCGCGGTGTCACCGTCGTTGAGAAAACGTAGCCCGAGCCGCGCACGGTCTTGATCAGCGCCGGCTGCTTGCCATCGTCCTGCAGGCGCTGGCGCAGGCGGCTGACCTGCACGTCCAGCGACCGGTCCAGCGGCCCCAGGTCGCGGCCGCGCGTGACCTCGGCCAGGCGGCTGCGGTCCAGCACCTCGCCCGGGTGTTCCACCAGCAGCTTGAGCAGCTGGAAGTCCATGCCCGACAGCGCGGTGGCCGTGCCGTCGGGGTCGATGAGGCTGCGCTCCAGCAGGTCCAGCGTGAAGCCGTTGAAGGCGTAGTAGCGCGGCTCCTTGGCCTTCTCCTGGCCGGTGCGGCGCGTGATGGCCTTGATGCGCGCCAGCAGCTCGCGCGGGTTGAAGGGCTTGCCGAGGTAGTCGTCGGCGCCCAGCTCCAGGCCGACGATACGGTCGGTTTCGTCGGCGCTGGCGGTCAGCATGATGACGGGCACCTCGGAGCGGCGGCGCACCGACTGGCACAGCGTGAAGCCCTCGGTGTCGGGCAGCATCACGTCCAGGATGCACAGGCTGATTTCGTCGCGGTGGCGTTCGAACTCGGCCATGAAGCTGGCGCCATCGTGGGCCAGCAGCACCTCGTACTGGTTTTTCTCGAGATAGGTTTTCAACAGGCTGCGGATTTTTTGATCGTCGTCGACGATCAGGATCTTGCGCGGGGTCATGGGACAGCTTTCTTGGGAGCGAGTGCGCGCAGCAGGCCCTGCAGCTTGCGCTGTGCGGCGGCGGGCGTCTGGCTCGGGTCCAGCGCAAAGCGATGGACGGTTTCGATGATGGCGTTCTTGCCGACCTCGCCAAAGGCCATGCGGTGCACGAGGCTGGGCACGCGCGGCGTGTTGGGGTTGGCGAAGAGATGGAAGGAGGCTTGCGCGCAGGGGTCCAGCTCGTCCACCGGCACGTCGCGGCGCACGGGGATGGAGCCTTTGATGCGGTTGTAGCCGAGCTGCAGCGTGGCGCTGCCGAGCAGCTCGGCCATCTTCTCCTGGTCGGCCTGGCTGCCGCCATTGCCGGCCAGCATGGCCAGGGTGTCGATGCTGTAGAGATGGGCCTGGGCGGTGCCGGGCACGGCCTTGCAGCTGAAGTCGCGCTCACCTTCCAGCCCCATGGCGCCCAACTCGCCGCGAGCCCAGTCGCCCATGATCATCATGGCCGCGCGCTCATTGGCGAAGTCGGCAACGACGTCGGTCCAGGGTCGCTCGCCGGGCGCCACACCACTGGCCGGCAGCGCGAGGTTGCGCCAGTTGCGCAGGCGCTTGAGGGCGCGCTCCAGCGCCGGGTCGTCGAAAGCGCTGAGGTCGCGTTGCTCCAGCATGCGGCGGTACAGCGCCGGGCCGGCCTCGCTGAGCAGCATGGCCTCGAAGATGGTGGCCACCTGCCAGGGCTCGTCGCTGAAGGCGACCGGCGTGACGCCGACGGCGCGCAGCTTGACGGCGGCGCGCTCCAGGCCGTCCCAGTCATTGGGCGGCTCGATGCCATGGCGCTTCAGCAGCGCTTTGTTCAGATAGAGGTTGTTGATGCGCTGGATGCCCAACGGTGCCGCGACGATGTGCCCGCGCACCGTCACCTGGGCCATGACCTGCGGGAACATGACCTTGGACCAGTTGCGCTTCGCGGCGACACCGTCGAGTTCGAGCAGCAGGCCCATGTCGGCCCATTCGTTCATGGACGCGCCGTTGAGCTGCGCCACCTTGGGCGCCATGCGGCGCAGGATGCGTTCGTTCAGCACCTTGATGGCCGGACCGCCGCCGCCGCCGGCCACGGCACCGTCCACCCACTTCAGGCCGTTCTCGGCCATGCGTGCGGCGACGTGGTTGGCTGCGGCGCGTTCGCTGGTGGATGTCCACCAGTGCAGCACGTTGAGCTCACCGCTGCCTTCGGGCGCAGACGAGGTCGAAGCAGGCCCGGCCGCCATGGCCGCGCAACTCCAGGGCAACACCGCCAACGCCAACATGCGCCGCATCTTGCGGGCCGCCCGGCAGCGCCAACCTTGCGTTTCGTACGACTTCTGTAATGTTGTGTGACTCAAGGAGATCGCCACCTGCCGGGAGGCCGCGATTGTCTTGAGAAGTGCTTCAAATGGCGATTGGGGCTTACCGTGACTCAGGCGTAGGCAAGCGCCTGCGCAGCGGGAATGCGCAACGCGCGGCGTGCGGGCAGCGCGCAGGCAATCAGCGAGATCAGCGCCATCAATCCGAGCCAGCCGAACGCCGTGGTCGCGCTCGGTACCAGACGCCACGGCACGCTGAACATGATGCGACCGAAGGCCACCTCGAGCAGGGCGCTGATGGGCAGGGCCAGGGGCAGCGACGTCAGCCAGGCCAGCACGACCAGGGTCAGGCCCTCGACCTGCACCATTGCCAGGATGGCGCCATCGCGTGCACCGATGGCCCGAAGCACACCGATCTCGCGCCGGCGCTCCAGCACGGCCAGGCCCATCGTCGAGGCCAGGCCCATCGCGCCGACGGCGATCATCACCAGGCCCATGGCGCCAAGGAAGTCCACAAACATCAGCAGATGGTCCTCGACGACGCGGCGGTTGTCGGCCTGGGACTGGCTGGCGGCAATGCCGATGCCGGCTTCAGTGAGGGCACCACGCAGCTGCTGCACGGCGTCAAGGAGGGCGACCGGCGAGTCCGGCCGATCCAGCTTCAGCACCAGGCTGGTCGCGAGCTCGTTGCCGGCCAGCGCGTCCAGCGTGGCACGCGAGGTGTAGGCCAGGGCTTGCGGGCCGGCCTCGACGAGGCCAACGATGGTCCAGTCGCGGCCGGCGATGCGTTGGTGGCTGCCGACGGTCAGCGCGGGCTGCTGCCTCTGCAGCAGACGGCTGACGACAAGTTCGCCGTCACCCGCCAGCCAACGACCCTCGAGCAGACGCGGCGCCAGCAGACGGCCGCTGGGCGGCACGCCGAGCAGCGTCAGCGGCTCGGCACCGAGGCTGGTACGCAGCCCGCGCCAGGCCTCGGCCGCCGCGACGCCAGGCACCTGCTGGGCCAGCGCCTCCAGCTTGGTGGCGGGTGAAGGCGTGGCGACGCGCACCTGCAGCTGGAAGCGCTGGGCATCGAAGAGATCGTCCACCGACCCGCGCACGGCGCTGCGCAAATTGGCGGCACCCAGATACACCGCGCCACCGCTGGCCAGGGCCAGCACGGTCAGCAGCATGCGCTGGCGGCGGCGAAAGGCATTGCCCACCGACAGCAGCAGTGGCCGCGCCCAGCCACCGAGCAGCGGCACCAGCCGCGCCGCCAGCGCGCCGCGCTGCAGGCTCAGCGGCCGGCCTTCGCGGGTGATGCCGATGTCGCGCAGCGCCTCGCCCACGGGGCGGCGCAGGGCCGTACGCACCGGCAGCGCGGCGGCGGCCAGCGGCAGCGCGAGCCCGACGGCCAACTGCAGCGCAACGCCCCACGCCGGTGTGGCAATGCCGTCGAGCGGAAAGTTCAGCAGCTCGGCCTTGAGCCCGCCGTAGAGCCGCCCCAGCCACAGCGCCAAGGGCAGTGCGATTGCCGAGGCCAGCAGGCCTAAAGCGCCAGCCTGGGCCAGCACCATCGCGCCGATCTGGCCAGGCGAGCCGCCCAGCACCTTCATGACGGCGATCTCGCGCGTCTGCCCGGCCAGCATCGCGGCCACGAGGTTGACGACCAGGAAGCCGCAGGCCAGCAGCGCCAGCAGGCCGAAGGCGCCCTGGGTCATCAGCAGCGAGTCCATCTGCGCAGCGTGGATGTGCTGGCCGGGTTCGGGCACGTCGACGCTCTTGACCACGTAGCCACCGGCGATCAGCGCGGCCTTCAAGGTGTCGACGACAGCGCGCACGTCGGTGCGCGTCGCGTGCTCGTCCCGCATGCGGAACTGCAATTCGTTGAAACCCGCTGGCGCACCCAGTCGCGTCAGCGTCGCTGCGGTGCCGTACAGGTAGACGAGGTTTTCCATCCAGCCGGGCGCCTGGCTGACGTCGCGCACCAAGCCCTTGATGTCGACCGGCAGTGTCTCGGCACCGGCCGCGCGCAGGGACACAGGCTCGCCAACGCTGGCGCCGGAGAAGTCCAGCGACGAGCGTTCGATCCACAGCCCGCCGTCGATGGGTGGCGTGTCGAGCTGCAGCCGCCCGATGTCGGCGCGCTGAAAGTCGTCGAGCGCAATGACGACGGCATTGCGCGACCGGCCATTGGCCTGCACGGCGGCCATCACGCTGCGCCGCAGCCGTGCGGCGACGACCTGGGGCTGTGCCTTGGCAAGGGCCAGCGCCTGCGCATCGGCCCGGTCCAGCACCAGCGTGGCCGAGACGGGCAGGCTGGCGCTATAGCCCTGGTCGGTGGCGCGTTCGACCAGGGTCCACGCATTCAGGATGGTGCCGGCGGCGGTCAGCCCCAGCGCGACGGCGAGCACGACCAGCAGGCTGCGTGCGCGGTGCTGCCAGAGGTCGCGCCAGGTTTTGAGAACCTTAGTCATGTCGACGGTCCTCGATGAGGCGGCCGTCGCGCAGGCGCAGGCTGCGCTGCACCTGGCCCAGAGCGGCGGCTTCGTGCGTGACCATGACGATGGTGACGCCTTGTTCCCGGGCCAGCTCGGCAAGCAGCGCCAGCAGCGCTTCGGCGTTGACGGAGTCGAGGTTCCCAGTCGGCTCGTCGGCCAGGATCAGCGCCGGCGCGTTGGCCAGCGCCCGGGCCAGGGCCACGCGCTGCTGCTGGCCGCCTGAAAGGGCAGACGGGAACTTGTCCGCCTGGTCGGCCACACCCAGGCGCTCGAGCAGCGCCAGTGCTCGCTCAGGCCGTTCAGCGGCCGGCCACTGGTCGCAGAAGTCCATTGGCAGCATCACGTTCTCCAAAGCGGTCAGCGTCGGCAGCAGCTGGAAGAACTGGAACACGACGCCGACTGCCTTGCCTCGCCAGCGGGACAAGGCGCGCTCGGGCAAAGCGCGCAGGTCTTGGCCAGCCACGCTCAGCTCGCCACTGCCCGCGCGGTCGATGCCGGCGAGCAGGTTGAGCAGCGTCGACTTGCCACTGCCCGAAGGGCCGACCACGGCGACAAACTCGCCGGCGTGGATGTCGAGGTCGAGGGCGGCGAGGGCCTGGAAATCGCCGCCCGCTTGCGGGTAGCTCTTGCCGACGCCGCGCAGGCGGATGAGTGCAGTTGGGTCCATGGCGACCAATGTAGGAAGCCGCCGGCCGTGCGGCGCACCGTTGGACGGCACCGTTGTGCCACTCGGCGATTCGGCCCTCGCCAGGCGTCCCGCGCGTCGCGATGCTGCGGCATCCCTTACCTGGAGACGTCATGAAAGCTCTTGTCCTGTCCCTCGCTCTCGCCTTCACCGGCATTGCCCATGCCCAGCATGGCGGCGCGGCGCCCGCAGCCGCCGCTGCGCCGGCCGAAGCCGCGCAGTTCGACTTCCTCGTTGGCCAGTGGGAGCTGGAGGTGGCACCCAAGGTCGGTGGCCTGGCCGCGATGATCCACGGGGCGCCCAAGTTGATGGGCAGCTGGAAGGCCTGGAAAGCCTTCGACGGCTACGGCCTGGATGACGAGCTGCGCATCTTCGATGCGTCGGGCAACCCGACGTCGCTGAACTACAGCCAGCGCATCTTCGACGCCAAGACCAAGCGCTGGCTCATCAGCGGCCTGGATGTCTACCGCGCGCGTTTCGGCAGCAGCAACGGCCAGTGGCAGGGCGGTGAAATGCTGCTCGAGGGCAGCGGCCAGAACGCCGAGGGCAAGCCGGTGCTGACACGCACGCGCTTCACCGAGATCACCGCTGACCGCTTCAAGATGCGCCAGGACCGCTCGCTGGACAATGGCGCGAACTGGGAGGAGGGGACGCTGACCATCGTCGCCAAGCGCACGTCGCGCAAAGCAGTTAGATAGGCGCGGAGCAGGAATGGGCAGAGCCTGGATCTGGGTGCAATGGCTGATCGGCTGGCTGCCGGTAGCAGCGCTGTTCGCGGTGCTGATGATGACCGTGCATGGCGCCGGCATTCACGAGGCGCTGCATTACTCGCTGCGTCTGATGGCGACGGCGGCCGTGCTCGGCCTCGTCGTGCACCGCTTCACCGCTCGCCTGCCGTGGCCACATCCGCTGAAGCTGAGCTTCGTCGCCAAGCATGCGCTCGGTGCGACGCTGTACGCCGTGGCCTGGGTCGCGGCCAACAGCATCGTGGAGAGCCTCGTGGTGGGCCGTGTCGTCCTGGTGGTTGGGCCCGGCATCGCGGCCTATCTCGTCACCGGCGTGTGGTTCTACGTGATGATCGCCGGCGTCGCCTACGCCCAGCGCGCCGCGGCCCGCAACGCGCAGCTCGAAGCGCTGCAGGCGCGCAGCCAGCTGGCAGCCTTGCGCGCCCAGCTGCATCCTCACTTCCTGTTCAACGCGCTGCACACGGTGGTGCAGCTGATCCCGCTGGACCCCGAACGCGCCACGCGCGCGGCCGAGCAACTTGCGGCCCTGCTGCGCGCGAGCTTCGACAACCCGCGCGAGTTCGTCACGCTGCGCGAGGAGTGGGCGATGGTGCAGCTTTATCTGGACATCGAGGCCATCCGCTTCGGCGAGCGCCTGCGTGTTGTCACCGAGTTCGAGGACGCGGCGCTGAACGAGCTGCTGCCGAGCTTCGCGCTGCAGACGCTGGTGGAAAACGCGGTGCGCCACGGTGCCGCGCCGCGGGTCGAGGCGACGACGGTGCGCGTCACTGCACGCGTCGAGGGCGAGACTCTGCTGATCGCCGCGGCGGATGACGGCATGGGCGCTGAGCCCGCCGCGCTGGAGGCCGGTGGCACCGGCCTGCGCCGGCTGCGCGAGCGGCTGGGTTGGCTCTACGGCGCCAGCGCTTCACTGACGGTGCAGACGGCGCCTGGCCGGGGCCTGCGCGCCGAACTGCGCCTGCCGGTGAAGGACGAGGCATGACGGCCGCTGTCACCGCCCTGATCGCCGACGACGAGCCCGTCGCCCGTGCCGGCCTGCGCCATCTGCTGCGAGGCCTGCCCTGGCTGCACTGCATCGGCGAAGCGGCCGACGGCCCGGCGGCGCTGGCCGAGATCCAGCGCCTGAAGCCCGAGCTGGTCTTCCTGGACATCCAGATGCCGGGTCTGCTGGGCACCGAGGTGCTGCGCCGCCTGGCGGCGTCCGGCACGCCGCCACTGGTCATCTTCACGACGGCCCACGCTGAACACGCCATCACGGCCTTCGAGCTGGGCGCGCTGGACTATCTGCTCAAGCCCTTCGGCGCTGAGCGGCTCAATGCCACGCTGGAGCGTGTGCGCGCCGCCCTGGGCGAGCCCTGCCCACCGGCGTTGGAGCGACTGGCCGAGCTGCTCGGGCGCGGCCCGCTGACACGCCTGTTCGTGCGCAGCGGCGCGGCCATCGTGCCGGTGGCCGTGGCCGAGGTCAGCCACTTCGAGGCAGTGGGCGACTACGTCGCCGTGCACGCCGGCGGTGCCGAGCACCTGCTGCATCTGGCCCTGGCGCGGCTGGAGGAGAGGCTGGACGCCGAGCGCTGGGTGCGCATCCACCGCGGCTGCATCGTCAACCTGGATGCGGTGGCGCGCTTTCGTCGCCTGGCCAATGGCCAGCTCAGCGCCGAACTGAAGGACGGCCGGGCGTTGATGGTCAGCCGAAGCCGGTCCCAGGTCTTGCGCGGCTTGGCTGGCTAGGGTCTACCCGCAAGCCACAAATCGGGGCATGACTAGCCCCGTTTTCGTGCAATAGCCCGATGCTGCAGTACACCAACGGTGCGAATCGCACCGCGACAGGGCTGTCATGGGCTGTATGCGTGCGGCCGGATGCGCGATCACAGGGTGTGACGAAGTGCACGAAGCTGGCACGGGGCTTGCGCTCATGCCCTCCGGCTACCCGACCCTCACATCCAACCTGGAGGAATACCGATGCTTCGCCGTTCCGCTCTTGCACTGGCCACCGCTGCCACCCTGCTCCCCCACGCCGCCTTTGCTGCCGACACCATCAAGGTCGGCGTGCTGCATTCGCTGTCCGGCACCATGGCCATTTCCGAGACGGTGTTGAAGGACACCGTGCTGATGGCCATCGACGAGATCAACGCCAAGGGCGGCTTGCTCGGCAAGAAGCTGGAGCCGGTGGTGGTTGACCCGGCTTCCAACTGGCCGCTGTTCGCCGAGAAGGCCAAGCAGCTCATCTCGCAGGACAAGGTCGCCGTCGTGTTCGGCTGCTGGACCTCGGTGAGCCGCAAGTCGGTGCTGCCGGTCTTCGAGCAGACCAACGCGCTGTTGTTCTACCCGGTGCAGTACGAGGGTGAAGAGCTGAGCAAGAACGTGTTCTACACGGGTGCCGCGCCCAACCAGCAGGCCATCCCCGCCGTCGAATACCTGATGAGCAAGGACGGCGGCGGCGCCAAGCGCTTCGTGCTGCTGGGCACCGATTACGTCTACCCGCGCACGACGAACAAGATCCTGCGCGCCTTCCTGAAGAGCAAGGGCATCCCCGAAGCCGACATCATGGAGGACTACACCCCCTTCGGCCACGCGGACTACCAAAGCATCATTGCCAAGATCAAGAAGTTCGCCGCCGAAGGCAAGAAGACGGCGGTCATCTCCACGATCAACGGCGACTCCAACGTGCCCTTCTACAAGGAACTGGGCAACCAGGGCCTGAAGGCGACCGATGTGCCGGTGGTGGCCTTCTCGGTCGGTGAGGAAGAGCTGCGCGGCGTGGACACCAAGCCGCTGCAAGGCCACCTGGCCGCGTGGAACTACTTCATGTCCATCAAGGCACCGGCCAACGACGCCTTCATCAAGAAGTGGAGCGACTACGCCAAGGCCAAGGGCATTGCCGGCCACAAGGACAAGCCGCTGACCAACGACCCGATGGAAGCCACCTACATCGGCATCAACATGTGGGCGCAGGCCGTCAAGAAGGCCGGCAGCACCGACACCGACAAGGTCATCGCGGCGATGGCCGGCCAGACCTTCACGGCACCGTCGGGCATCACGTCCAAGATGGACGAGAAGAACCACCACCTGCACAAGTCGGTCTTCATCGGCGAAGTGAAGGGTGACGGCCAGTTCAACGTGGTGTGGAAGACGCCCGGCCCGGTCAAGGCCCAGCCGTGGAGCCCCTACATCCCTGAGAACAAGGGCAAGAAGGACGAGCCCGCGAAATAAGGCTCACCCCCTACCGCAGCAAAGCTGCGGCCCCCTTCGAGGGGGCGCCGCTGGTGGACTGGCAGAGCCAGATCCACGGCGGCCGCTGGAGGGGCGCGCGCACTTTGTGCGGCGCTGGTCTGCGTCTTCGTGGGTTCTCATGATCAAACGACTTCTGATCGGTTGGTGTCTGGCGCTCCTGGGCTTTTCGGCCTGGGCTGCGCTGCCGCCTGAATTGCTGACCCGCATCGCCGCTGGTGAAGGCGACGAGCGTGTCGCCGCCCTCAACGAGGCCGTGGCGCAGGCTGACCCGGCGCTGGCGGACTACCTGCACGCACTGCTCGACGGCCGAGTGCGGCTGCGCGAGGGCAAGGCGGTCGTGGCCGCCGAGGGCGCTGCGCCGCCCGAGGGCGAAGAGCCGATGCTGAACAACCGCCTGCGTCGCGAGATCGATTCGGCGCTGGCGGGGCTGGCCCTGCTGTCCAAGGATCGCGATACACGCGCCAAGGCGCTGGTGACGCTGCGCGAAGACGCCAGCGCCGTCAAGCTGCCGCTCTACGAGCGTGCGCTAGCGGCCGAGACGGACGCGGGCCTGCGCAGCCAATTGGGCGCGCTGGTAGCCGGCGCCAAGCTGTCGTCAACGGACGCCGCACAGCGCCGTGCCGCCGCCGTCGAGCTGGCCGGCAGCGCCGACCCGACGACGCGCGCGCTGCTGCTGGAGCGCATGAGCGGCGAGACCGATGCCGCCACCAAGGCCGCGATGAAGAACGCCATCGACGCCATCGGCGACCGCCTGGCCTGGGGCGAGCGCGCGCAGCTGCTGTTCTCGGGCCTGAGCCTCGGCTCTGTGCTCTTGCTCGTCGCGTTGGGCCTGGCCATCACCTACGGCCTGATGGGCGTCATCAACATGGCGCACGGCGAGCTGCTGATGGTGGGCGCCTACGCCACTTATTGCGTGCAGCAGGGCTTTCGCGCCTGGCTGCCTGCGGCCTTCGATTACTACCTGTGGCTGGCGCTGCCCGCCAGCTTCATCGTCGCTGCCCTCGTCGGCGCAGCGATGGAACGTACCGTCATCCGCTGGCTCTACGGCCGGCCGCTGGAGACGCTGCTGGCGACCTGGGGCATTTCACTCGTGCTGATGCAGGCCGTACGCACGTTGTTCGGCGCGCAGAACGTGGCGGTCGAGAACCCCACCTGGCTGTCCGGCGGCTGGGCGCTGCTGCCCAATCTGACGCTGCCCTACAACCGCCTGGCCATTCTTGGATTTGCGGCGCTGGTGCTGGTCGGCATGGCTTTGCTGCTGGCCAAGACGCGTTTGGGCCTGATGGTGCGTGGCGTCACGCAGAACCGCCGCATGGCGGCCTGCGTGGGCGTCAACACCGCCAAGGTCGACACGATGGCCTTCGCGCTCGGCTCGGGCATCGCGGGCCTGGCCGGCTGCGCACTGAGCCAGATCGGCAATGTCGGCCCTGACCTCGGCCAGAGCTACATCGTCGACGCCTTCATGGTCGTCGTGCTGGGCGGCGTGGGCCAGCTTGCCGGCACCGTTTACGCGGGCCTGGGCCTTGGGGTGCTGTCCAAGCTGCTGGAGGGCTGGCAGGGCGCTGTGCTCGCCAAGATCGCGCTGCTCATGTTGCTGGTGCTCGTCATCCAGAAAAAGCCGCAAGGCCTGTTCGCATTGAAGGGCAGGTCGGTCGAATGAAGAAGACGTTGCTCATCGCGGGGGCCCTCGTGCTGCTGTTCGTGCCCTTGCTGCACCTCGCTTTCCCGCCCGGCCACGCGCTGCACTTGAGCGAGTTCTACGTGGGCCTGCTCGGCAAGTTTCTTTGCTTTGCCATTTGTGCCCTGGCCTTGGACCTCATCTGGGGTTTCGGCGGCATCCTGTCGCTCGGCCATGGGCTTTTCTTTGCCCTGGGTGGCTATGGCATGGGCATGTATCTGATGCGCCAGATCGGCCGCGAAGGCCAGTACCAATCGGACCTGCCGGACTTCATGGTCTTCCTGAACTGGAAGGAGCTGCCCTGGCACTGGGCGCTCAGCGACTCGCTGGCGGGGCAGATCTTCCTGGCGCTCGCCGTGCCGGGGTTGCTGGCCGCGGTGTTCGGCTACTTCGCCTTCCGCTCGCGCATCCAGGGTGTGTACTTTTCCATCATCACGCAGGCGCTGACGGTGGCGGCCATGCTGCTGTTCTTCCGCAATGAGACGGGCTTTGGCGGCAACAATGGCTTCACCGATTTCAAGCGCATCGCCGGCATGCCGCTGAACACGCCGGGCATGAAAGTCGGTCTGTGCATCGCCAGCGGCCTGGCGCTGATTACTTGCTACCTGATCGCCCGGGCACTGACAAAAAGCCGCTGGGGCCGCATCCTGCAAGCCATCCGCGACGCCGAGGGTCGCGTGCGCTTCCTCGGCTATGACCCGGTCGCGTTCAAGCTCAGCGCCTACGTGATCTCGGCGGTCATGTGCGCGCTGGCCGGCATCCTCTATGTGCCCCAGGTCGGCATCATCAACCCCGGCGAGATGAGCCCGGCGGCCAGTATCGAGATGGCCATCTGGGCAGCGGTCGGCGGGCGCGGCACGCTGATCGGGCCGGTGCTCGGCGCCTTCTTCGTCAATGGGACGAAATCGGTCTTCACGGCCTGGTGGCCGGAAGGCTGGCTCTACATCCTCGGCGGGCTCTTCATCGCGGTGACGCTGTTCCTGCCGCAAGGCTTGATGGGGCTGGCGAAGAGGTTCAAGAAATGACACCAGAACTTCTTGAGGCGGGCGCTGAGGCACGCTCCCGTGCCATTACCCGCTTCGCCACGTCTGGCGAGCCTGTTTTCAACCAAGGTGTTGCGCTCTACGTCGAAGACCTCAAGGTCGCCTTCGACGGATTCCAGGCGTTGGGCGGCTTGTCGTTCACGGTCGGCGTGGGCGAACTGCGCTGTGTCATCGGTCCGAACGGTGCTGGCAAGACGACGACGATGGACTGCCTCACGGGCAAGACGCGGCCCGACAGCGGACGCATCTTCTTCGGCAGCAACCTCAACCTGCGTCTGATGAGCGAGCAGCAGATTGCCCGCGCGGGCATCGGCCGAAAGTTCCAGAAGCCCACGGTGTTCGAGGCGCTGACCGTGGCCGAGAACCTGGAGCTGGCTCTCGCTGGTGATCGCCGCGCGCGCTTCGCCATGCGGGCCAAGTTGAATGGCGAGCAAAAGGATCGGCTTGGCGAGTTGCTGAAGACTGTGCACCTGACCGAGGAGCGCGAGCGCGTCGCCGGCCTGCTGAGCCACGGTCAGAAGCAGTGGCTGGAGATCGGCATGCTGCTGGCGCAAGACCCCAAGCTGCTGCTGCTCGACGAGCCCGTGGCGGGCATGACCGACGAGGAGACCGAGCGCACCGCCGAGCTGTTCCTGAGCCTGGAGGGCAAGCATTCCCTCGTCGTGGTCGAGCACGACATGAACTTCGTCGGCACGCTGGCCGGCGCGCATCGCACGGTCACGGTTTTACATGAAGGCAAGACCTTGGCCGAAGGCACCATGGCCGCCGTGCAGTCCGACGAGAAGGTGATCGAGGTGTACCTTGGCAGATGACATCTTGAAAGTGCAGGACCTGCACAAGCACTACGGCGGCTCTCACATCCTGCGCGGCCTGAGCTTCGACTTGAAGCCCGGTGAAATCACGGTCGTGCTGGGTCGCAACGGTGTCGGCAAGACGACGCTGCTGAAGAGCCTGATGGGGGTCGTGCCTGTCACGTCCGGCAGCATCACGCTGGACGGCGAGGCAATCAACAAGCTGAAGACGCACCAGCGCGTTCGCGCCGGCCTGGGCTACGTGCCGCAGGGCCGGGAAATCTTCGGCCGGCTCACGGTCATGGAGAACCTGCAAATGGGTCTTTCCAGCCAGCCCGCGGGCACGCCGTTGCCGAAAGAGTTGTTCGAGCTGTTCCCCGTGCTCGACAAGATGCGTTCCCGCCGCGGCGGAGACCTGTCCGGCGGCCAGCAACAGCAGCTGGCCATCGCCCGCGCGCTCGCGCCGGGGCCGAAGGTGCTGCTGCTGGACGAACCGACCGAGGGCATCCAGCCCAACGTCATCCAGGACATCGGCCGCGTCATCAAGCACCTGGCCCACGACAAGGGCCTGTCGGTCGTGCTCGTCGAGCAGTTCTACGACTTCGCCGAAGAGCTGGCCGACCAGTATTTGCTGATGCAGCGCGGCGAGATCGTCATGCGTGGGCGGGGCAAGGACATGCCGGCGGATGGGGTGCGGGAGAGGTTGGCGATCTGAGATCGCTGCCAATCGATTCCGTGTTCTGACGCGGCAGAACGCTATATCGCCGGGCTCCAGTAGGGGTGAACGCAGTGATCCCCAACGTTGGCCGCGTCATGCATCGTTCGGGTTCGCAGTGCCCGAACGGAGTTGTGGCAAGCTACCCGAACTGCCCAAGCTTCGGGCCCCAGGGGATGCTCATGACGACCGCTCTCGAAACCCTTCAAGCAGAAGTACTGCGACTATCGCCAGCCGATCGCGCGAAGTTGCTGGATCGATTGATCGCCAGCCTGGACGTGGACGCTGGCGTTGAGGCTGCTTGGGACAAGCTGGCCGACGAACGCGAGCAAGAGCTTGAAGTCGGCACCGCCAACGCCGTGCCCGTCGATGTGGCCGTCGCCAGACTGGAAGCCCGCTTTCCCGGATGAAGGTCACACTGCATCCGGCCGCAGAGCAAGACGTCCACGAAGCCGCCGCCTTCTACGAGCGTGAGGGCTCGCCCATCGTGGCGGCCCGTTTTGTTGCAGAGTTCAAACGGCTTGCTGCCCTGCTCCTTGAGCATCCCGACATCGGCTCGCCACGCTCAAATGGCCGACGCGGTTTCGCCATGAGCGTCTTTCCATACACAGTTGTCTATCGCGTGATCGCGGACGAGGTCAGGATCATCGTCGTCAAGCACGACAGCAAGCGCCCGGGGTTTGGCGGGCGACGCGCATAGTGCTGGCTTATTTGCTGCTCTCTGCCTCCAGCCACAGCACCGCAAACCACCCGTTCGCATCCGTCCACACCTTGCCCGGCCTGAAGCCCGCGCGCTCGGCCAGGGCCTGGAAGCCGGAGACGGTGTATTTGTGCGAATGCTCGGTATGCAGGGTCTCGCCCTCGCTGAACGCGTAGACCTCATCACCCAGCCGCAGCTCCAGCGGCCGGGTCGCGCGCAGATGCATCTCGATGCGCCGGTAGGCCGGGTTGTAGAAGGCCAGGTGCTCGAAGCCGTCCGGCGGGAATTCCGCACCCAGCTTCTGGCGGGCGCGGTGCAGCAAATTCATGTTGAACGCGGCCGTCACGCCGGCCGCGTCGTTGTAGGCGGCATGCAGCGTGCCGTGGTCCTTCACGAGATCGATGCCGATCAGCAGGCCACCGCCGGCCAGTTCGCCCGCGGCCAGACGCAGGAAGGCGTCCGCCTCGCTCGGCGTGAAATTGCCAATGCTGGAGCCAGGGAAGAAGCCGACACGGCGGCTGCCTTCGGGGCAGGGTGGCAGCGTGTGCGGGCGCGTGAAGTCAGCCACCAGCGGCTGGATGGCCAGGCCCGGATAGTCGCCTGCCAGCCCGTCACAGGCCGCCAGCAGGTGCGGGCCTGAGATGTCCACCGGCACGAACTGCACGCTGTCGCGCGGGATGGCGTCCAGCAGCAGGCGCACCTTGCGCAGAGCGCCGGCACCGTATTCGACGAGCTGCACCTGGCCGCCCATCTGCGCGACCATGTCGTCCGCATGCGTCTGCAGCAGTGACAGTTCGGTGCGCGTCGGGTAGTACTCGGGCAGGTCGCAGATCTGCTCGAACAACTTGGAGCCGGTCTCGTCGTAGAAGTACTTGGGCGAGATCGCCTTGGGCGCGCGGCTCAGCGCCGCGTGCAGGTCGGCCGCGAACTGCTCGTTGTCGGCCGAAGCGCGGGGCTGGCGCCATTCAATTCCTGGTTTCATCTTGCGAGCCTCACTCCACTGAACTGCCAGCGTGCGGCCGGCGGGAAAAAATTGCGGTAACTCGGTCGTGCGTGGCCCAGCGGGGTCGCGAGGCTGCCGCCTCTCAATACCTGCTGCCCCACCATGAACTTGCCGTTGTATTCACCAACCGCGCCCGCCGCGGGTTTGAAGCCGGGGTAGGGCGCGTAGCTGGAGCGAGTCCACTGCCAGGCCTGATCGGCGGCCAGCGCGAAGCCCGGCAATCCGCATGCCGCCTCCCACTCGAACTCGGTCGGCAGCCGCGCGCCAGCCCATTCAGCAAAAGCGCAAGCCTCGTAGAAGCTGAGCTGCATGACAGGCGCGTCGGCATCCAGCGGTTGCACGCCATGCAGGCCGAACACACTGCCGTCTTCCAGCCAGTAGGCCGGTCGCTGCCAGCCCTGGGCCTGCACGGTGGCCCAGCCATCGGACAGCCACAGCAGCGGCTCGCGGTAGCCGCCCGCGTCGATGAAGTCTTCGTACTCACCGCAGGTGACGAGGCGGTTGCTGATCTCGAAAGGCGCGAGCAGGGCCTGGTGGCGCGGGCCTTCGTTGTCGAAGGCAAAGCCGCTGCCGCCATGGCCGATGTCGACGATGCCGCCAGCGTGCTTCAACCAGGCCTGATCGGGGGCGACGGCCTTGAGCGGTGTTGACACGTCGTAGGCCGGCAGCAGTGGGTTGCAGGAAAAGGCGTGCAGGATGTCGGTCAGCAGCAGCTCCTGGTGCTGCTGCTCGTGGTGGCAGCCCAGTTCGATCAGCCGGCGGGCATCGTCGCCAGCATGTGGCAGCAGGTCGGCCAGGGCGGCATCCACATGGCGGCGGTAGGCCTTGACCTCGTCCAGGCTGGGCCGGCTCAGCAGGCCGCGTTGCGGGCGCGCATGACGCGGGCCCAGGCTCTCGTAATAGGAATTGAAGAGGCGCGGCCAGCGCTCGTCGAAGACGCAGTAGTCCGGCAGATGTGGCAACAGCACCAGGGTCTCGAAGAACCAGGTCGTGTGGGCCAGATGCCATTTGGTAGGGCTGGCGTCGGCCATGGACTGCAGCTGGGCGTCCTCGTCCGACAGGGGCGCGGCAAGGGCGAGCGAATGGGCTCGGGTGGCGCGGAGCAGCTCGGTCAACATGGGTGGCACCGTATCGCAAACTGCTGCCAACGGTATGTCAGTGCAGGGTCTTTGGCTGTAGGACACCCCCCCCTAGGGTGGGTGCGGGGATGTCAGCAGAGCCAATTCCCCTAGGATCGCCGCCACACAACAAGGAGACCGGGCATGAAAGCAATCGCCTTCATCGCCGCCCTGCTGGCCGCGACCGCGGTGCAGGCCAACGAGCCGATCACGCTCAAGGTGCATCACTTCTGGCCGCCCGGCGCCATGCCGCCGACACAGATCCTGGCGCCCTGGTGCGACAAGATCGCGGCAGACTCCGGCAACCGCCTGAAATGCCAGGTCTACCCGGCCATGCAGCTCGGCGGCACGCCGGCCCAGTTGATCGACCAGGTCAAGGACGGTGTCGTCGACATCGCCTTCACGCTACCGGGCTACACGGCCGGGCGCTTTCCCATCATGGAGGTGTTCGAGCTGCCCTTCATGACGAACTCCGCCGAGGCGGCGTCGCGCGCAGCCTGGGACTTCTATGGCAAGTACGCCGTCAAGGAGTTTGCCGCGGTCAAGCCGCTGATGTTCGCGACGCACGACGAGGGCTATCTGCACACCCGCGAGCGCCAGATCAAGACGCTGGCCGACTTCAAGGGCCTGAAGTTGCGCGCACCGACGCGCCAGACCAACAAGCTGCTCAGCAGCCTGGGTGCCTCACCGGTCGGCATGCCGCTGCCGGCCGTGGCCGATGCGGTCAGCAAGGGCACCATCGACGGCTTTGCGCTGCCCTGGGAGGTCATCCCCTCGGTCAAGCTGCACGAGATGGTCAAGTACCACACCGAGACCGACCCGAGCCGGCCGGCGCTGTACAGCGCGGTCTTCATCCTGGCGATGAACCCGGCCAAATACGACAGCCTGCCGGCCGACCTGAAGGCCGTCATCGACAGGAACTCCGGCGCCGCCCTGTCACAGGCCGCCGGCCGCACCTGGGATGCCAGCCAGGCGCCTGGCCGAAAGCCGGCGGTGGACCGCGGCAATGTCTTCTACACGGTGCCGGCTGCCGAGGTGGACAACTGGATCAAGGCCAGCCATCCGCTCTACGACGATTGGGCCGCCGACATGGACAAGCGTGGCCTGCCCGGCAAGCAGATGCTGAGCGAAGCGCAGGCGCTGCTGGCCAAGTACAAGAAGTGAAATGGCTTGAGAAGCTGGCGGCAGTATTTGCGCTGCTGGGCGGCGTCTGCGCGCTGCTCGTCGCCGGCATGACGCTGTGGAGCGTCATCGGCCGCAACCTGTTCGCCAGCCCCGTGCGTGGTGATGTGGAACTGAGCCAGATCGGCATTGCGCTGGCGATCGCGCTGTGCCTGCCCTGGTGCCAGCTGCGGCGCGGCAACATCATCGTGGACTTCTTCACCCAGGCTGCACCCGAGCGTGTCAATGGCGCGCTGGACCGCTTCGGCGCGCTGCTTCTGGCCGTCATGCTGGGGTTGCTGGCCTGGCGCACCGGCATGGGCGCGGCGGCGGTGGACGAGGCCGGTGAGCAGACCATGATCCTGGGCCTGCCGATGTGGTGGGCCTACGCCATCTTGGCGCCAGGCTTGGCACTGACGGCGGTGATTGCGGTGGTGCAAGCTGTTCAGCGAGGTGAAGCTTGATGGCCAGGCCCAGCCGGGAGTTCGCCCCGGCGGGCGACCTACTTTCTGAGCGACCAGAAAGTAGGCAAAGAGTCGCCCCCGAACCGCCCGCCCCTCGCACAGCGAGGGGTTCCCTGCGGTGCGCCGTCCTTGAGGCCCCGCGCAAAACTCCCGTCGCGGCCCAAGGGCCGCTGTGGTCAAACAGTTGCGCGGAGTCAGAGCTTGAAGCGTGCTGGCGCACGCGGCCTCAAGGCCGTGCGCTCCTCGGCGGGACTCAAAGGGGGAGTGAAGGAACAGCCCGCACCAGCCGTCTGATGCGTTTGGCGGTTGGTTGTTCGGCTGTTTGGGATTCCCCCTTTGAAACCGCCGAGAAGCACAGGAGACCGAGGCGCGCGCCTTGGCGCGCTTCAACAACTGGCTCCGCGCAACTGTTTGACCAGAGCGTAGCGGCGGGAGTTTTGCGCGGGCCTCGGTCTTCGAGCATCGCAGGGCACCCACCCGCTTTGCGGGTGGGCGGTTTCGCAGGGGCGATTTCTTTGCCTACTTTCTTGTTCGCACAAGAAAGTAGGTCGCCCGCCCGGGCGAACTCCGGGCATGGGCCTGTGCGCCAAGCCAAGCTCGGGAACAGATGACAGCCGGCCTCGCCATCTTCGCCCTGATGCTCGCGCTGATGGCCTTGCGCGTGCCCATCGCGGCCGCCATGTTCATCCCCGGGGCCCTGGGCTACGCCTGGATGAGCAATGACGCCGCGCTACTGAACCTCATCAAGGGCTCCGCCGTCGCGCGGCTGACGGTCTACGAGTTGTCCGTCATCCCGCTCTTTCTGCTGATGGGGCAGTTCGCCACCCAGGGCGGGCTTTCCAAGGCACTCTTTCGCGCCGCGTCTGCCTGGGTCGGCCACTGGCGCGGCGGCCTGGCCTTTGCGGCCATCCTGGCGTCGGCCGCTTTCGGCTCGGTCTGCGGCTCTTCGGTGGCCACCTGCGCCACCATCACCCAGGTGGCCTACGGCGAGATGAAGGCCGCGGGCTATCACGGGCGCCTGTCCACTGCCGTGCTGGCGACGGGTGGCACGCTGGGCATTCTGATCCCGCCGTCGGTGCCGTTGATCGTCTACGCCATCCTGACCGAGCAGAACATCGCCAAGCTGTTCGCCGCCGCCTTCATCCCCGGCCTGATCGCAACCGCCGGCTATCTCGCGGTCATCGCCATCACCTGCCGGCTGCGGCCCCATCTGGCCGTGCCGGGACCGCGCCACAGCTGGAGCGAGCGCTGGCACGCTCTGCTGGGCGTATGGCCGCTGCTGGCCATCTTTGTCGTCGTCTTTGGCGGCATCTACGGTGGCCTGTTCAGCCCGACCGAGGGTGCCTCCATCGGCGCGCTGGCGACGCTGACCAGCGGCCTGCTGTCGGGCGAGCTGCGCGGCGATGGACTCAAGCGCGCGCTGCTGGGCACGGCCGAGACGACGGCCATGGTCTTCATGATCTTCCTCGGCGCCGACATGATGAATTCGGCCCTGGCGCTGACGCAGATGCCCGCGCATCTGGCGCAGTGGGTGGGCGGGCTGCCCGTGCCGCCGCTGGCCATCGTCGCCGGCGTGCTGGCCTTCTATGTGGTGCTGGGCTGCGTGATGGACGAGTTGTCGATGCTGCTGCTGACCATTCCCGTCATCTTCCCGACCATCATGGGCCTGGACCTGTTCGGCCTTGCGCCCGAGCCCAAGGCGATCTGGTTCGGCATCCTGGTGCTGATGACGGTGGGCATCGGCATGCTGGCGCCGCCGGTGGGGCTGAACGTCTATGTCGTCAACGGCATGGCGCGCGACGTGCCGATGAACGAGACCTACAAAGGCGTCATGCCCTTCCTGGCCAGCGACGTGCTGAGGTTGCTGCTGCTGCTGTTCGTGCCCGCCGTCACCGTCGGCGTGCTGCGCTGGCTGTGATGGGCCAGGCCGCCAGCAGACCCAGGGCGATGCCGACGCTGTCGGCCACCACGTCATGCCAATCGGCCTCGCGCGGTGGCAGAAAGCTCTGCGCGATCTCGATGCCAATGCCGTAGCCGACCAGCGCGATCACCAGCCAGACCCATTGCCGCGGCCGCTGCGAGACGGGCCACATGGCCCAGACACCGCTGAAGGCCAGCGCGGCAAAGGCGAGGGCATGGTTGGACTTGTCCCAGCCGGTGGTGATGGTCTTGGGCGGTGCCGGGCTCAGGGCCAGGCAGGTGATGACGATGAGCAGGACGGCGAGCAAGGCGCGCCAGAGTGCGCGGCGCTGCGGCGCGGTGCAGAGGTGCAGGAGAAAGCTGGGCATGGGGGCCGCATTGTGACGGCCCTATTTCATCTGCAGCATCCAGCCCTTGGCCTGGCGCAGATGGGCCACCAGCTGGGCCTGCGCCGCGCCGACGGCCGGGTCGGTGGCATTGAGCTTCTCCAGCAGTGCCGCGTCGATCAGCTCGCGCGAGGCCGAGTTCAGCATCCAGTTCATCGACGGCTGGCGTTGGCCCGGCAGTGCAGGCATGCGCAGCTCCGCCACCTGGCCGCAGCCGCCGATGCGCTTGATGAGCTCGACTGCCGAGTCCCGCGCGCGGGCGTCGTTGCTGTTCAGGATGCCCTGCGCCGGCGCGACCACCTCGTTCAGGCCCATGTGCGTGGCGCGGTAGCGGCGCCCGTCCAGCGGCTGCGCATCGGCAGCCGTGGGCGCGTCGCGGCACAGCCAGTCGTCGACCTGCGAGGCGCTGTTGACCAGCAGCAGCAGACGCAGCCGCGAGCGGTCCAGGACGCCTTGGGCGGCACAGTTGTCCTCGGGCTTGCAGGCCTTGAGCCGCCCGCTGGCTTCGAGGTCGCGCAGCAAGTCGGAGAGCAGCAGTGTCGCGCTGGCTTCCACGTAGCCGCCATCGCCCAGACGGTCCCAGACGCGGCCGACATCGCCGTTCTCCTCATCCCTGTGCGCCTCCTTGAAGAGGACGGCTGCGGCAGGACTGATGTAGGGGAAGCGGGCGCTGTTGTGCACGGCCTGAGCCAGCGTCATGCGCTCGACCTCCAGGCCGAGCGAGGGGTCGAGCAGGTCGATGCCGTCGCCACCGGCCAGCAGGAAGTCGGACTGGTAGACCCGCTGGCCGCGCGACAGGGCTGTGGCGTTCATGGCCAGCAGCGGCAGCCATTCGGCGTCGGTGGCGCGGCCGTGCAAGGCCGTCATCGCCTCGCCCCAGGGGTTGGGATGGGCGGTCGGGCGCAGCGGACATTGCTGGGCCAGGCTCCTGGGCCAGTCATGCGTCCAGACCTTCTCCAGGCCGAGAGATCGGTCCGCGCCGGCGACGGCCAGGGGCAGGAAGCGCTGCACCAGGTCGGGGTAGAGCATGTCACCGACCGGCGTGGCGAGATGGTCGCGGCCAGTGAAGTCGCGCACCAGCTTCCAGGGCGTGCAGTTGGCAGCATCGACCGCCTGGCGGCGCGCGTCCACGGCGGCGACGAAGCTGGCCGCGCCCAGGGCCCCGCCCGACGTGCCGCTGATGGCGAAGATCGAGTCGACGAAGTTGACGCCCTGTTGTTCACCGAGATCCTGCAGGCGCGCCAGCGATGCGCTGCCCCAATACGCCGCGCGCGAGGCGCCGCCGGCCACGGCGACGATCACGAGCGGCCGCTTGCCGTCCGCGCCCACGGTGCGCAGCCAGGTTTGCACCCAGGCGTCGGCCGGTTGGCGGGCGGCGATGGCATTGCGAGCGCTGCGCTCAGGGTCGGCCACACGGTGGTTGTCGTTCAGCGGGGCAAATGCCACGAAGAGCAGCAGCGGCAACGGCGTCAGCGGCATGCGTATCAACGCCTTGGGTGCATAGGTCAGCAGGATGCCGCCAAAGACGATCCAGCTGCCCATGGCCAGCAGCACCAGGGCCGGTGAGCCGATGGCGCGCGCCGTGGCCTCGGGCCAGGCCACGAGGGCGGCGAACACGCCCCATTGCAGCAGCAGCACCAGCGCGACGAGCACGCGCGACGGCGTGCTCATGCGGTCCTCACGCTCCAGCAGCGCGATGGCCTCGCGCCGGCCATCCAGCGCGAGCCAGCGCGCCAGCCGCGAGCCCGTGCCGAGCTTGAGCAGCCAGGCGCGCCGCTTCCAGACAAAAAGGGCCAGCCCCGCCGTGACGGCCAGCAGCGCGACGCCGATGAGGCGCTCGCGCGTCTGCACCAGGAAGAAGATCGCGATGGGCAGGCCGCCGCCGAGGATGAGCCCGCGCGGCAGCCAGCGACGCAGGCCGTCGCCAAAGCGCGGGTTCATGCACTCGCCCAGCGTGTCGGGCTTGAAGCGGCGGTCCAGCAGCAGGCGGCTCACATACCAGGCCAGCAGCAGCCACAAGCCGAAGGTGAAGACGAGGAGGGCGGTCTGTGCGCTGCCCACTTCCAGCGACAGCAGCGTTTCGCGGGCCTGTTCCAGGCCGAGCAGCACGGCGACGCCGGCGATGACGATGACGACGGGAAAGGCGCACAGGCCCAGCACGCGCAGCAGATAGAGCATCCAGGGCACATCGCCCTCGGTCGTGGATGCCGTGGAAGGCGGCTCGGGCGGTGGAGGAGGCGCGGGCTCCTCCGACTTTGGCGGCGGCGGCGGGGAAAACTGCGGCGGCGGCGCGGGATCGCGGGGCGGGTAGACGACCGGAATCAGCATGGCCCGCACTCTAGCCGGGGGGCGCTGGGCGTCCAAGGGCGAGACGGAGCGGTGGCGACTCGTGACAAACCCTGGCAAGACGGGCGTTGCGCCGTCAGACCGATACAGTGCCAACGGACAACGGTGTCAGGGGAGAGAAAAAATGGACAACGGTCAACTGTTGCAGCTGGTGGGCAGCTTTGCTGTGGGCGGTTTGGTGGCGGGAGGTGCCGTCTACGCCTGGTCAGCCAAACGAATCAAGCGCGAGCATGAGCGGGTGATGCACGTGGAGCAGTCCCGCCAACTTGGCGCCCAGCAGCTCACCCAGGCACGCAAGCAGGTGGAGCAGCTGCAGCGCGATTGCCATGAGCTGCGCCTGGCAGTGCGGCCCGCGCCGCGCCAGGCTCCTGCACCTGTTGCCCCCCTGGATGCCGCCGAGGCCATGCGCCGCTATGCCGAGGCCAAGCTGCAGCCGCCAGCGGAGCCGGAGGCGGCCAAGGCGTTCAAGGACACCGTGGTCCTGCCCAAGTCCCAGTACTGAGCCCTTCACGGCCTTGTCACTGCCGGGACAAGACTGCGCGGCGGGCGCTGCCTAGAATCGAACGGTCGTTCTATTCTGGGCCGGCTGCGCAAGGCGCGGTGGGCCCGCCAACTGAGGTCGTGCCCATGACAGCCCATTACGAAGTTCGCGGCAGCGTCGCCGTGATCACGCTCGACAACCCGCCGGTCAACGGCCTGGGTTTTGCCACCCGCGCCGCCGTTGCGGCCGGCGTGGAGCGCGCCGAAGCCGATCCGGCCATCACCAGCCTGGTCATCACCGGCGCCGGCAAGGCCTTCTCGGGCGGTGCCGACATCAAGGAGTTCGGCAGCCCCAAGGCCTTGGCCGAGCCGAACCTGCTGAGCCTGATCGCTGTCGTCGAGAACTGCAGCAAGCCGGTCGTCGCGGCCATCCACAGCGTCTGCATGGGCGGGGGCCTGGAGTTGTCCCTGGGCTGCCACTACCGCGTCGCGCAGACCGGCACCAAGGTCGCGCTGCCCGAAGTGAAGCTGGGCCTGCTGCCCGGCGCCGGCGGCACGCAACGCCTGCCACGCGCTTTGGGCGTGGAGCCCGCGCTGAACATGATCGTCAGCGGCGAGCCGGTCGAGGCGCAGATGCTGGCCATGGTCCCGGGCCAGAAGCTGTTCGACAAGATCGTCGACGCCGACGTGGTCGACGCGGCGGTCAAGTTCGCTGAAGAAGTTTCCGAGAAGCGCCCGCTGCCCAAGGTGCGCGACCTGAAAGCCCGCCACGCCAACGCCGAGGCCTACTTCCAGTTCGCCCGCAACATGGTGGGCGGCATGAGCAAGAACTTCCCGGCACCATTGCGCTGCCTGGAGACCGTGGCCAGTGCCGTCAACATGAAGTTCGACGACGGCATGCGCGCCGAGCGCGAGGGTTTCATGGCATTGATGCTGACGCCCGAGTCCAAGGCGCTGCGCCACCTGTTCTTCGCCGAGCGCGTGGCCAGCAAGATCTCCGACGTGCCCGAAGACACGCCGCTGCGCACCATCGCCAAGGTGGGCGTCATCGGCGCCGGCACGATGGGTGGCGGCATCTCGATGAACTTCCTGAACGCGGGCATCCCGGTCACCATCCTGGAGACCAAGCAGGAAGCCCTGGACCGCGGCGTCGCGACGATCAAGAAGAACTACGAGTCCCAGGTCAAGAAGGGCAAGCTGAAGGAAGACAAATACGCCCAGCGCATGGCGCTCTTGAGCACGACGCTGAGCTACGCCGACCTGGGCGACGCCGACCTCATCATCGAGGCGGTGTTCGAGGAGATCGGCGTCAAGGAGGCCGTCTTCAAGCAGCTGGACGAAGTCGCCAAGCCCGGCGCCATCCTCGCGTCCAATACCTCGACGCTGGACGTCGACAAGATCGCCTCGTTCACCAAGCGCCCGCAGGACGTGGTGGGCATGCACTTCTTCAGCCCAGCCAACGTGATGAAGCTGCTGGAAGTGGTGCGCGGCAAGGAAACCGCCAAGGATGTGCTGGCGACGGTCATGGCCATTGGCAAGAAGATCAAGAAGACGGCTGTCGTGTCGGGCGTCTGCGACGGCTTCATCGGCAACCGCATGATCGAGCAGTACAGCCGCCAGGCCGGCTTCCTGCTCGATGAAGGCTGCACGCCGCAGCAGGTCGACAAGGCGGTCGAGAAGTTCGGCTTCGCGATGGGCCCGTTCCGCATGGGTGACCTGGCGGGCAATGACATCGGCTGGGCGATCCGCAAGCGCCGCGCTGTAGAGCGCGCCAACATGAAGTACTCGGCGAGCGCCGACCGCCTGTGCGAGCTGGGCCGCTTCGGCCAGAAGACCGGTGCTGGCTGGTACGACTACCTGCCTGGCAAGCGCGACGCGATCCCGTCACCTGTCGTCGACGAGATGCTCGCCAAGCACCGCGAAGCCATCGGCGCCAAGAAGCGCGACATCAGCGACGAGGAGATCGTGCACCGCCTGGTGTTCGCCCTGGTCAACGAGGCCGCGCATCTGCTGGAAGAGGGCATTGCCCAGCGCGCGTCGGACGTGGACATGGTCTACCTGACCGGCTACGGCTTTCCGATCTTCCGCGGTGGCCCGATGTGCTACGCCGACACCCTCGGCCTCTTCAACGTCGTGCAGGCAATGAAGCGCTTTGCCAAGAACCCGATGGATGACGGTGCGTTCTGGACGCCCGCCCCGCTGCTGGCCCGCCTCGTGGCGGAAGGCAAGAGCTTCACTTGATCGCAGCGCGCGACTGACAAGGAACAAGACATGAGCAACGCACTGATCGTCTCCACTGCCCGCACGCCGCTCGCCAAGAGCTGGAAGGGCGCGTTCAACATGACCCACGGCGCCACACTCGGCGGCCACGCCGTCAAGGCAGCCGTCGAGCGCGCCGGCATCGATGGCGGTGCCATCGAAGACGTGCTGATGGGTTGCGCCACGCCCGAAGGCGCCACCGGCTCCAACATCGCGCGCCAGATCGCGCTGAAGGCCGGCCTGCCGATCACGGTGAGCGGCGTCACCATCAACCGCTTCTGTTCCAGCGGCCTGCAGACCATTGCGATGGCCGCGCAGCGCATCATTGCCGGCGAGGGCGATGTCTACATCGCCGGCGGCGTCGAGAGCATTTCCTGCGTGCAGCAAGAGGCCAACAAGCACATGCTGGTCGACCCGGCGCTGATGAAGCTCAAGCCCGAGATCTACTGGAACATGCTGCAGACTGCCGAGAACGTGGCCAAGCGCTACAACATCTCGCGCGAGCGCATGGACCAGTACGGCGCCGGCAGCCAGCAGAAGGCCTGCGCCGCCCAGGCCGCCGGCAAGTTCGCCGACGAACTGATCTCGGTCACGACGACCATGGGCGTGGCCGACAAGGTCATGGGCCTGATGAGCAAGGAAGTGACCATCAGCGCCGATGAGGGCCTGCGCGAGGGCACCACTTATGACGCCATCAAGGACCTGCGCTCCGCCATGCCCGGCGGTCTGATCTCGGCCGGCAACGCCAGCCAGTTCAGCGACGGTGCCGGCGCCTGCGCGCTGGTCAGCGAGCAATACGCGTCCACGCACAACCTCAAGCCCATCGGCCGTTTCCTCGGCTTTGCCGTGGCCGGTTGCGAGCCTGACGAGATGGGTATCGGTCCTGTGTTCGCCGTCCCCAAGGTGCTGAAGAAGCTGGGCCTGACGGTGGCCGACATCGACCTGTGGGAACTGAACGAAGCCTTCGCCGTGCAGGTGCTGTACTGCGCCGACACGCTGGGCATCCCGATGGACCGCCTGAACGTCAACGGCGGCGCAATCGCTGTCGGCCACCCTTATGGCGTGTCGGGCCAGCGCCTGACGGGCCACGCCCTCATCGAAGGCAAGCGCCGCGGTGCCAAGCGCGTCTGCGTGACGATGTGCATTGGCGGCGGCATGGGCGCGGCTGGCATCTTCGAAGTGCTCTGAAGACCATGGCCGTCTCGCCGGAGGTCTTCCTGCAGATGGGCCGCGAGATCCTGGCCAAGCAGGCTTTCAGCCGCCTGCTCGGCACGGAACTGGCGGCGCTGTCCCCGGGCAAGGTCGAGCTGCAGTTGGTGCTCAAGCCCGAGCATCTGCAGCAGCATGGTTTTGCGCACGGTGGCGTCGTCAGCTATCTGGCCGACAACGCGCTGACCTATGCCGGCGGCACGGCCATGCAGGTCGAGGTCGTGACGAGCGAGTTCAAGGTGAACTATGTGCGTCCGGCCGTTGGCGAACGCCTGATCGCCCGCGCCAGCGCCGACGCGGTCAGCAAGAACCAGGCGGTCTGCCGCTGCGAGATCTTTGCCGTCAAGGGCGGCGCCGAGAAGCTCTGTGCGCTGGCGCAGGGCACCATCGTCCGCGTTGCGGGCGACTGATCATGGCCGACCTGGGCATTGAGCCCACGGCCGTCACCACAACGGGATAGCAGCCATGCGCGACACCCTGGAGTTCCTTCTGTTCGACTGGCTGCGTGCTGGTGACCTCACCGCGCGCGAGCGCTTTGCCGACCATTCGCGCGAGACCTTCAGCGCCGTGCTCGACACCTGCGAGCGCATCGCCCGCGAGAAGTTCGCGCCGAGCTACAGGCTGATGGACACGGAGGAGCCGCGCGTGGTTGTGGATGAAGGTGGCGAGCGCGTGCACCTGCCCGCGGCGACATTGGAGGCGGTCAATGCCCTGGTCGACTCCGGCATGATGGCTGCGGCGCATGACTACGAGCTGGGCGGCATGCAGCTGCCCTGCCTCGTCGAGACGGCCGCCAATGCCTTCGTCAGCATGGCCAACGTCCACGCTGGCTCCTACGGCGTGTTGACGACCTGCAATGCCAACCTGCTGATGGAACACGGCAGCGAGCGCCAGCGCGAGGTGTTCGCCAAGACGCTGCTGGCTGGCCAGTGGTTCGGCACCATGTGCCTGTCGGAGCCGCAGGCGGGCTCGTCGCTGTCCGATGTGGTCACGCGCGCCGAGCTGGAGGACGAGAACGACGCCCTCGGCCCGCGCTACCGCCTGCGCGGCAACAAGATGTGGATCTCGGGCGGCGAGCATGAGCTGCGCGAGAACATCGTCCACCTGGTGCTGGCCAAGATCCCGGGGCCGGACGGCAAGCTCATTCCGGGCACCAAGGGCATCTCGCTCTTCATCGTGCCCAAGCAAATGGTCGGCGAGAACGGCCAGCTGACCGGCGAGCGCAATGACATCGCGCTGGCCGGGTTGAACCACAAGCTCGGCCACCGCGGCACGACCAACTGCCTGCTGAACTTCGGCGAAGGCCGCTTCCAGCCGGAAGGCAAAGCGGGTGCCGTGGGCTATCTCGTCGGCAAGCCCGGCGAAGGCCTGCGCTGCATGTTCTTCATGATGAACGAGATGCGCATTGGCGTGGGTCTCGGTGCCGTCATGCTGGGCTATGCCGGCTACGAGGCCAGCCTGGAATACGCCAAGCAGCGTCCCCAGGGCAGGCCGATGACCGCGACGGGCAAGGACGCGGCCAGCCCGCAGCGGCCCATCATCGAACACGCCGATGTGCGCCGCATGCTGCTGGCGCAGAAGAGCTATGTCGAGGGCGGCCTGGCGCTGGAGCTGTACTGCGCCCGCCTCGTCGACGAGCTGAACACCGGTGACGCGAAGGCCGAGGCGCAGGCGCTGCTGGACGTGCTCATCCCCATCGCCAAGAGCTGGCCGAGCGAGTGGTGCCTGGAGTCCAACTCCCTGGCCATCCAGGTGCTGGGCGGCTATGGCTACACGCGTGATTTCCCCGTCGAGCAGTACTGGCGCGATCAGCGCCTGAACATGATTCACGAGGGGACGCATGGCATCCAGGCGCTGGACCTGCTGGGTCGCAAGGTGGTGCAGCAGGGCGGGGCGTCTCTCGCTGCTTTGGCCGCGCGAGTGCAGCAGACCATCGAGCGCGCGATGCAGACCGACTGGGCGCCGCAGGCCAACCAGCTGGCCGCCGCGTTGGCGCAAGTAGGCGGCGCGACGAAGAAGGCCTGGAGCACGGGCGAGCCCGAAGAAGCGCTGGCCAATGCGACGCCCTATATGCAGGCCTTCGGCCACACGGTGCTGGCCTGGCTGTGGCTGGACGTCGTGCTGAGCGTGCACGGGGACAGCGACTTCGCCCACGGCAAGCGCGCCGCGGCCCGCTACTTCTTCGCCTACGAGCTGCCCAAGATCGGCGCCTGGCTGGACGTGGTTGCGCGCCGCGAGCCGCTGTGCCGCGAAATGAAAGCTGAATACTTCTAAGGAGACACCATGAGCACCAAAGTCCAAGACCTCTTCGACCTGAGCGGCCAGGTGGCCCTCGTCACCGGCGGCTCGCGTGGCCTGGGCCTGCAGATCGCCGAAGCCCTCGGTGAAGCAGGCGCCAAGATCATGCTGACCTCGCGCAAGGCGGCCGACCTGGAGGAGGCCGCGGCCCACCTGCAGGCGCGCGGCATCGACACGCGCTGGGTGGCGGCCGATGCGTCCAAGGAGGAAGACGCGCAGCGCGTCGTCATGGAGACCATGGAGCGCCTGGGCCAGATCGACATCCTCGTCAACAACGCCGGTGCCAGCTGGGGCGCGCCCGCCGAGGAGCATCCCATCGAGGCCTGGGACAAGGTCATGGACCTCAACATCCGCAGCCTCTTCGTCTTTGCGCAAGCGGTGGCCAAGGCCAGCATGATCCCGCGCAAGTCGGGCCGCATCATCAACGTGGCCTCCATCGCCGGCCTGGGCGGCAACTCGGCCGTCATGAAGACCATTGCCTACAACACCAGCAAGGGCGCGGCCGTGAACTTCACGCGCGCGCTGGCCGGCGAGTGGGGCCAGTACGGCATCACCGTCAACGCGCTGGCGCCGGGCTTCTTCCCGAGCAAGATGACCAAGGGCCTGATGGCGACCATCGGTGAAGAGCAACTCGCTTCCCACGCGCCGCTGAACCGCATCGGCGATGACGACGATTTGAAGGGCGCGGCCCTGCTGTTTGCGTCCAGGGCCGGCAAGCACATCACCGGCCAGATCCTGGCGGTCGACGGCGGCGTGTCGGCCATCCACGGGGGATAAGCCTAGAAACGGCAGTCGACCGCTACCCAGCGCATGCAAGTTCTTGCTTCATCACAAGATTGGACCCACGGCCACGTTCACCATGTGGGTGGCAACGCTGCACGCCCGCCTGGCCTGCGCTGGCGCACGCTGGCCGCGTTGCTTCTCCTCGCGGGCGCGAGCCCGCAGCGTCGTCGCGCCTTGCCAGCGCACCCCAGCGCAGCCCCTTCGGCCGCGCCCAACTACCGTTTCTAGGCTGCCATGGAATTCCCGGTCCACATCCCCTTCGTCCAGCAACTCGGCTTCACGCTGCACTCGGTCGGCGACGGCGAGGCCGAGCTGCGGCTGACGATCAGCGAGCAGCACTTGAACTCCTGGCGCGTCGCCCACGGCGGCGTGGTGATGACGCTGCTGGACGTGGCGATGGCGCATGCCGCCCGCAGCGTGAACCGGCATCTGCCGGACCTCGGTCCGGGCGTCGTCACGGTGGAGATGAAGACCAGCTTCATGCGCCCCGGCGAGGGCGAACTGCGCGCGGTGGGCAAGCTGCTGCATCGCTCGACGACCATGGCTTTCTGCGAGGGCTCGGTATTCGGTGCGGGTGACAAGCTCTGCGCCCATGCGACGGGCACCTTCAAATACCTGCGCGCTCTGCCGGCGGGCCGGCAGTTGAAGCCGCTGGGTGGTGAAGGCGACTGAGGCGCTGCGGCAGGCCTCACCCGCCTTCGATCAGTTGGACGCTTTGCACAACTTTGCGGCGCGACGGGCGCTTGTCCGACCACCGCGCGTCGGGGCCAGTCGTTGAATGACCTCCTGTCACTTGGAGATCGTCATGCTCAACAGAACCCTCCTCGCTTCGTGTCTGGTCGCCAGCTGTGCCTTTGGTGCAGCAGCACTCCCGACCGCAGCCGCAGCACAGGTCAGCGTGTCCATCCGGACCGCACCGCCGCCTCCACGTCATGAAGTGATGCCGGGCGCGCGCCGCGGCTATGTCTGGGTGCCCGGCTATTGGAACTGGAACGGCCGCCGCCACGTCTGGCAGCAGGGCGTCTGGGTGAAGGAGCGCCGCGGCTACATGTACAACCAGCCCGCCTGGGAGGAGCGCAACGGCCACTGGGAGCTGCGGCGCGGTGGCTGGGCCCGCGGCGACGCGGACCGTGATGGCGTGCCCAACGGTGCCGACCGCCGGCCCAACGATCCCCACCGCCGCTGATGCTGCGAGGCTCGCATCGCATCGATCGCGGGCTTGAGTGCTTTTCTGAAACGGCGTTCCAATATTTGGCGCAAGTGGCACAATGGCGCCAGCGTCAGCACCTCGCTTCGAGGTGCGCGGTTGGCCAGGTTGCTCCATCGGGACCATGCAGTCCCGGCCTTTCGAGGCGGACGCCTGGCATGACGGCCCGCGCTCGAGCCCCTCTGGTTCGAGCAGCCGCGGCCCATGCAACCGGGGTGGCTTGTGCCGCCCCAGCCCCCATTCCGCTACCGAAAGCCACCCGCCATGAAGATCGCCCTCATCATCGAGAACAGCCAGGCCGCCAAGTCCGAGATCGTCCACAGCGCCCTCAAGACCGTCGCCGAGCCGCTGGGCCACAGCGTCCACCACTACGGCATGTACACGCCGGAGGACAAGGCCTCGCTGACCTATGTGATGAACGGCCTGCTGGCCGGCATCCTGCTGAACTCCAAGGCCGCCGACTTCGTCGTCACGGGCTGCGGCACCGGCATGGGCTCCATGCTGGCCTGCAACAGCATGCCGGGCGTGTTCTGCGGCCTGGTCATCGACCCGACCGACGCCTTCCTGTTCGGCCAGATCAATGACGGCAACTGCATGTCCATGCCCTACGCCAAGGGCTTCGGCTGGGCCGCCGAGCTGAACCTGCAGGACTGCTACCGCAAGCTGCTCGAGAACGAGCGCGGCGCCGGCTACCCCAAGGAGCGCGCCGCCATCATGGCCAAGAACCGCGGCATCCTGAAGGACCTGAAGGCCGCATCCTGCAAGGACATGCTGACCACGCTGAAGGCCGTCGACCAGGACCTGCTGAAGGCCGCCGTGTCGGGCGAGAAGTTCCAGGAACTGTTCTTCACAAACTGCCAGGACGACGCCATCGCCGCCCACATCAAGTCGATCCTTTAAGCCCCTCGCCCAGTCTCGCCGCTGAACGCGTGCGAGCCTGGTCGGTCCCCCGAGGGGACGGCGATGCTCGCGGCGTCGAGCCGCAAGCACATCGCCTGACGGGCCGGCTTGGGAGCGGCCCGGCGCTCGGCCCGCACAATTCACCACGCCGTTGTACGGGGCGACAGTCTCGCGGGCTGCGAGACTGTCGCGATGTCTGTTCCGCCTCCTCACCTCACGCTGCGCACACTGACGCGCGGCGACGGCTTGCTCGGCCTGCGCCCGCGCGGCGCCCTCGGCCCGCGGGGCGAGCAAGTGACGGTGGCGATGCTGGCTGCGGCCGACGTGCAAGCCGAGCTGGCGCTGCTGACGCGTGGCCTGATTGCGCTGGACCCGGCCCTGCTGCAATGGCGCGGCGCGCCGCTGCCTTTGGGCGCTTCGCTCTGGACCCTGGTCCAGGAAGAGTTCTTCGGCGACTTCCACGCCGAGAAAGTGCCCGAGTTGCAGGCCCTGGGCTGGCAGGTCACGACCGAGCCGGGCTTTGCCCACCATAGCCAAGCCGTCAGTGGCTGGCAGCTCGGGCTGGCTGAAGACACCGAAGCGCCACCGCCCAGCCGCCGCGTCGAAGGCCTGGGTCTGGAGCGCCGCACCGGCGCATGGCTGGTCAGCCTCGGCATGGAGGTGGATGGCCAGCGCATCGACCTGGCCCCGCTGATCGCCAACCTGCTGCGCAAGGACAAGCGCTGGCTGGACGCGATCGCCATCGCCGCCATCGAGGACGACGCCGTCGTGGCGCTGCGCGCACCTGGTGGCCGCCGCTATCACGCCGTTGCCGCGCCGCTCAAGGCCATCATGTTGGCGCTGCTGGACCTGCTCAAGCCGGTGGAGCTGGAGAAGGGTAAGCCGCTCAAGCTCAATGCCTGGGACGCCGACCGCATCCGCTGCATCGAGGAGGAATCGCGCGGCCGCTGGCAGATCCATGGCGACGCGGGCCTGAAGGCGCTGGGCCAGCGCCTGCTGGCGGCCGGCGCGCCGACTTCGATGGCGCAGCCCGAAGGTCTCGGCCTGCAGCTGCGGCCCTATCAATTGCATGGCCTGGCCTGGCTGCAATACCTTCGCGAGCAGGGCCTCGCCGGCATCCTGGCCGACGACATGGGCCTGGGCAAGACGGCGCAGGCCCTGGCCCACATCTGGACCGAGAAGCAGGCTGGTCGGCTGGACCGCCCGGCCCTCGTCATCGTGCCGACCTCGCTGCTCTTCAATTGGCAGCAGGAGGCGGCGCGCATCGCGCCGGGGCTCAGGCTGATGACCTGGCATGGCGCCGACCGCGAGGCGGCGCAACTCGCCGATACCGACGTCGTGCTCAGCACCTACAACCTCGTCTGGCGCGACCTGCGCAAGCTGTCCGCCCAGCCCTGGCATCTGCTGATCCTCGATGAGGCTCAGTCGGTCAAGAACGCCCAGGCCCGTGCCGCCCGCGCGCTGCGCCGGCTTGACACCCGCCACCGCCTGGCCCTCACCGGCACGCCACTGGAGAACCACCTCGGCGAGCTGTGGTCGCTGTTCGACCTGCTGATGCCCGGCTTCCTCGGCGACTCGCGCAGCTTCGCGCGCCATTGGCGCAAGCCCATCGAGGTCAACCGCGACGGCCCGCGCGCCCGCCTTCTCGCGGCGCGTGTGCGGCCCTTCATCCTGCGACGCATGAAGACGGAGGTCGCCACCGAGCTGCCGCCGCTGACCGAGCTGGTCAAGCGCGTCACGCTGGTGGGCCAGCAGAAGCAGCTGTACGAGAGCGTGCGCGTCGCGGCCGACCACATGGTGCGGCGCATCCTGGCGCGCGACGGCTTCAACGCTACCAGCCTCATCAGCGTGCTGGACGCGATGCTGAAGCTGCGGCAGGTCTGCTGCGACCCGCTGCTGCTCAAGGGCGTGGAGATGCCGCCCTTTGTGGAGCGCGCCAAGCTCGAATGGCTGCGCGAGCATCTGCCCGATTTCGTTGCCCAGGGCCGGCGCCTGCTGGTGTTCTCGCAGTTCACCGAGATGCTGGACCTGATAGCCGCTGAGCTGGACCGTCTGGGCCTGCCCCATCTGCGCCTGACCGGCCAGACCGCCGCATCCGCGCGTGGCGAGGTCGTGCGCCGCTTCCAGGCGCGCGAGGAGCCCATCCTGCTGGCCAGTCTCAAGGCCGGCGGCGTGGGCCTGAACCTCACGGCCGCGGACACCGTCATCCACGTCGACCCCTGGTGGAACCCAGCCGTGCAGGCCCAGGCCAGCGCGCGCGCCCACCGCATCGGCCAGGACCAGCCGGTGTTCGTCTACCAACTGGTGGCCCAGGGCAGCATCGAGGAGCGCATGCTGGAGTTGCAGGCGCGCAAGAAGGCCTTGGCCGACGGCCTGCTCGGCAGCGACGACGGCAGCAGCCTGAGCAAGTTCGGCGAGATGGAACTGAAGCTGCTGCTGGCGCCGCTGGAGGAGGCCGAATCTGGCCTGCGGCAGCCGCCAGCCGCCGACCTTCCCCACTTCTACGGATGACCCCGGCGCGGGCCGGCGGCCTACTCATGCCGGTCAATCAAGATCAGGAGCCAGCCATGACCACCCGAGAACACATCATCACCAACATCAAGGTCGACCTCGTCGTGAATACCAAGGACGATCTGCGCCGCATCGTGTTCGGGCTGGAGAAGGTCAGCGACGACAACGGCCTGCCGACCTGGACCATCCACTTCAAGCTGTTCCGCCGCGATGACAAGGCCGTGGCCTACGGCGAAGCGCGCGTGAGCCTGGACGTGGTCGTCGACAAGGAATTGCACAGCAAGGCCGCCGCCACAGCCACCAACGGCCTGACCGCCACGCAGGCCGCCTTCCTGGCCGGCCCGGCGTCCAACGCGGCGCTCGCGAGCCAGCAGCCCGGCGGCCCAGCGGCCGATGCCACCATCCAGCGCACGCTGATCAAGCGGTGAGGCGCCCGCCACTGGGCGCGTGCTGGGCGCTGTCCCTGCCCGCCCTGCTGGCGCCCGCCGTCGCCAGCGCCGGCCCGCAAGCCGGGCAGGCTGCGGTGGTCGTCGGCAATGCCTGTCCGGCCAACGGCGCCTTTGGCGGCATGCCCATCCATGCCGTGGACGTGCAGACGCCGCTGGCCTTCCTGCCCTGGATCCGCGCGGACCTGAACCAGGCGAAGGCCCTGGCCGAGCCGCTGCGCGGCACGCCCTACAGCGCCAGCCAGGTCACGACCGTGTGGAACCAGATCGCGGCGCTGCCCTTCGCCAACCTGGATGTCGAGGCCCGTGTCGGCGGCCGCGTGCTGCCGGTGATGGTCAGCTGCACGCCGCAGGGCCTGGACCTGGTGTTCTTCGTCTACGCCATCAAGGCCTCACTGTCGGTGGGGCTCACCTGGGAGTCGCGCCAGCGCGAGACGGCAGCCCCGGAGCGCCAGTCCGGGCAGGAGGCCTTGCGCCCGGGCATGCGCCTGCAACCGCGCCTGGGGTACCGGGCCGGCGAGGGCGCAGGCGCCGGGCTGGCGGCCCTCTACAACCGCAGCGGTGCCGGTGCCGACGCCGACACCCTCAATTGGCGCTCCCTCGCCGTCGATGCCTACGCCAGCGATCGGCTGCGCGACGTGGCGCTCGCGCTGGAGGGAGGCCGGGAGCACAGCGACGGCATCTGGGCCCACACGGCCTGGCGGCTGGGCTATGCCGACCAGTCGGTGCCCGCCAAGTCCGTGTCGCGGCTGGGGCAGAACAACCTCGAGGCCCAGGCCTTCGCTCAGACGCGTCCGCTGGGCAGCTGGGCGCTGGCGCTGCGCCTGGGAGCGGCGCTGGACGCCGGCCAGCATCGCAGCCGCGGCCAGGACGACCCCGCCGCAGGCCTGGTCGCGGACCAGCGCTACCAGTCGCTCAAGTTGATGGCCGGCACCACGGCACGGCTGGCGCGACAGAGCCTGGCCGCGAGCTATGCGGTCGAGTTCGGCGCCGGCAGCGGCGGCGCGGGCCTGGACTGGGTCAAGCAGATCGTCGACATCGCCCATGAGGGCCGCTGGCTGGTGGCCGACCATCGCAGCCTGTCGCTGGAGACGCGTCTGACGCTGGGCCATCTGCGCGAGGCAGGCCTGGTGCCCCACGGCGCGCGCTTCTTCGCCGGCGGGCGCGAGCAGCCCTTCATCGGCGGCGAGGAATGGCAGATCCGCGCGGCGCCGCTGCTGCGCAGCCTGGGCACCAATGCACTGGCCGGCAGCGCCGCCAGCCCGGGCTATCGGCGCTTCTCGGCCCTGAGCCTGACGGCGGCGCTGCCGGTGTTCAACCAGCCCCTGGTACCGGCCGAGGCCTACCGCGACGCCCAGGTCCGCGCTGCACTGAACGGCCAGCTCGACTCCGCCGTCGGCGGCCTCGCGGCAGACAACCGCACCACCCTGCCGACCTATCTGCAGGCCATTGCGCAACTGCCCAAGGTGCAGCAGACCCTGGGCGCGCTGGATGGTGCCGTGGCCGCCGTGCAGCCCCCTGCGGGCAGCGCCGACAGGGATGCGTTCGCCGCCTGCAAGGGGCAGCTCGCTCAAGCCCAGGACGAGATCACCCAGGTGTTGCGGGAGTCCAGCCTGACGCAGCTTGGCCTGTTCACCGAACTGCTGCCCGGTGAAGACACCGCCAACACCCTGGGGCAGGTGGTGGCGCTTTGCGTGGAGGGCTTCAACGCCGGCCCACGCAACCCGCGAATCACGCAACAAGGCGCCGCGCTGCGCGCCGACATCGAGCAGCTGGCGCGGTGGTTCGCGGCGGCCGACCCCAAGCTGGCCGAGCAGGACGCGCGCCGCGAGATCGAACCGGTGCGCCATATCGTCGACACGCTGATGGACGAGATCAATGCCATCGCCATCAGCCCGCTGCTGATGCTCGACGCGGTGAATCTCGGCCCGCGCCTGAGCGGCCCGCGCACCCGCCTGGCCGTGGGCACGGGCCTGCGCGTGACGCTGGTGGACAGCGTGGATTTCAGCCTGGGCTATATGGCCAACCTGCGCCGCCAGGCCGGCGAGGCGCGGGGTTCGTTCTTCGTGACGATGCAGTTCAAGGACCCGTTCTGATCCGGGTCGTCGCAGTACGGGACGGGCGCCGGCGTCAGCGCCGCGCGGCCACCCAGCGCCATGCACGTGGCAGCACCAGCACGGCGGCCAGCACCACCAGCAGGCCCACGGACAGCGGCCGCTCGATGAAGACGCTCCAGTTCCCGCTGCCGATGGACAGCGCATTGCGCCCCTGGGCCTCGGCCAGGGGGCCGAGGATCATGCCGACGACGATTGGTGCGGTCGGGAAGTCGAAGCGCCGCATGACGACGCCCATCAGCCCCAGGCCCAGCATCAGGAAGAGATCGAAGGCGCTCTGGCGCATGCCGTAGACGCCGACGGTGGCAAAGATCAGGATGCCCGCATACAGCTGCGGCCGCGGGATCTTCAGCAGCTTCACCCACAGGCCCACGAGCGGCAGGTTCAGCACCAGCAGCATCACGTTGCCGATGTAGAGCGACGCGATCAGCGCCCACACCAGGGCCGATGATGTGGTGAACAGTTGCGGGCCGGCCTGGATGCCGTAGTTCTGCAAGGCGCTGAGCAGGATGGCCGCGGTGACCGAGGTCGGGATGCCCAGTGTGAGCAGCGGCACCAGGGTCGCGGTGACGGCGGCGTTGTTGGCGGCCTCGGGGCCCGCCACGCCCTCGATGGCGCCGGTGGTGCCGAACTCTTCCTTGTGCTTGCTGAGCTTGCGCTCGGTGGCATAGCTCAGGAAGGTCGGGATCTCTGAGCCGCCTGCGGGGATGGTGCCAAACGGGAAGCCGATGAGGGTGCCGCGCAGCCAGGCCGGCCAGGAGCGCCGCCATTCCTGGCGCGTCATGTGCACGCTGCCCATCTTGTTGAGATCGGTGGTGCTGCGGCCTTCGTAGAGGGCCAGGTACAGCGTCTCGCCCACCGCAAACAGGCCAACCGCGACGAGCACGGTTTCGATACCGTCCATGAACTCCGGCACGCCGCCGGTGTAGCGCACCTGGCCAGTGATCTGGTCCAGGCCGATCAGGCCCAGGGCAAGACCGATGAAGAGCGATGTCATGCCGCGCAGCGTGCTCTTGCCCAGCACCGCGCTGACCGTCGTGAAGGCCAGCAGCATCAACAGGAAATACTCCGGCGGGCCGAGGGTGACGGCGAAGTCTGCGACGAGGGGTGCGAACAGCGTGACGAGCACGGTGGCGATGGTGCCGGCCACGAAGGAACCGATGGCCGCGGTGGCCAGGGCAGCGCCGGCGCGGCCGCTCTTGGCCATCTTGAAGCCTTCCAGCGCCGTCACCATGGTGCCGGTCTCGCCGGGGGTGTTGAGCAGGATGGAGGTCGTCGAGCCGCCGTACATCGCGCCGTAGTAGATGCCGGCGAAGAAGATCAGCGACGCCGTCGGTTCCACCTGGGTGGTGATGGGCAGCAGCATGGCCACCGTCACCGCGGGGCCCAGGCCCGGCAGCACGCCGATGGCCGTGCCGATGACGCAGCCGAGGAAGGCCCACATCAGGTTGATGGGCGTGCCGGCGGTGGCGAAGCCGCCGAGCAGTTGGTTCCAGAGATCCATCATGGTGTTTTCCTCACAGCCAGCCGCTGGCCGTCAGGCCGGGCAGGTTGATCGCCAGCAGCTTGGTGAAGAGCCAGAACACCGGCGCCGCGATGCAGATGCCGGTCGCAAGGTCCAGCAGGCCACGCTTGATTGCGCCGCCCGTCTTGCCCTCCGAAATTCGCAGGCCGCGCACGGCGAATGCAAAGCACAGCGCGCAGGACAGGATGAAGCCCAGCGTCGTGATGAGGCTCGCGTTCAGGATGACGCCAGCGATGACCCAGGCGACGGCCTTCCAATCGCCACGCTCGGCACCCGACGGCGCCTCCATCTCGCGGTAGCCCCCTGTGCGCGCCTCCCAGACAAGCCAGGCGCCGCAGATCATCAGCACCACCGACACCAGCCAGGGCAGGGCGTTCGGCCCGACACCGGCATAGCCGGCCTCCGACGAGATGAAGGTCGCGCCGTAGGCCATCACCGCACCGATCAGCAGGGTGCCGACGCCGACGAATGTCTGGCCGTTGGAAGAGGAATTGCTGCTCATCAGCGATCCTTGTGAATTCGCGGCAGCGCCGCGTGAATTTCGGGCCGAGCGCCGGGCCGCTCCCAAGCCGGCCCGCGATGGCGATGTGCTTGCGGCTCGATGCCGCAAGCATCGCCGTCCCCTCGGGGGCTGAGGCCGGACACGATAAGCCCTGTGGGCTTGTCGTGCCTGCCGAAGAGCTGCGGCATTGCCGCAGCGCGGTCTGCAAGACCGACTGGGCTCGCCCGCGTTCAGCGGCGCGAGACCAGGCGAGGGGCGTCAGATCATCCCCGACTTGACCATGATCGCCCGCAACGTCGCGAACTCGCGGTCGACGAAGGCCTCAAACTCGGGGCCGGACAGCAGTGCCGGCGTCCAGCCGTTCTTGTCGATGGACTCCGCCCAGCTCTTGCTCTTGGTGGCCGCGACGACCATGTCCGTCAGCGCCTTGCGCTGCTCGGGCGTGATGCCGGGCGGCGCGTAGACGCCGCGCCAGTTGCCGATCTCGACGTCGATGCCCAGCTCCTTGAGCGTCGGCGCATTCAGGCCCTTGATGCGGGTCGGCGCCGTGACGGCCAGCGCGCGCATCTTGCCGCTATCGAGATAGGGCTGGAACTCGCTGAAGCCGCTGCCGCCCACCGTGACGTTGCCGCCCAGGATGGCCGCCACCGCCTCGCCGCCGCCGCGGAAGGGCACGTAGTTGATCTTGGCCGCGTCCACGCCGACGTCGCGCGCGATCATGGCCGCGGCGACATGCTCGGTCGAGCCGCGCGAGCCGCCGCCCCACTTGACGCTGCCGGCGTCCTTCTTGAGCTGCTCGACGACATCCTTCATCGTCTTCAGCGGCGATGCGGCATGGACGACGTAGACGTTGTATTCGCTGAGCAGCCGCGCAATCGGCGTGGCCTGGGCCAGCGTCACCGGCGGCTTGCCGGTGATGATGCCGCCCAGCATGACGGCGCCCATGACGATGAGGGCATGCGGGTCGCCCTTGCTGGCGTTGACGAACTGCGCCAGACCCAGGGCGCCGGCAGCGCCGCCCTTGTTCTCGAACTGCACGGAGGACGCGAGGCCCGCGTCCTGCAGTGCCTTGCCCAGTGCCCGGCCGGTGGTGTCCCAGCCGCCGCCGGGGTTGGCGGGGATCATGAGCTTCATGGGCACGCCGGCGGCGTTGGCCTGCAATGGCCAGGCGCCGGCTGCGGCCAGGGCCGCCAGGGACTTCAGGAAGGTATCGCGACGCATTGCTTGTCTCCTTGTCGTCTCGGGGCGTATCCCGCCCCGGCATGATGGCCGAGCCCCTGCGGATGAGGAAGCGGCCGGTTTTCTTTTACAGCCCGCATGGTTGACGACGAGGCTGTCAATCCGCTGTCCATGGCCTCGGGGTAAACCTCAGCCCCTGTTTCACAGCGCCGCGGTGCTAGCCTGCCGGCCCATGAAGCTGCTGGTGATCGAGGACAACGCCGCGATGCAGACGACGCTGCAGCGCTCTTTCGAGCGGCGCGGCTTCAAGGTCGTCATCTGCGACGACGGCGCGCGGGCGTTGAGCCGCTGGCGCGCCAGCGTGCCGGACGTCGTGCTGCTCGACCTGTCCCTGCCGGGCCAGGACGGGCTGGACGTGCTGTCCCAGGCGCGCGCCGAGGGGCTGACGACGCCGGTCATCATCATCACGGCCCGCGGCACGCTGGGCGACAAGATCCTCGGCCTCAACACTGGCGCCGACGACTACCTGCCCAAGCCCTTCGACCTCGACGAGCTGGAGGCCCGCATCCGCGCGCTGGTGCGCCGCCAGGGCCAGGCCAGCGAGGCCCGGCCCGCCGACGCACCGAGCTTCTGCGGCCTGCGCGCCGATGCCCAGAGTGGCGCCGTCTATCACCAGGGCCAGCCGCTGGACCTGGCGCCGCGCGAGGCCGCGCTGCTGCGCGCGCTGCTCGTGGGACCGGGCCAGGCGGTGGCCAAGGACAAGCTCTTCGAACTGGTGTTTGCGGACGCGGCGGATGCGCTGCCCGATGCGATCGAAGTCGTGGCCTACCGGCTGCGCAAGCGACTGCCACCAGGAAGCGCCAGGCTCGTGACGTTGCGCGGCCTGGGCTACCTGCTGCAGTCGGACGACTGAGCCGCGTCCGATGAAGCGCCTCGCCGCCCTGTCCATGCGCGCCCGCCTGCTGTGGGGCATCCTGCTGCCCGTCGGCCTGCTGGTGGCCATCAACACGTTCAGTCTTTACCGCGAAACGCTGCGCGCCGTCGACACCGCCTACGACCGCACGCTGCTGGCGTCGGCCAAGGCCATCGGCGAACTGCTCGGCGTGGCGGGCAGCGGCGAGCAGGCGCGGCTGCTGGCGCCCGTGCCGTATTCGGCACTGGAAGCCTTCGAGACCGATGGCCGCAGCCGGCTCTACTTCAAGGTGCGAGGCTTCAAAGGCGAGCTGGTCTCGGGCGACGAGGACCTGCCCGACTGGACGGGCAAGCTGCCCGACCAGGGCGCCTACCAGGCGCTGGTGGACTTCTACGGCGCGCGCTTCCGTGGCGAGCCGGTACGCATGGCCGTGCTACTGCAGCCGGTGTCTGGCCAGACCGGCATGGGCCTGGCGACCATCCAGGTTGCCGAGACGCTGCACCTGCGCCGGGGCCTCGCGCGCCAGGTCTTGCTGCACACGCTGTGGCGCCAGGCGGCGCTGCTGGCCGTCATCGCCATCGTCGTCTGGACCGTGGTGCAGCGCGCCACCCGGCCGGTGCGCGAGCTCAGCGCCGCGCTGCGTACGCGTGACGCCGACGACCTCAGCCCGCTGCAGGCGCCTGGCCTGCCCGTTGAGCTGGCCCCGCTGATCGTCGCCACCAACGAGGCGCTGGCCCGACAGGCGCGGCTGCTGGAGCACCAGAAGCGCTTTGTGCGCGACGCCTCGCACCAGTTGCGCACGCCGCTGGCCGTGCTGAAGGTGCAGGTGCAGTCCGCCCGCCAGGGTGATGTGGAGCCGTTGCAGGCCCTCGCCGAAATCGACACCACGGTGAACCGCGCCACCCAGCTTGCCAACCAGATGCTGGCCCTGGCGCGCGCCGAACAGATGCGCCAGCCGGGCGAGGCCATGCCGACGCAGGACTGGGCCGAGATCACGCGCGCCGTGGCCCTGGACCTGGCGCCGCTGATCGCCAAGCAGGGCCTGGACTTCGACATCCACACCGAGCCCGCGGCCGTCGAGAGCCACGAGTGGGCGCTGCGCGAGCTGACGCGCAACCTGCTGTACAACGCCATCCAGCACACGCCGGTGGGCGGGCGGCTGGCCATCGCGCTGTCGCTCGACATGGGCATGGCGCAGCTGTTGATTGCCGATGGCGGGCCGGGGCTGACGCCGCAGCAGCAGGAGCGGCTCTTCCTGCCCTTTGCCGTCGGCGATGCCGGCAAGGGATCAGGCCTGGGGCTGGCGATCTGCCTGGCCCTGGTTCATTCCCTGGGCGGCCAGATCGAACTGGTCAATCGGATCGAAGGCGCGCGCGTGTCGGGCCTGGACGCCCGTGTGCGGCTACCGCTGGCTGATTCGCCGCGCGGCCACAAGGCCTGAACTCGGCTCAGGCCTCCAGCGTCTCGTGAAAGGCTGCGGCGCCGGCCTTCCAGTAGGCCGCCACCTTCAGCGCTTCCTTGGGCAAGCCCTTGGCCACGAGCAGGGCCCGCACCGAGGCCATCGCGGACGCTTCACCCGCGGCCCAGGCGAAGCCTTCGCCATCGGGAAGCTTCAGTGCGGCGACGGCGGATTGCAGCGCTTCGGGGGTTTCGACCCAGTTCACTTCCGTCTGCGCACGGCCGGTAAACAGCCGGCGGTCCGCGGCGTCGCCGACCCGCAACACGGCGATGACGCGCGCCTCGGGCGGCAGTTCTTCCAGGCGGCGATGCACCGCTGGCAGGGCGGAGTCGTCACCGATCAGCAGGTGCCAGTCGTAGTCGGTCGGGATGACCATCGAGCCTCGGGGGCCGCCGACCCTGAGGTGTTGGCCAACCGCGGCCTGGCCGGCCCAGTCGGAGGCGGCGCCGGCGCCGTGCAGCGCGAACTCGATCGTCAGCTCGCGGCGCTCGCGGTCGAACGATCGCGGCGTGTAGTCGCGGCGATCCGTTTCACCGAAAAAGAGCTTCACGTGGTCGTCAAAGGAGTCGGACCGGAAGCTCGCCAGGGACTCGCCGTGCAGGGTCACCGAGACGAAGTGTGGGCTGAGCTGCTCGACGCGGCTGACTTCGAGGTCGCGCATCAGCAGCTCATGGCGGACGCGTTGGATGCGGCGCACGGGCGCCGTGGTGGGGTCGGACATGATGGGCTGGAACATTGGTTGATAATGTCATCCATCATGCGCAAACAAGTTGATATTGTCAACAATAAGGGCAGCCTCGCCGAAGAGGTCGTGGAGAGCGTTCACTCGGTCATGCACCGGTTCCGCTCGCTGCAGTTCCAGGCGCTGAAGGACGCCGCGCATGACCTGAGCCACATGGAGGCCAAGACACTGGGTTTCTTTGCCTCTCGCCCGGGCGCGACGCAGAGCGAGCTGGTGCAGCACTCTGGGCGCGACAAGGGCCAGGTAGCGCGGTTGATCGCGGGCTTGCGCGAGCGTGGCCTGCTGGAGGCCACTGCGGATGCCACCGACAGGCGCAGCGTGCACCTGCAGGTCAGTGCGGCGGGCAAGGCATTGCAGCAGCAGGTGCGCAAGCAGGCTCAGCGCGTGTCAGCGCAGGCCGTCAGCGGGCTGGACGAGGCGGAGTGCCGGCAATTGCTGGCGCTGCTGGCCAAGCTGCGCGAGAACCTGGCGGCCCCCGGCGGCTGAGCGGCCTCAGCCGGCGGCCTTCTCGAGCGCCAGCGCGGAGTCGACCGCCGCCAGCTCCGCATCGGTCAGTGGCGCTGCCGCGACGATGCCGAGAGCGTCGTCGATCTGGCCCAGCCGGCTGGCGCCGACCAGGATGGACGTCATGCCAGGCTGCCTCAGCACCCAGGTCAGGGCCAGCTGCGCCAGCGTCTGCCCACGCGCATCCGCCAGTGCCTTGAGCGCGCACAACGCCGCCAGCCGTCCCGGCGTGATGTCGGTGGGCTTCAGGAAACCGCCCAGCGCGGCGCGTGAGTCGGCAGGGATGGACGAGAGGTATTTCTCCGTCAGCAGGCCCTGGGCCAGTGGCGAGAAGGCGATGCAGCCGATGCCTTCTTCGGCCAGCACCTCCAGCAGGCCACCCTCGACATGACGGTCCAGCATGCTGTAGCGCGGCTGGTGGATGACGCAGGGCGTGCCCAGCCGCCGCAGGATGGCGCTGGCTTCGCGGGTCTGCGCGGCCGAGTAGTTGGACAGGCCAACGTACAGCGCCCGCCCGCTGCGCACGGCCTGGTCCAGCGCGCCCATCGTTTCCTCCAGCGGGGTGTCGGGATCGGGGCGGTGCGAATAGAAGATGTCGACATAGGGCAGGCCGAGCCGCTTCAGGCTCGCATCCAGGCTGGCGAGCATGTACTTGCGCGAGCCCCATTCACCGTAGGGGCCCGGGTTCATGCGGTAGCCGGCCTTGGTCGAGATGATCAGCTCGTCCCGGTGGGCCTGCAGGTCCTCGCGCAGCACGCGGCCCATGGTCAGCTCGGCCGAGCCTGGGGGTGGGCCGTAGTTGTTGGCAAGGTCGAAGTGGGTGATGCCGCGGTCGAAGGCGCCCAGCAGCATCGTGCGGGCGTTGTCGTAACGGTCGACGTCGCCGAAGTTGTGCCACAGGCCAAGCGACAAGGTTGGCAGCAGCAAGCCGCTGCGCCCGCTGCGGCGATAGGGTTGGCGGTCGTATCGCGAGGAATCGGGCGTGTGGCTCATGCGAGATGGAGGGCGCGAGGCCGCTGAAGATGGCGGTGAAGGCAGGAGCGGGATGGTAGTCGCCGCTTCCTCAGGCGTGAGCCGCTTCGAGCGCCTGCACGAGGGTTGCCGCAGCCCGGGTGGGTGCGGGGTCGTGGCGGTAGATGCAGGCGAAGCTGCAGTCATAACTCAGCTCATCGACGGACACGGCGCGCAGGCGGCCGGCGTCGACAAAGGGCTGGGCGTAGTGGTCGGGCAGGAAGCCAACGAAGCAGCCGGTCAGGATCAACGTGGCGACGCCTTCCTGGTCGGACGCCGTGGCCGCACGCTCCAGCTTTTGTCGGTGCGTCAGCACCAGGTTGGGCGAGTGGTAGCCCAGGCCCGCCAGTTGCTGGCCTCTCAGGTCCGCCCAGCTCCAGCGGTGGTCGGCCTTGAACCAGGGGTGGCTGCTGCCGGCGTAGAGGTGCATCTGCTCGCCGAACAGCGGCCGGTAGGCCAGGCTCTCCGACCTTCGATGCTCCGGGATGACGCCGACCTGGAACTGACCCGACAGCACACCCTGCTCGATGTCGGTGATGGTGCCGACATGGATGTGCAGCTTCACGCCCGGTGCCGTCTCGTTGAACTGCGCCAGCGCGCGGTCGATGTGGCAGGCGGGGTTGCTGACGGTCTTCTCGAACAGCGCCAGGTGCAGCTCGCCGCCGATCTGGTGGTGGATCTCTTCCAGTCGGGCGCGGAAGTCGGTGGTGGCGGACAGCAGTTGCAGCGCCGCCGCGTAGAGCTCGGCGCCCTCGGCCGTCAGCGCAAATCCGGCGCGGCCGCGGCGGCACAGCACGAGGCCGAGGCGCTCCTCCAGGTCCTTGATCTGCCGGCTGATGGTCGGCATGCCGACGTTGAGCTCCAGCTCCGCCGCCGCCATGCCGCCGCATTCGACGACGGCTTTGAAGACCCTGAGCAGGCGCAGGTCCACATCGGCAATCTGGCCCGGAAGACGTGCGTCGTTTGGTTTCATCTAGCGGCAAGTAGACATGGCGACGTTGTCATTGTCTACAAGCATTGGCCCGGGCACGATGCGGCGCAAACCACTCGCACGAGCAGCCATGACTCAGACCGCCGACCGACCCGCAGGATGGATGGACGCCCACTGGATGCCCTTCACCGGCAACCGGCAGTTCAAGGCCAACCCCCGCCTGCTGACCGGCGCCGCCGGCGCTTACTACCGCACCGACGACGGGCGGCAGATCTTCGACGGCCTGTCGGGCCTGTGGTGCACAGGCCTGGGCCACGGGCGAACGGAGATCGTCGACGCCGTCAGCCGCCAAGCGCGCGAGCTGGACTATTCGCCCGCCTTCCAGTTCGGCCACCCGCTGTCCTTCGAGCTGGCCAACAAGATCGTCGAGAAGATGCCTGCGGGGCTGAACCGCGTGTTCTTCACCGGCTCGGGTTCGGAGTCGGCCGACACGGCGCTGAAGATGGCGCGGGCCTACTGGCGCGCCAAGGGCCAGGCCGGCAAGACGCGGCTGATCGGCCGCGCCAAGGGCTACCACGGCGTCAACTTCGGCGGCATCTCGGTCGGCGGCATGGTGGGCAACCGCAAGACCTTCGGCCAGGGCATCGAGGCCGACCACCTGCCGCACACCCAGCCGGCCAACGGCAGCTTCTTCAAGGGCATGCCGCCGCAGGAGGGGCCGATGGGCGCCGCGCTGGCCGACGACCTGCTGCAACTGATCGCGCTGCATGACGCGAGCAACATCGCCGCCGTCATCGTCGAGCCGTTCTCGGGCTCGGCCGGCGTCGTCATCCCGCCCGTGGGCTATCTGCAGCGGCTGCGCGAGATCTGCACGGCCCACAACATCCTGCTCATCTTCGACGAGGTCATCACCGGCTTCGGCCGCGCCGGTGCATGGACGGGTGCGGAGGCCTTTGGCGTGACGCCCGACATCCTGACCGCCGCCAAGCAGATCACCAACGGCGTGCAGCCGCTGGGCGTGGTCGTCGCCAAGCAGGAGATCCACGACACCTTCATGGCCCAGGGCGGGCCCGACTACATGCTGGAGTTCCCGCACGGCTACACCTACTCGGCCCACCCCGTCGCCTGCGCGGCCGGCATCGCCTCGCTGGACCTGCTGGAGCGCGAGCATGCGCTGCAGCGCGTGAAGGAACTGGCGCCGATGTTCGAGACTGCCGTGCACGGCCTGAAGGGCACCAAACACGTGGCCGACATCCGCAACTACGGCCTGGCCGCCGGCATCACCGTCATGCCGCTGCCCGGCGAGCCCGCCAAGCGCCCCTTCGACATCGCGATGGCCATGTACGCCAAGGGCTTCTACGTGCGCTACGGCGGCGACACCATCCAGATGGCGCCGCCCTTCATCAGCACGCCCGCCGAGATCGACTCGCTGGTCTCCGCTTTAGGCGACTGCTTCGACGCGACTCCCTGAACTTTCACTTCCAAGCATCCCGTGATCACCCATCTCATCAACGGCCAGCAGGTCGACGGCGGCAGCCGCTCGGCCGACATCTTCAACCCCGCCACCGGCAAGGTCGGCGGGCAGGTTCGCCTGGCGGACCGTGCCACCGTCGAGTCGGCAATAGCCGCCGCGCAAGCCGCATTCCCTGCCTGGCGCAACACGCCGCCGCTCAAGCGCGCCCGCGTGCTGACCCGCTTCAAGGAACTGCTCGAAGCGCATGCCGACACCATCTGCCGCCTCATCACCGACGAGCACGGCAAGGTACTGGCCGACAGCCTGGGCGAGCTGCAGCGCGGCATCGAGAACGTCGAGTACGCGACCTATGCGCCCGAGCTGCTGAAGGGCGAGCACAGTCGCAACGTCGGCCCGGGCATCGACGCCTGGTCGGAGTTCCAGTCGCTGGGTGTGTGCGCCGGCATCACGCCGTTCAATTTCCCGGCCATGGTGCCGCTGTGGATGTGGCCCATGGCCGTGGCCTGCGGCAACACCTCCATCCTGAAGCCGTCGGAGCGCGACCCGAGCAGCACGCTGTTCATCGCCCAGCTGGCCCAGGACGCCGGCCTGCCGCCGGGCGTGCTCAACGTCGTCAACGGCGACAAGGAGGCCGTGGACACGCTGCTGACCGACCCGCGCGTGCAGGCCATCAGCTTTGTCGGCTCGACGCCGATTGCCGAATACATCTACGCCACCGGCACCAGGCACGGCAAGCGCGTGCAGGCGCTGGGCGGCGCGAAGAACCACGCCGTCGTCATGCCCGACGCCGACATCGACAACGCCGTCACGGCGCTGATGGGCGCGGCTTTCGGCTCCTGCGGCGAGCGCTGCATGGCCATCCCGCTGGTCGTCGCGGTGGGCGATGCGACGGCCGATGCCGTGCGCGAGAAGCTCATTGCCGAGATGGCCCGCATGAAGATCGGCTCCGGCCGCGAGGCGGGCTGCGACATGGGGCCGCTGGTCACGAAGGCGCACCTGGAGAAGGTGCGCGGCTATGTCGACCAGGGCGTGGAAGAGGGCGCTGAACTCGTCGTCGACGGCCGCGGCCTGACGGTGGCCGGGCATGAAGCCGGCTATTTCCTCGGCCCCTGCCTGTTCGACCGCGTGACGCCCGGCATGCGCATCTACGAGGAAGAGATCTTCGGCCCCGTGCTTGGCATCGTCCGCGTAGACAGCCTGCTGGCGGCGATGGCGATGATCGACGCGCATGAATACGGTAACGGCACCTGCATCTTCACGCGCGACGGCGAGACGGCGCGGCACTTCACCGACCACATCCTCGTCGGCATGGTGGGCGTCAACGTGCCGCTGCCTGTGCCCGTGGCTTATCACTCGTTTGGCGGCTGGAAGCGGTCGCTGTTTGGTGACCTGAACGCCTACGGCCCGGACGCGGTGCGCTTTTACACGCGCCGCAAGCAGATCACGCAGCGCTGGCCGTCGTCGGGCGTGCGCGAGAACGCGGCGTTTGCATTTCCGTCAAGCAAATGAGGCCGCAGGCGTGTGCCGACCTTGCACGCTACATCGGTTTGAACCGGGGTTGGAAGCTCTGGCTCACCGGCAACCTTGTCTTGCCGTCCTTGAGCAGCACTTCCATGCTGCCCAGGCTGCGATCCACGCGAGCGACGTGGGCCACGTTGATGACGACGGCGCGGTGAATCTGCCAGAACTGATCCGGGTCGAGTTGCTGCAGCAGTTCGCGCAAGGACAGGCGCAGCAGGTATTCGCCTTCCGCGGTGAAGGCGCAGGTGTACTTGTTGTCGCTGCGGAAATGGCTCACATCCGCCACCATCACAAGGTGCAAGCGTTCGCCCTGTGAGGCCTGCAGCCAGCGCAGCGGTGCGCTGGGCGCGGGAGGGGCGCTGGATGGCAAGGAGGGTGGCGCCCACTGCTGCAACCAGCGCGCGAGTTCGGCCGGAGGCAACTGCAGACGCTGCTGCAGGCGCTGCACCGTCTCGCGCAGGCGCTCGGTGGCCAGCGGCTTGAGCAGGTAGTCCACCGCGCCCTGGTCGAAGGCGGTCACCGCGTGCGCGTCGTAGGCGGTGACGAAGACGATGTGGCACAGGCCCTTGATGCGCCGCGCCAGCTGCAGGCCGTCCAGCCCGGGCAGGCGGATGTCGACGAAGACGATGTCGGGCCGCAGTTCCAGCACCAGGGCCAGGCCGCGTTCGCCGTCCTCTGCCTCGGCCAGCACTTGCAGCTGCGGCCACAGCTCGGCCAGGCCCTCGCGCAGGCGCTGGCGTGGCAAGGCTTCGTCTTCGATCAGGAGAGCGGTGGGGTGCTTCATCGGGTCTCGGGGGTGTTCCAGGGCAGCTCGATGCGCGCGCAGACGCCGCCCGTGGAACGCTGTTGAACACTCAAGCGCGCCGCCTCGCCGTACAGGCCAGCCAGGCGGTCACGCACATTGGCCAGGCCCAGGCCCTGGCCCCTGGCCGGCCCCGCCGCAGCGGCCTGCAGGCCGGCGCCATCGTCGCGCACCTCCAGCACGAGGCGCTCGCCCTCGCGCCGAGCGTCTAGCTCGATGCGCCCGCCTTGCGGCTTGGGCTCGATGCCGTGGCGCACCGCGTTCTCCACCAGCGTCAGCAGCATCAGCGGTGGCAGTTTGTGGTCGTCGCAGCCGGGCTCGGCTTGCAGGCCGAAGCGCAGGCGCTCGCCCAGCCGTGTGGACATCACCGTGAGGTAGGCGCGTGCCAGCTCGAACTCGCGCTCCAGCGTGCTCATGGGCTCGCGCAGCGAGGGCAGGGCCAGGCGCAGGTAGTCGTGCAGCTCACCGAGAAAGCGCTCGGCCGTGGCCGGCTGGCTGCGGATCAGCTGCTGCAGACTGGCCAGCGCGTTGAACAGGAAGTGCGGTTCGACCTGGGCCTGCAGCGCCTTCAGTTCCGTCAGGCTGACCTGGCGCGACAGCTCGGCCATCGCTGCTGTGTGCTCGGCGTGTGCCAGGCGCAGCGCCAGGGCTTGTTCCTCGCGCCAGCGCCACCAGCGGGTTGGCAGGTGCATCAGCAGCGCGAAGGCGAAGGCCGGCAGCCAGGGCCGCCACATGGCCAGCGGGTTCTGCCATTGCGCCAAGTCGATGGCCGGCAGCAGCAGCGTCCCCGCCGCCGCGCCCAGAGCGGCGGCCGCCGGCACCGCCACGGGCCACCAGCGCCAGTTGAGCGTGAACCAGGCAGCGCTGTAGGCCAGCCAGAGCTGAGCGGCCAGGGGCAGCCAGCGCGCATGGGGCCAGTACCAGTGCAACAGGACCCAGGCCGCCCAGAACAGCAGGGCGGGGAGGAGGGCGCGGCGCAGCGACTCAGTCCAGCGCGGCATTTTTCAGCGGCGCCGGTGGCTGCTTTGCCGTTTCGGCCAATGCCTGCGCATGGAAGCGCCGCGCTCGCTCCAGGTCAATGCCGATGGGTGTTGTCGTCGGCGCCACTTCAGGGCCGACAACCTCAAAGCGCAGGCCACGCGCCCAGACCTGGCCTTCGCCCACCAAGCCCAGACCTAGGCCGAGGTGTGTGGCTTCGGCGGGCACGTCCAGCACGACGCTCATGTCGTGCCAACCGCCGTCAGCCGGTACGGCGATGCCCCTGGGAAGCGGCTTTTCCCCACCGCTGCCGGCAGTCGTGACGCCGCTCAAGTCGCCGAAGCCCTCGCCGAGGTAGAGGCCGGCCCAGCCGCGGACGGCCTCGGCTCTCAGCTCGCCGCTGAAGCGGACCCGCTTGCCGGCATAGCCCAGCACCGATTGATGAGCGGAGCCGGCGCTGATGGGTCCCAGTGTTTTCGGGTAGACCGAGCGGATCGTCAGGGTCGGCACGCCGCCAGCGGCGGGATCGATGCCCACTTCATAGCCGTTCAGCGCGGACGTCTTGGCGTCAGTGGGATAGGACGCCTGGAAGGCGTACCAACCCTGGGGCACGTGCGGGCTGGCGGCGTAAGCGCTGAGCACGACGGCGGCCAGCGGCGCGAGCAGGAGGATGCGGAAGTTCATGGCGTTGGTCCTTGACGACGTTGTCGGATTTATTGCAGGGACAGGTTCTGCGGAAGCATGGGCGGCTCGGCTTGCTGTGCCGCCCTCAGCATCTGCTGCACCTTCTGATGCAGCTCCCGTGCGGTGATGGCCGCTTCGACACCAAAGCGCTGGGTGCTCAACGGCACATCCCGCCCCACCACCTCCAGCCGCAGGCTCCTTGCCCAGACCTGGCCGCTGCCGGCCAAGGCCAGACCGACGCTGACCGCGCCGGAGCCGTCGGCGGGAATGTCGGCCACCACGCTGACGTCGCACCAGTCCGGGCAACCGGCCGCACCCAGTGGCGGCGTCTTGTCGAAGTCCGGGTCGAGGTGTGCGCCGTAGAGAAGTTTGAAGCCGGCGGCCACGACCAGACCGCCCCATCCATCCAGGCTGGCGGTCTTGACCTGGCCGGTGAAGCGCACACGCTGCCCGGTGTAGCCGAGGACGAACTGACCGATGCTGCCGATGTCGCTGCTGGATCCTTTGCCAATGGACTTGACTGTCAGCGCGCGCTGGCCGCTGGCTTCGGTCTCGGGGGCAATGCCGGCTTCATGCGTGTTGCCGTCGGGCCACCGATAGGTGGCACCCGCCATCCAGCCGTCGGGCTGGCGCAGCTTCTCGGCGCCGCTGGCGGTCAGCGCCAAGGCAGCCAGTGGAATGGTCAAAAGGGCTCGGTAGTCCATCGGTTCTTCCTTTCAGTTTGGGAGGGACGACCGCAGTGTGTGCAACCCGTGCCGGGACGGCCGGGATGATGCGACAAGCCAGCGCTGGCGCTGACGAGGCAGCTTGCGCGGCGACGGGTGCCTTCGACTCGCGGCCGGGGCCGCCCTCGTCGAGGGCCGCGCGCGTCAGGCCTTCGGCGGGGCGGAGATCCTGTCCAGGAAGTCCGTATGCGACGGCATGGAGGCCACCGTGCGCGAGATCGAGCTGTGCACCGAGTGAAGGTGCCGGCGGATCAGCTGCGGGTCCACCAGGTCGATATATGGGTCGTACCTCTCGGGGTAGACGCCCAGGCCCAGCAGGATGGACGCCCACGACGGCTCGGCAAAGCCTTCCGGCTCGATCACGGCGACACGGCCGGTCTTGCGGAACAGGGCGATCTGGTGCGCGAGATCGTCGGGAATGGGCATGTCGGCGCAGTAGCGCCAGAACTCGCTGTCGCGCCGCTCGCCCAGCTTGTAGTGAAGGATGATGAAGTCACGCACGGACTCGTAGCGGTAGGCCATTTGCCGGTTGAACTCGTCCGCCAGCGCCGGCTGGAATGACTGGTCAGGCAGCATGGCCGTCAGGCGGCTGACGGCGTCCATGATGAGATGCAGGCTGGTGGATTCCAGCGGTTCCAGGAAGCCGGACGACAGGCCGATGGCCACCACGTTCTTCACCCAGCCCTGCTTGCGTCGCCCGGTGACAAAGCGCTGTTGCCGAGGCTCGTCGAGGGCCTTGCCGTCCAGGTGGTCCAGCAGCGTGCGCTGCGCCTCGTCATCGCTCAGGTAGCCGCTGCAATAGACCAGCCCATTGCCCGTGCGGTGCTGCAGCGGGATGCGCCACTGCCATCCGGCCGTACGTGCGGTCGACCGCGTGTAGGGCGTCATGGGGCCGGCGCGCTCGCAGGGCACGGCCAGCGCGCGATCACAGGGCAGCCAGCGGCTCCAGTCTTCATAGGGCGACTTCATCGCACCGTCGATCAGCAGGGCGCGAAAGCCGGAGCAGTCGATGAAGAGATCGCCTTCCACGCGGCGCCCGTCGCTCAGGTGCAGTGCCGCCACGAAACCATCTTCGGGCCGCGTCTCGACGTGCGTGATGGTGCCCTCGACGCGCTTTGCGCCGTGCTTGAGGGCGTACTCGCGCAGGTAGGCGCCGTACAGCGATGCATCGAAGTGAAAGGCGTAGTCGAAGGCATTGGAAGGCGACGGCTCGCCGGCTGCCGGTGGCACGAAGCGCATTTGCCGGGCCATCACCGTCGCGGTCGACCATTCCTCGTAGGAGGGGAGTTTGTCTCCCAGGGCCTGCAGGCGCAGCCAGTAGGCCCATAACGGCCGGCTGTGGATGGCCGGGCCGAACCCGCCGAAGCCGTGGAAGAAGCGATGGCCGATCCGGCCCCAGTCCTGGAACTCGATGCCGAGCTTGAAGGTGGCGCGTGTGCTGCGGACGAAGTCTGCCTCGTCGATTCCCAGAAGCTGGTTGTAGAACTGGATGGTTGGCAACGTCGCTTCGCCGACCCCCACAGTGCCGATGTCCGCCGACTCCACCAGCGTCACCTCGCAATGCTGATCCCGTTGGTCAGGCCGGCACAGCATCCGCGCCAGCGGGGCGGCGGTGATCCAGCCGGCGCTGCCGCCGCCGACGATGACGATCCGCTGAAGTGGACGATTTCGCACAAAAAGTCTCCAAAAAAAAACAGATCTGGTCTGTCCGGGAGTTTGCCCTATGTCTCTTTGGTCTTACCAGTTGTACGCTTGGCGCAGGCATCGGAAAGCATTTCTGACAGACGGCGCGGTTCATGGTGCGCTCGCCAGCCTTGGAACAGGGTGACAAAGACGCAACGGGCGGCTTTCTCTCACCGGCCAATAGTTGGTGCAACGACCGAACCAAGTCGCCGTCAGTGAGGCGGGGCGAGCCGATCTCAAGGAGCAGCGTCGCTGCAGAGCAAGTTCTGCAGCCGGGTGCCCAGTTATTTCAGAACAGGAGACATAAAGTGACGAAAAAGATGGTTCCGCAGGCCCGGAAGTTGACCGTTATTGCGGCTTGCGCTTTTCTGGCCTCCTGCGGTGGCGGTGGCGGTGGCGGTGGCGGTGGCGGCTCAGAGGGCCGCTACCAGGTCATAACTCTCAAATATCCGGGTGGCGCCATAGGCGGCACGCTGCTGAATCCCCCGACGACTTTGTCAGCCACGGCCACATCCGGGCTGCCGGTCAGCTTCCGAACCGGCACACCCACCACCTGCACGGTCGCTGGTGACAAGCTGACGCTGGTGGCCGCGGGTGAGTGCCTGGTCATCGCCAGCCAGCCCGGCGGGGCCGGTTCGGATGGCACCCAATGGGCCGCTGCCGACGATGCGAGCCAGCTGTTCAATGTGTTGAAGCATGCGCAGGTGGTTGATTTCACCCCGCCGGACTACGTCCTCAGCGCGGCAACGAAGTCCATCGCGCTCAGCGCGACCTCGGGCTCAGGGCTGCCGGTCACTTTCTCCAGCGACACGCCTGCGGTCTGTACCGTCAGCGGCAGCACGCTCCAGTTGCTGGCCAAGGGCTCCTGCGCGGTGTCGGCGAAGCAAGCCGGCAATGAGAGCTACAAGGAGACGACGACGCAGCGCTATATCGCCGTCGACCCGCTGCTCATTGCCGACGGCTTCGCGCCGGGAGGTGGTCGCGGAACAATGAACAACCTAGTCACCAAGCAGGGCGGCAACGTCTGGGTGAACCCGTGGGACAGCGCGCTCAACGCTGGCTGGGAGTGGTGCGATGCGAGCGCGGGCGACTGGTGCTACAGCAAGGTCTCCACCGATGGCTCCACGCTCGATTCGGCCCTGCATATCCCGGACACCATGTTCACCGGCGGCTGGCAATACGGCTTCAACCGCATCGACATCTTTGCGCCTGGCCTGAGTGGCTTCAATTCGTCGGGCGACACGGTGGGTGGACTGCAGGTAACCACCGAGAAGGCGTTGGGCTTCACCATGGGCTTGGGCCTTGATCTCTACTCGTCGAACAAGCCCATCGTCGTGCACCTGGACCTGGGCAAGCGCAACAACGGCTGCAACGTCAGGCTGAGCACCTTGGTGTGGGCCCCATTGCCGGGGTTGCTCAGCTACGGCGTGCCGCTTGACAACTTCGCGGTGACCGATGCCTGCGGCCTGTCGGGCGTCACCACGGCGTCGCTTGACGACGACGTGCGCAAGCTGCCGAACCCTTTTGACAGCACGGGCGCCCCCGTCAACGCCGCCGCGTTCAAGGCGGCCCTGGACAAGATGGCGGCCTCGCGCGCCTCGGCTGCGACGCTGCTGCAGTCCTCCAACGTCGTGCGCACGCGCTTCTGGTTGATGGACGCGAACGTGGACAAGAAAACCGCGGGCATCTACGCGTCCGACTTGACCATCAAGGGCGCCATCACCATCCAGTAACCCAGGCCGCGAGCGGCGTTGCGTGTCAGCGACCGGCCCCGTGTTGATCGGGGCGGTGACACCAGCATCGCGAGGGGCGGCCTCGGCATTCGGTGCCGGGGCACGCGGCAGCGCTGAAGCCAGCTGCCGCCGGACACATCGAAGGAATACGGAGACACCATGAAAAAACAGTTCCGCACCACGGCCATCCATCGCGGCATGGTCCACATGATGCTGCTGACCGTCGGCAGCGCCGCAATGGCACAGACGGCGGCTGAAAAGCCGGCAAACCTGGAAACCGTTGTCATCACCGGGCAGCGCGCAGCGCTGCAGTCGGCGCAGAAGATCAAGCAAAACGCCGAGGAAATCGTCGACTCGGTCGTCGCGGAAGAGGCCGGCAAGCTGCCGGACAAGTCGATCACGGAAGTGCTGCAGCGCGTCGTGGGCGTCGTCATCGACCGCAACAAGTCGCGTGGCGACCCGGAGCACTTCTCCGTCGAAGGCTCGGGCATCAGCGTGCGGGGCCTCAGCTGGGGTTCTTCGGTGCTGAATGGCCGCGAGTCGTTCTCGGCCGGTTGGCCGGGCCGCGAGCTGAGCTGGGGTGACATCCCGCCAGAGCTGATGGCCGGCGTGGACGTCTACAAGAACCCCTCCAGCGAGATCATCGAAGGCGGCGTCAGCGGCACAGTGAACCTGCGCACAGCCTTGCCCTTTGACTACAAAGGAACGAAGGCCTACCTGTCGGCAGGCAACAACTACGTGCAGCGCTCGGGCAAGAATTCGCCCAGCGTGTCGGGGCTGTACACCACCCAATGGAATACGGACATCGGGCGCGTCGGCGTGCTGCTGGACCTCTCCTACAACCACTCCAGCTTCCAGAATGAGAGCATCCAGCTGGATGCCTACTTCCCGCGGACCGACCTGATCGCCGGCAAGGTGGCCTGGGCGCCGAAATCGGCCTCGTTCCGGAACAACACCGGCGACACCGAACGTGCCGGCTTCTACGCCGCGCTGCAGTGGAAAAAGGACAGGATGGACTCGTCGCTGACCTATTTCCTGTCGGGCGCACGGGAGACGGGCAGCGAGCAGGGCATCTACACCGGAGTGGAGAACCCGTACAAGTCGGTGATCAAGAATGCGACGTACGACGCCAACAACGTGCTGACCTCTGGCCTCTACACCTACCCCAGCGGGGGCCTCGGGGCGAACACCTTTGCCGATGGCGGCCTGGGCTTCAACGTCTCGCGCGGCTGGAATCGGAGCAATTCGAAAACCGGTGAACTGGCGTGGAACTTCAAGTGGGCCATCAACGACCAGTGGCTGGTGCAGAACGACGTCCAATGGGTTCATGCGAAGAACGATTCGATCGGCCGCAACATGCAGCTGGGCACCTACGTGCCGAGCATGGGCATCGACGTGTCCGGAAAGAGTCCGGTGCGCATCGGGTTCGACCAGACCGCCACGGATTTCCTGGCCGACCCGAAGAACTATTACTGGAACCTGGTCATGCCGGGCATGAGCAAGGCCGATGCCGACCTCTACGCCTGGAAGGCCGACGCGCGTTACCGTTTCGAGGACAACCCCATCCTGCGTGACATCCGTGTCGGCGTGAGAGCCACCTATCGCGTGGCACGCCACTACGACGCCACGGGCAATACCTGGACGTCCACTTCCGATCCTTGGGCCGTCAAGCAGACCTCCACGCCCGGCAAGCCGCCTGCGGTCACCGATGGGCTCGACTGGCAATCACGCGGAAGCTTCGGCTACATGAGCGACCCGCGCTACCAGACCGTGCCGGTCGAAGTGTTCAACTTCAGCAACTTCTATGGCGGCAAGGCGGGCAAGCTGCCGAACATCGTCATGCCGACGATCGGTGCCGTGCGCGACTACCCGAACACATACAAGACGCTGGCCAACGATTACCGCTACCAGCAATGCCTGGATGGCAAGGCGCTGTTCCCCACCATGAACATCACGTGCGACTACGCGAAGGACTATCAGAACTTCCAGGAGCTGGTTTTCGACGGCAACCCGGAAAAGACCAGCACGCACAGCGAACAGACCGACGCGGTCTACGCCACGCTGCGCTTCGGCTTCGACGACCTGAAGTTCCCGATCGAAGGCAACGCCGGTGTGCGTGTCGTGCTGACCCGCGACGTCTCGCACGGCTACACAGCTTTCCAGACGCAATACAACTCGCAGACGCCGCCCGATCTGCCGCGCTTCGACCAGCTCGGAGGGCCTCTGAACGTGCAGAACGAATTCGTCAAGGTGTTGCCGTCGCTCAACCTGAAGATGAACTTCACCGACAGGTTGCAGGCTCGCCTGGCGATGGCCCAGAGCATGAACCGACCCGGCTTCAACCAACTTGGCGAGTACATCAAGCTGTGGCAGGACTACGACGCCATCAACCAGAGGGTCTCCTACCGTGGCGAGAACTCTGGCAACGTCAAGCTCAAGCCGATCACGGCCAACAGCTATGACCTGGCGCTGGAGTGGTACCCGCGTGACGGCCAGTCCATCACGGGCACGGTGTTCCATAAAGATGTCAAGGACGTCATCATGAACACCTCTTACAGCCGCACCTACAACAGTGTGGGTGGCAATCCGCAGATTTTCTCGGTCACGGGTCCTGCCAACGTGGGCAAAGCCAAGGTCAGCGGCCTGGAAGTTGCGGGCATGACCTACCTGGACAAGCTGCCCTTCCTGGACGGCGTGCTGCCGGAGTGGGCCAAGGGCATCGGCGTGTCGGCCAACTACACCTACATCGACGCCAAGCAAAGCCTGTACAAGCAGATCTACAACCCCTATTGCGATGCGGGCAGGACGCAGACGAATGGCACCTTGCACCTGTTCGGCTGCGACACCAACGGCGTGCCGTTCAACGATCTGCCGCTGCCCTACATGGCCAAGAACGCGGCCAACTTCGTCTTGATGTACGACCGCGGCCCGTTTTCGGCACGGCTGGCCTACAACTGGCATAGCCGGGTGCTGCAGGGGGCGGATGCCAATGGCACGCGCGGCGATGATGCGACGAGCGCGGACCCGACGCGCCCGGGTGCCCGGGATGTGGGCTGGGGCCTGCCGACCTGGCAGGAGGCGTTCGGCCAGTGGGACGCGGGCATGAACTACAGGTTCAGCGACCAGTTCAGTATGTCGCTCAACATGACGAACCTGAACAACGTCATCGTCCGCCAGACGCAGCAGCAGCACATCGGCACGATGGGGCGTGCGTGGTTCTACCCTGGCCGCAGCTACTCAATGAGCGCACGCTACGAGTTCTGACGCGGTCCCTGACGCGGCGTAACTGCATGCCGCCTGGACGGACTGTCCGGGCGGCATGCCCACTTGCGTGGGTCGGCGCCGCGTGGCCAGAGATGGAAATGATGGACGTCGGCGCAGATCATTGATGGCGCCCAAGAACTTGGCAGAGTCTCTATGACGCAGAAAATTGCTCGCATCGTCGTCGTGGGCGGTGGCAGCGCCGGCTGGATGGTGGCCGCGGCGCTGGTCACCGGGCTGAAGGGCCGCGCCGCCGTCGAGGTGGTCGAGTCCGAGGACATCGGCATCATCGGCGTGGGCGAAGCCACCTTCCCGTCCATCCGCAACTACAACCAGCTGATCGGCATCGACGAGCGCGATTTCCTGCGCGCCACCAACGGCACCTACAAGCTGGGCATCCGCTTTTGCGACTGGCTGGACGTGGGCAAGGACTACTTCCACACCTTCGGCCACTTCGGCAACCTGTTCGGTTCGCAGACGCTGTGGGGCCAGCACCGCCGCATGGGGCTGGCCGAACCGCTGGGCGTGCAGTGCGTGCCGACGGTGATGGCGATGAAGGGCCGCTTCGTGCTGCCCGACGAGCAGGCGCAGTTCAAGTACGCCTACCACTTCGACGCCGTCCAGTACGCCGCCTTCCTGCGCAAATTGGCCGTGCAGCGCGGTGCCCGCCACACGCTGGGACGCATCACCGACGTGTCCCGCCGTGCCGATGGTGGCGTGGCCGCCGTGCAGCTGGAGGACGGCCGGCGCATCGAGGGTGACCTGTTCGTCGACTGCTCGGGCTTTCGTTCCTTGCTGTTGGGCCAGGCGCTGGAAGAGCCCTTCGTCGACTTCAGCCACTGGCTGCCCGTCGACGGCGCCTGGGCCTGCCCCACCGAGCGGGTCGGCGAGGAACTGGCCCCGTACACCCAGGCCACGGCGCTGGAAGGGGGCTGGGCGTGGCGCATCCCGCTGCAGAACCGCACCGGTCATGGCCACGTCTTCTCAAGCCGCTTCATCGACGCCGACCGTGCCCGCGAACAGCTGCTGGCCCGGCTCGACGGCAAGCCGCTCGGCGAGCCGCGGTTGTTGCGCTTCACCACCGGCCACCGCGAGCGCTTCTGGGTGCACAACGTCGTCGCCATCGGCCTGTCCTCCGGCTTCCTGGAGCCGCTCGAGTCCACCAGCATCTACCTGATCCAGGACGGCATCAGCCGTCTCATGACCCTGCTGACCGCCGGCCGGCCGGTGGACGAGAACGACCGGGCCCTGTTCAACGACGGCGCGGCTCGCCGCTTCGCGCGCATCCGCGACTTCATCATCCTGCACTACTGCCTGACCCGCCGCCGCGACAGCGAGCTGTGGCGGCACGTGTCATCGATGGAGCTGCCAGAGACGCTGGCCTTCCGGATGGAGCTGTGGCGTCGCTACGGCGTGCTGCATGAGTACGACGAAGAGGGGTTCGACGCCACCAGCTGGCTGGCCATCCACGCCGGCATGGAGCACTGGCCGGAGCGCAACGATCCGGTCTTCGCGGAGATTTCGCCGGAGCGCGCCACGCAGGCGCTGGACCAGCGTCGCAAGGCCATCGAAGCCTCGGTGGCGCGCATGCCGCAGCACCATCGCATGCTGCTCAAGATGCTGGGCTGATCCCTGGCGCATCTTGAGCTCATGCGGGCACGATAAAAACCATCTGCTGCACGCCCACTGGCGTCAGCTCGGACTGATCAACCTGAAAGGTGAAGCGCCATGCGGCATGGGTCGAAATCGCCCGTAGTTTTCCCAGCGGATGGCCGTTTCGCCGCTCCGCATCGTTCCGAATCGAGGTTTCCCATGATTGCGCGCGTGCTTGCGCTCCTGGCGCTTGTCCAGGCCTGCGTCTGGCCGCAGCCGAGCCAGGCCGAGAACCCCGTCGTCCAGACCAGCTTCACCGCCGATCCGGCACCGTTGGTGCACAAGGGGGTTGTCTACCTCTACACCGGGCAGGACGAGGACGACGCCCGCGACTTCAAGATGCGCAACTGGCGGCTCTACGCGTCGACCGACATGTCGAACTGGACCGACAAGGGCGTCGTGGCGTCGTTGGCCACCTTCCCCTGGGCGGTGCAGGACAACGATGCCTGGGCTTCCCAGGTGGTCGAGCGCGACGGCAAGTTCTACCTTTACGCGTCGGTGAGTGTGCAGGGCTGGCCCAAGAGCGTGATTGCCGTCGCCGTGGCCGACCGGCCCGAAGGCCCCTTCAAGGATGCCTTGGGCAAGCCGTTGATCGACAAGGCCAACGGCTACTTCGATCCCACGGTCTTTGTCGATGACGACGGTCAGGCCTATATGTATTGGGGCAATCCCCATCTTTGGTACGTCAAGCTGAACAAGGACATGATTTCCTACTCGGGCGAGATCAAGCAGATCGACTCCAAGCCGGGGAACTACCAGGAAGGCCCCTGGTTCTACAAGCGCCAGGGCAAGTACTACATGGCCTACGCATCGGCCTGCTGCCCCGAAGGCATTGGCTACGCCATGAGCGACAAGCCCACCGGCCCCTGGGTCTACAAGGGCGACATCATGGACCACAACACCAACTCGACTGGCAACCACCCGGGCATCATCGACTACATGGGTGGGTCCTACCTGTTCGGGTTCAACTACCGGCTGAACTTTGCCGACACGCCCATCCATCGCGAACGCCGCTCCGTCACCGTGACCCGGTTCGACTACAACGCGGACGGCACCATCAACATGCTCCCCTGGTGGGACAACGTCGGCGTCGCTCCGCTCAAACCCTTGTCGCCCTACGAACGCGTGGAGGCCGAGACCATGGCCTGGACGTCCCGCGTGAAGCGGGATCGGGATCGCCCGTTCGACTGGGCGCCTGGCATCAAGACCGCGCGCAGTGACAAGGCCGGCATGTATGTCACGCGCATCACCGATCTGAGCTACATCAAGGTCAACGGCGTCGACTTTGGCAGCAAGGGCGCATCACGCTTCGTCGCCAACGTGGCCAGCGAAATGGACGGCGGCAAGATCGAGTTGCGGCTCGACAGCGTCGAAGGTCCCCATCTTGGCACCCTGACGGTGGCCCGCACCGGCGGCCGGGATCAGTGGCAGCAGCAAAGCGTGCCGGTCTCAGGCGCCACGGGCGTGCACGACCTCTACCTCATCTTCAGGGGTCAAGGCGAGCCGACGATGTTTGAGTTCGATCACTGGCGCTTCGAGCGCAAGTGAGGTCTGCGACCCTGAAGCCGCCCCCGGATCTGAGCGATAAAGAAGAACGAGATTTCCGTCGCCGCAGCTGACGCTTCCTCGCCGTCGCGCCGTGCGCTGCTTCAGGCCGTTGCTGCTGCCTTTACGGCGCTGGACTCGCAATAACTACTCCAGAGACAAAACATGAACACACACGCTGGCAGCCTGGGCCGCCGTTCCGCCGGCTCTCCCGCGCGTCTCATGAACCGCCCGATCTTTCCCATGCTGATGGCCCTCGTGCTCTCCGTCGCGTCTCAGGTCGTTCCGGCGGCCGAGGCTGCACAGGCAGCACCAGCTGCACAGGCGGCTCCTGCCCACAACCCGCTCATCTGGGCCGACGTCCCGGACATCGCCATCATCCGTGTCGGCAAGACCTACTACATGAGCAGCACGACGATGCACATGAGCCCGGGCCTCCCGATCATGAAGTCCACGGACCTGGTCAACTGGAGCATGGCTTCCTACGCCTATGAAACCCTTGCCGACAACGAAGCCATGCGCCTCGAAAACGGCAAAACCGCCTACGGTCGCGGCTCCTGGGCCAGCAGCCTGCGTTTCCACAACGGCGTGTTCTATGTCTCGACGTTCGCCTCTACCAGCGGACGCACCCACATTTACACCACGCGCGATCCGGAGCGCGGCCCGTGGAAAGAGACGAGTTTCGAGCCAGCGCTGCATGACCACAGCCTGTTTTTCGACGACGACGGTCGCGTTTACATGCTCTGGGGGGCCGGTCGCATCACGCTCACCGAGCTGCAACCCGACCTCTCCGGAATCAAGCCCGGCGGCGTGAACAAGGTCATCATCGAAAATCTCAACGCCGTCTTCGGCTCCGACCTGGGCGGGCTCAGCGAGGGTTCGCAGCTTTTCAAGATCAACGGCCGCTACTACCTCGTCAACATCGCCTCGCCCGGGAGCCGCTGGGCGCGCAGCGTCATCGTCCACCGCGCCGACAAAATCGACGGTCCCTACGAGGGTCGCATCGTGCTCGATGACCGCGGCATCGCCCAGGGCGGCCTCATCGACACGCCCGAAGGCAAGTGGTACGCCTATCTTTTCAAGGACAACGGCGCCGTCGGTCGCATTCCCTATCTCGTGCCGGTGACCTGGAAGGACGGCTGGCCCGTGCTCGGCGAAAACGGCAAGGCGCCCATGACGCTCGACATCCCCGCCGGCGTACAGGGCGTCTCCGGCGTCTCGGGCGTCGTCGCCTCCGACGAATTCGACCGCCGGCCCGGCGATCCCGACCTGCCCCTCGCCTGGCAATGGAATCACAACCCCAAGCCGCGTGACTGGTCGCTTACCAAGCGCCCGGGCCACCTGAGCCTCGTCACCAGCCGGGTCGTTTCCACGTTGCCGGAGGCCACGAACACCCTCACCCAGCGCACCTTTGGCCCCAGCAGTTTCGCCACCACGAGCATCGACGTGAGTGGCATGAAAGACGGCGACCTGGCCGGCATCGCCGCTTTTCAGAAAGACTATGGGTTTGTTGGCGTAAAGATGAGCGGCGGCACCCGATCTCTCGTCATGGTGAGCGCCGACTCCGGCAATCCCGAGGAAATCGCCTCCGTTCCCCTCTCCGGCAAAACCGTTCACCTCAAGGTCGAATGCGAATTTCTGCCCGCGCCTGACGTCGCCCGCTTCTCCTACAGCCTCGACGGCAAATCCTGGACCCCCATCGGACGTCCCTCGGCTCTTCACTACACCCTTCCGGAGCACTTCATGGGTTATCGCTTCGGTCTCTTCTATTACTCGACCAAAACCGCCGGCGGCCGTGTGGACTTCGACTATTACCGAATCGGACAAGGGGCGAAAGACGGGCGCTGACGCGGCGCGACCTTATTTCCCACTTCCCCCAATTTCCGCCCGTCATGAAAAAACCAACCTTCTCCGCTGTCGTTCTCTTGTCCGTGTTGGCTCTGCTGCCCGCGACGTCATTCGCGCTCAACCCGGTTATTCAAACGATGTACACGGCCGATCCGGCCCCCATCGTCCATAACGGCACGCTCTACCTGTTTTCCGGCCACGACGAAGATGTCGGGGAAAAAGGTAACTTCAACATGAAGAACTGGGTGCTCGCCACGACGACGGACATGGTGAACTGGACCCAGCATGGCGCCATCGCCTCCCTCCGGGATTTTCCCTGGGCCGCCAAGGAGATCTCAGGCGGGGATGGTTTTGACAACGGCGCCTGGGCCCTCCAGGTGATTGAGCGGGATGGCAAATGGTATCTCTATGCTCCGTTGCAAGGCCGGGGCATTGGCGTGCTGGTCGCCGACAATCCCCTCGGGCCTTACACCGATCCCCTCAAAAAGCCGCTGATCGGCGGCCAGTATGACAGTATCGATCCGACCGTTTATATCGACGACAAGGGCCAGGCCCATCTCGCCTGGGGCAATCCCAATCTGTGGTCGGTGAAGCTGAACAAGAACATGATTTCCTACGACACCAGCGTCGGGGAGAACGGCCTCATTCGGCATCCGATGACCATCAAGGCCTTGGGCGAGCGCATCCCTGCGGACGCAAAACGCGGCACGTCTTACGAAGAAGGCCCCTGGCTCTATAAGCGCAATGAGCGCTACTACCTGTTTTTTGCCGCTGGTCCGCTCCCTGAGCCTCTCGGCTACTCCACCGGCCCCACACCGCAAGGGCCGTGGACTTACGGCGGCCCCGTCATGGCCCCGCAGAGCGCCTTCACCAACCACCCGGGCGTGGTCGATTACAAGGGCAAGACCTACCTTTTCTATCACAACGCCGCGCTTCCGGGAGGCGATGGCTTCAAACGTTCCGTGTGCGTCGACGAGTTGAGGTTCAACCCCGATGGTTCGGTCCCGATGGTGCAGCCGACCAAGGAAGGGCCGGCACCGGTCGGCCCGCTCGATCCCTACAAGCGAGTCGAAGCCGAGACCATCGCCTGGTCTTCCGGCGTCAAGATCGAGCCGAGCAGCGCCGGCGGCCAGAACGTGCGCGACATCCACGACGGGGCCTATATCCAGGTGCGAAATGTCGATTTCGGCGTGACCGGCGCGCGCGCCTTCATGGCCAGCCTCTCCAGCACGGCCAAGGCCAAGGAGGCCAGCGGGGCGAAGATCGAGATTCGTCTGGGCAAGCTCGACGGCCAGTTGGTCGGCACCCTGCCGGTCTCGGGAACCGGCGGCGAATGGAAGCAGCAGTTGGCCGAGATCTCTGGAGCCTCCGGCATCCAAGATCTTTTCTTTGTATTCCGCGGTGCGGCCGGCGAAGAACTGTTCAAGTTCGATTACTGGCAATTCTCAAAATAGCTGTAGGCATCGGGTCGGCACGAAGTCGAACTTCCCAATACGCGAGACTAATTTGTTTTTAATTGCCGGCCTAAGCCCGGCCTGACGATTTCGTGGAAGTTTCCTATGCGCGGCCGTTTTTCCTTGCCAGTTATATTTCTGTTATTGATTATCGGATTCAACGGCGTACTCGCATCACCGCCAGAGCAGCGCATTACGCTGCAAGGCGATGCGGGCGGGAAGCGTTTTGACGGCATCGGCGTCGTCGATGGCGGCGGGGCCACTTCGGTCTTGTTGAAGGATTATCCGGAACCCCAGCGCAGCCAGATCCTAGATTTGATTTACAAGCCCAGGTTCGGTGCCTCCGTCAGCGCGCTGTACGTCGAAATTCCCGGCGACGGCAATTCCACGCAGGGTTCCATGCCCAGCCACATGCACAAGCGCGATGACTTGAATTATTCGCGCGGCTATATGTGGTGGGTTATGCAGGAGGCCAAGAAGCGCAATCCAAAACTCTCGCTTGATGCCACCGCCTGGAGCGCGCCCGGATGGCTGGGCGACCAGGGCCCGGTATTTAAAAAACAAGCCGGTAGCGACGACAAGGGCGACCTCAACTTCTTTTCACAAGACACGGCCAACTACTACGTGACGTGGCTCCAGGGCCTGCGCCAGGTGTATGGGCTGGAGCTGGACGCGATCGGCATTCGCAATGAAAAGGGCGTGAGCTATGACTTCAGCAAGGCGCTGCGCACGACCCTGACAGCGAATGGTTTCAAGTCGACAAAGATTCACGCCTTTGACAACTGGCCGGACGATTGGAAATTCAATTTTGTGAAGGACATGCTGACGGACAAAGACTTGCGCGACTCGATCGACATCATCGGCGCCCATATCAATCCGCCCGAGTCATTTACGCCGGCATCGGTGCGCGAGTTGGCCGACCGCCTCAACAAGCCGATCTGGAATACCGAGCAGCACGTGTACAAGGCTGGCTACGACGGGCTGATCTCGATGGTGCAGGGTTTCAACGAGAATTTTGTTCGCAGCGGCGCCACCAAGGTCGTCAACTGGTATGGCATTGCAGGCCTGTACACCATGACCCCGTATTCCGGCGAGAAGGAAGCGGCCATACGGGCCAATTGGCCTTGGAGTGCGCATTACCAGCTCAACCCCGTGCTTTGGGGTTACGCCCATTACGGCCAATTCACCGAAATTGGCTGGACCTACCTCAAGGGTGGTAGTGGCGACCTGACGGCGGGCGGCACTTATGTCACCCTGAAATCGCCAGCCAGCGACTACAGCATCATCCTTGAAACCAAAGACGCCAAGGCCCCGCAGCAGGTCCGGTTCGAAATTGGCGGCGGCCTGTCGTCGAACGAGCTGGCTGTCTGGCGCAGCAATGAGAAGGAGCACTTCGTACGCCAGGATGACCTCGAACCGGTCAATGGTGTCGTGACGCTCACCCTCGATCCGCATGCTGTCTATTCACTGACGACCACCCGCGGGCAGCGCAAGGGTGGTTTCGACAAGATCCCGGAGGTCAAGGCTTTCCCCTTCCCCTATTACGAGACCTTCGAACAGTACGCCGATCCGAAGCAATGGGGTTATTTGCCGCGCTACTTCTCCGACATCAGCGGTGCCTTCGAGTTGACCGCTTGTCCAGGGGGGAAGGGACGTTGCTTGCGTCAGATGACGCCAGTGCCAACGATCTCGTGGGGGCCCGACTGGCAGCCGTACACCATCGTGGGTGACGACGCCTGGCAAGACTACGAAGTCAGCGCCGACGTGTATCTGCAGCCTGGCGACGCGGCCGCCGTGATGGGGCGTGTGAACCACGTTGGCACGGGTTTCGGCGTCACGCCGAAGGGCTACTTCGCGCAACTGGACGACAACGGGCAGTTGCGGTTGGTGGTCATTCGCGGCAAGGCTGACCCGAAGAAGCTGGAAGGCGACGCCGAGCAGCAGGCCTTGATCAAGGCGCAAAACGACAGCAGTCCTGGTGGCGAAAAAGTGCTCGCGACGACGCAGTTGGCGGGCATCGCGCCGAACCGGTGGCACAAATTGGCGCTGCGTTTCAGCGGGTCCACCATCACCGCCGTCGTCGACGGTAAAGCGGTACTCAGTGCGACCGACACGCTGTACGGGAAGGGAATGGCGGGACTGATGGCGGGCGCATCGCAGAACCGCGTCAGCACGCCGTACTTCGACAATGTGCTGATCAACAGACTGGATGGCACTTTGCCGAAGCCAGCGACCGCCATCGCTGGACAGCGTCCGGTTTATCCAAGCTCGGCGCGGTGAACTTCTGCGGTCGATCATCGGTCTGACCGATGATGGTCGATCTGAAATCGACATGTTCTCCTACGAGAAACGCGGCGAGCATGAGTCGCGGTGGGCAGCCGGCAGATGGACGCTGACCACAGTGGTCAGCGCGTAACCCAGCGGTGCACGGGTCAAGCTCGCGGCATCGTGCTATCCCGGGGCCGAAGCGGCGGCCGGCGGGCGGCCGAGCAGCCGGCGGGGGATGTACTGGTAGTCCTTGCCGTCCGGCTTCTTCCAACCCAGGATCAGCGCGAGACCGTAGCCAGGCCCCTGAAAGTAACGCACACGGAAATTACGCAGGCCCTTGGCCAGCTTCACGGTTTCCATCAGCGGATACGCCGCATGGATGCCGTCGTTGTTGATCACCTCCACGTCATCGATGGTGAGGATGGCCCCGTCGTCAGACAGCAGCATGAGGTCCATGGTGAGGTCCTGCGGCATGTTGACGGTGAAGCGGATGTCCAGCCCGAACCATTCGTTCATGTCCAGGCCAGGGAAGCCCTCGCGGTGGTCGCGCGGCGTGATGTCGAGCTGGGCCAGGCAAACGGTCTTGATGGGTTTGCGCCGGCGCATTTCGTTCACCGACTTGGTGTCCGGTCGGAGGCGGTAGACCTCGGCCACCATCGGCCGGTCCGGTGAGTCCGCGCATTCCTCAAACAGCTTGGCCGGCGCCGCGCTGCTGGCCGCCGGGGCAGGCGCTGGCGGCGGGGCCACGCTGACAGCCGGCGGTGCCGGCGCCACCGCCACCACSGGCGCGACGGCTTGCGGCACGGGCGCGACCTTGGGCACCTCGATCACCGGGAGTTCGGGCATGGGCGGCATGCTCGGGGGCGGCAGATCGGGCATCTTTGGGGSGGGTGGCGGGGGCTCGGGAGGCTTTGGCGGGGTCTTGAGCTCAACGATGCTCACATCCGTGATGCGGGGCTTCTCTGGGGGCGGCACGCGGGTGCGCCACATCAGCACCGCCGCCAGCAGGATGAGATGGACGATCACCGCAATGGTCAGCGCATAGCCGTTGACCCCCCGCCGCCATTGCTGCTGCTGTCCGGTTTCGGTGGTGGGCTTGCCGGCCTCGGGTGGTATCGGGTTCATGGTCTTCTACTTCAGCAACTTAAAACGGGTTCATGGGCATAGATGGGAGCCTGCCACCGCCAGCGCCAGGCGGCACGGCGGCACGGCGGCACGGCGGCTGGGCGCCGTTCATACGCCGCCCCTGGCCAACACCTGGCCAAGGAAGGCCTCATGCGAGGGGAGCCGGGCAACCGACTCGGCGATGGCGTGGCGGCGCTGCTGCAGGGCCTGTCGCGCCTCGTCGGGCGGCATTTCCTGCAGAACCGGGTCGGTGCGTTCGGGCCAGTGCTGCATGCCGGCATGGATGGCCAGCCAGCTGTGCTCGTCAAAGCCCTCGTCGCCCTGCAGGTGCAGCAGGCCCAGGCGGCGCCAGGCGTCGATCTTGAAGGCCAGCGTCTCGGGCAGTTCCATCGCCGCCATGTCGCGCCACAGCGCGCTGTCGCGGCGTGCCGTGAGGCAGTAGTGAAGGATGATGAAGTCGCGGATGCGGCTGAACTCGCGCACGGCCCGCGCGTTGTAGCCGGCCACCACGCCCTCGCTGATCGGCTGGCCGGAGGTCAGCAGGGTCATCAGGTGGCCCAGGCCACTCTGGATCAGGAAGATGCTGGTTGATTCCAGCGGCTCCAGGAAGCCCGAAGACAGGCCGAGTGCCACGACGTTGTGGACCCAGAAACGCTCGCGGTGGCCGGTGGTGAAGCGCAGCAGCCGCGGTTCGGCCAGTGGCTTGCCGTCCAGCTGCTGCAGCAGCTGCTCGCGGGCGCGGTCGGCGTCGATATGGCGGCTGCTGAAGACATGACCATGCCCGGTGCGGCTTTGCAGCGGGATGCGCCAGGCCCAGCCGCCTTCGAGCGCGGTCGCGCGGGTGTAGGGCGTCAGCGCCGTGCCGGTGCGCTCGCAGGGGCACGCCCAGGCGCTGTCCACCGGCAGCCAGCGGCTGAAGTCGACGAAGGGTTCTTCCAGCGTTTTGCCCAACAGCAGCGAGCCGAAGCCGGAGCAGTCGATGAAGAGGTCGCCTTCGATCTCGCGGCCATCGGCCAGCCTGAGGCTGTGAACGCCGCCGTCGGCGCGCCGCGTGACGCCGACGATGCGCCCGTCGGTGCGGCGCGCGCCACGGCCGAAGGCCAGGCGGCGCAGGAAGCCGGCATAGAGGGTGGCGTCGAAGTGATAGGCGTACTTGTAGGGTGCGCGGCCCTCGTCGTCGGGCGGCACGAAGCGGCCCTGCATGGCCATGACGGTGGGCAGGCATTGCTCGCCAAGCCCGCCGAGCGCCGGGTCGGCCAGGCGCCGGTACTGGCCCCACAGCGCGTGCGGCCCCTGCATCTCGCCGAAGTCGCCGAAGGTGTGGAAGTAGCGTTCGCCTTGCACCCGCCAGTCGCGGAACTCGATGCCCAGCTTGTAGGTGCCGTGCGTGGCACGCAGGAATTCGGCCTCGTCGATGCCGACCAGCCGGTTGTAGTTGCGGATGGACGGGAAGGTCGCCTCGCCGACGCCGATGATGCCGATCTCCTCGGACTCCACCACCTCCACGGTGCAGCGCCCCTTCAGGCCGGTGGCGATGGCGGCGGCGGTCATCCAGCCTGCGGTGCCCCCGCCCACGATGACGATGCGATTGAAGCTCTGGCTCATGAGGGGCTCTTTGGGTTCAGCTTGCCGGTTCCAGATGGGCGGTGGGATCGCAGATGGCGCGGTTCAGAAGGCGTCGAGGGTCAGGCTGCCCAGGTCCAGGCCGTCGCCGCGGGCGCGCAGCGTGGCGCGGCCCGGGCTGCCGGTGGATTGCAGGATCACCTGCGCCTGGCCGTTGAACACGCTGCGCTGCCATGGCCCGGCGGCGGTGGACGTGCGCAGCGTCGCCCAGCGACGGCCGCCCTGGGCGTCGTCGAAGAGCTTGCGAGTGCCACCGGCTGGCGTGGCGAAGACCAGGCTGAGCGTGTTGCTATCGTTCAACTGCGCCGGGTCGAGGTCGATCACGCCCATGCCTTCCTCGGGCCGCGGCGTCACCGGGCGGCCATTCAGGTAGACCTGCACACCGGGTGCGATGTCGCCCACGAACAGCGATGCGCGTCTTGCCGTCGCAGGCGGGCGCGCAAAGCTGGCATGCACCACGTTCCAGGCGCTGTCGGCCGGTTGCGCGTCGGCGGGCACCCAGGCGAAGGGGTCACGCCCCTTGGCCTCGCCGGCACCGGCCAGCAATGCCGCGGCGTCTTCCGAACGTGCCACGCCTTGCAGGCGCCAGTGGCCGAGCGCGGCGTAGCGATGGAACTCGGCCGGCTTGTCGGCCTCGTGAGAGCCGGGATCGCCGTTGCCCATGCCGATCAACCGCGCGGGGCCTGAAACCTCGAAGCTGAGGCGCTGGTTGGCGGTGGGAACGACGCGGCCTTCACGGTCAACGACGCTGACACGCACCACCGCCACGTCGTCGCCGTCGGCGCGGATGCGTGCGCGGTCCGCCGTCAGCCGCACGGCGCTGCCGTCGCCTGTGGTGGCCACGGTCTCGGTCACGACCAGCTTGCCGGCCTGGTAGCCGCGCGCCGTCAGGCTGCCCGGCGCGTAGGGCACGCTCCACTGCAGGTGGGCGTAGCGCGCCAGCGGCTTGCGGCCGAGCGAGCTGCCGTTCAGCAGCAGTTCCACTTCGTCGGTGTTGGCGTAGACGCGCACATCGACGGGCTGGCCTTCGCGGCCGGGCCAGTTCCAGTGGGGCAACACATGCACCATCGGCTCAGACGTCCAGGCAGCCTTCAGGTAGTAGCCGCTGTCCTTCAACGCACCGGTCGTGTCCATCATGCCGAACTGCGAGGAGACGGCGGGCCAGCCGTAGGGCGTGGTCTCGCCGCGGTAGTCGAAACCGGTCCAGACGAACATGCCGGCCATAAAGGGGCGCTCGGCGTTGAAGCGCCAGGCCTCCTCGATGGACGCCGTCGACGCGCCGCCGGAACGCTTGTCGTAGGCGGCGACGTGCACCCGCGCCGGGTCGTCGGCGTAGATGCCGCGCGTGGCGTAGGTCAGGCCTTCCTCGGTGACGACGGACGCACGCTCGGGGAAGCGCTTGTGCATCGCGTCGATGTCGTGCTGCGCCTTGTAGTTGAAACCCAGCACCTCGGAGCCTACTGCCGTGCCTTCGGGCCCGCCGGAGCTGGACGCAGCCAGCGTCGCAGGGCGCGTCGGGTCCATGCGCTTGACGATGGCCTGCATCTCGCGCGCCAGGCGGGTGCCGATCTCGCTGTTCTCGATGGCCCATTCCTCGTTGCCCACCGACCACAGGATGACGGACGGGTGGTTGCGGTCGCGCCGCACCATGCGTTCCATCTCGTCGCGCAACTGCGGCGCGGTGCCCATCATGCGGTGCTCGTCAATGACGAGGATGCCAAGGCGGTCGCAGGCGTCCAGCAGTTCGGGCGTGGCCGGGTGGTGGGCCGAGCGGATCGCGTTCACACCCATGTCTTTGAGCATCTTCAGCCGCGCGTCATGCATGGCATCCGGCAGCGCGATGCCGATGCCGGCATGGTCCTGGTGGTTGTTGGTGCCATGCAGCTTGACGTGCTGGCCGTTCAGGAAGAAGCCCTGGTTCGCGTCGAAGCGGAGGGTGCGGATGCCGAACGGCGTGTCGTACTTGTCGATCACCTGCCCGCCGCGCTTCACCTGCGTCGTCAGCGTGTAGCGCTGCGGCGTCAGCAGCGACCACAGCTTCGGTGCGGTCACGCGCAGCGTGGCGCTGGCCTCTGCGGTGGCATCCACCGCCACGCGCCGGGCGGGCACGCTGCCGCGCGCGACGACCCGGCCCTCGGGGTCGCGCAGCTCGTGTTCCAGGCTGAACGACTCGGCGGCCTTGCCGTCGTTGCGCACCGTCACGTCAACGGCCACGTCGGCGCGGTTGCCGTTCACCGTGGCGCGCACGAACGTGCCCCAGTGGTCCACATGCAGTGGCTCGGTTTGCGTCAGCCAGACGTGGCGGTAGATGCCGGCACCTTCGTACCACCAGCCTTCCTGCGTGCTGGCGTCCACGCGCACGGCGACGACGTTGCGGCCGCCGTAGTGCAGGTAGTCGCTGATGTCGACGCGAAAGCTCGAGTAGCCGCTGGCCTCGTGGCGCAGGTAGTGGCCGTTGACCCAGACCACGCTGTCGCGGAAGACGCCGTCGAACTCCAGCGCGATGCGCTTGCCCTGCGCCGCGGCGGGGACGCTCAGCTCGCGCCGGTACCAGCCGACGCTGTTCTCCGGAAAAGCCCTGCCGATGGCCTTGGAGCCGTGCGTCGTGCTGCCGCGTGCGTCGAAGGGCAGTTCCACCGCCCAGTCGTGCGGCAGGTCGACGCGGCGCCACGGCCGGTCGTCGAACTCGGCCGACGCGGGGCCATCGCCAAAGCCGGCCTTGGCGAAGAAGAAGGCCCGCGTGCTGTGATCGAAGTCCTGTGCGGGATCTTGCGCGTGGCCGAGCGCGAAGCGCCAGCCGTCGTCGATGCGGGTGCGCTGGCGCGGGTTGTCATTGGCTGCTGCAGGCCCCGCGCACAGCGTCAGCGCAAGCAGCCAGGTGAAGAAGGAGGAGAACTTGTTCATGGCTTCTTGGCGGTGTCGGCGGCGTTGGCAGCGTTGACGATGAGTTCGATGACGGCGTCCTTGCGCGCGCCAGTCTTGCGGTCGAACAGGCCGCCGGTGTCCCAGTAGACGGGCACCATGCCGTGGCGCACGGCCGAGCCGGTGATGTACTCGTTCCAGTACATGCGGTAGCGGTCCATGCCTGGGTAGGCGCGCTTCATGGCGACGGCGTATTCACCCAGCACCACCGGCACGCCCTTGTCGATGAAGGCGGCCTTCAGCGCCTGGAAGGCGGCATCGACCTGGGGCTCGTTGGCCCAGGTCACGGTGGCGGCGGGGTCGGTGGCGATCTTGCCCCACTGCCAGATCTTGCTCTTGTCGTCGATGGTGAAGGGGAAGGGGTCGTAGTAGTGCACTTCCATCATCAGCCGCGCGGGCAAGGTGTCGGCGGGCAGCTTGGCGTTGCATCCCAGTGCATCGATGTGACTCGTGTTGTAGGACTGCACGATGAGGTGGCGCTTGGCGTTATTGCCGCCGGTGGCGCGCACGGTGTTGACGAAGGTCTGGTTGAAGCTGTTCTGCACCGTGCAGTTTTCGGGCGTGGGCCGGCCGTATTCCTTCTCGATGTGCACTTCGTTCGTGCCGGCGAACAGCAGGTGGTCGTCGTAGCCCTCAAAGTTCTTGGCGATCTGGGTCCAGAACTTCGTCAACCTGGCATTGACCTCGGCCTGCTTGGCGTAGGTGGGGTGGTCCGCCCAGCCGCCGTCCCAATGGGTGTTGAGCAGCACGTACAGCCCGGCCTTGCGGGCGTAGTCCACCACCTGCGTGACGCGGGCCATCCAGGCGGGGCTGATGTTGCCGTTGGCATCGGCGTACTGGTTCCAGGCCACCGGGATGCGCACGGTATTGAAGCCGGCCGCCTTGAAGGCGGTCATCACCACCTGGTTGGCGGGCGGGTTGCCCCAGGCGGTTTCGCTCGGCACGGCCTCAAGCGTGTTGCCCAGGTTCAGGCCGGGCGACATCTCCCGGGAGAGCTGCAGGCTGGTCAATTCGCGCATGCCGGTGCCGTCGGCGGCGCAAGCCGCAAACGCGCAGGCCAGCCCGAGGGGCAGCAGAAGCGTCGAAAGAAGGGTCTTCATGGATTTCTCAGTGAACATCGGCGACGGCATACCCGTCTTCAGCGCAAGGATTCCAGGATCACCGCGGCACCGCCGCGATGACCAGGTTCAGCTTCAAGCCAGGCCAGCGCCGCGGATCTTCAGCGCCACGGCCGGCGTGCCGGCGAGGCCCTCCGGCAGCTTCACCTCCAACCCCTTGCGGCTGCGCGTGAAGGCCAGGCTGTCCGTCGAACCCAGCACCTCGACGCGCTCGATGGCACCGGGCGCCAGCGCCGAGTCCTGTGCCAGCGCCTGGATGCGCAGCAGGCCGCCTTTGGGCCAGCCCAGTGCGATGGCGTAGAGGGCGCCGCCCTTGGTCGTGAAGCGGATGTCCTCGGCGCCGAAGTGCGCCTTGCCTTCGCTGAACATGCCGCCGCCCACGCGGGTCGGGCCTTCGCCGAAGCTGCGCCAGGGGCGTGTGCCGTGGATGGCCTCGCCATTGCGGCCCATCCACTCGGCCATCTGCTCGAGGAAGCGGCGCTCGTCGGCATCGATGCTGCCGTCACCGCGCACGGGGATGGACAGCAGCAGGTTGCCGTTCTTGGAGACGATGTCGCACAGGCTGTGGATCACGCTGGCGGCCGACTTGTAGCTGTGGTTGTTGAACACGCCACGGTTGTAGTGCCAGTCGCCGATGCAGGTGTCGGTCTGCCAGGGCAGCGGCTCGATGCCTTCGCGCTGGCCGCGCTCGACGTCCTCGACGACACCGGCACGGCGCTCGGGCGGCAGCACCTTGGCATTGACAACGGCCTCCAGCTTGCCGCCGTGCCAGGCCATGCTGGCGTTGTAGTAGTGCGCCGTGATGTCCAGCCCGGCCTGGCCCAGGGGCAGGCCGGAGTTGTCGAAATAGACGAGGTCGGGTCGGTAGCTGTCGATGAGGTCGCGGCAGCGCAGGAACCACTGGCGGGTGAACGCCGGGTTGTGCGGCGGCGCCTTCTCGTCCCAGACGCGGTCGTTCTGCTCATGCCACTCGTTGGCCGTGCGGATGGTGTTGATGCCGTCGGGCATGACCATGTTGCGGCCGGTGTAGAGGTCTTGCGGATCCAGGCCTTCCCACCAGGTGCCCTTGCCGTCAGCCTTGGTCAAGCGGTAGGCGTCGTAGCGCTGGCCGGCCAGCGGGCCTTCGGGGTCGTAGCCGTAGGCCGTCTGCAGCCAGTGCCAGGCATGCGCCGAATGGTTGCTGACGCCAAAGCGCAGGCCCTTGGCACGCGCCACCTTGGCCCATTCGCCGACGAGGTCGCGCTTGGGGCCGACGCGCACTGAGTTCCAGCCGTGGTACTTGGAATCGTAGGCGTCGAAGTTGTCGTGATGGTTGGCCAGCGCGACGAAATACTTGGCGCCGGCCTTGGCGTAGAGGTCCATCAGGGCCTCGGGCTCCCAGGCCTCGGCCTTCCAGCGGTTCTGCATCTCCATGAATCCGACCTTGGTCGGGTGGCCATAGGTGCGCACGTGGTGGTCGTACTGCCAGTTGCCCTGGGTGTACATCTGGCGGGCGTACCAGTCGCCCATCTCGGGCACGCACTGAGCGCTCCAGTGCGCCCAGATGCCGAACTTTGCGTCGCGGAACCAGTCCGGCGTGCGGTAGCCCTCGACGAGGGAGTCCCAGGTGGGCTTGAACGGGGCGGGCGCAGCCTGCGCCGCGGGCAGGCCGGTGGCGCCAGCGGCAGCGGTGGCGGCCTGAAGGAAGGAGCGGCGGGTCGGGAGATGTGCGGACATGGCGGTGTCAGATGTGGAGATGGGCATGGCGCGCCGAAGCACGCCATGCCCGTTTTGCGATGCCGGCCCTGTGGTTGCCGGTGGGGACGTTTACTTTGTAGCGTCGACGAGGGCATTGATCTGGTCAGGCAGGCGCGGCGCACCGGCGTCAGCCATGCCGCTGCCGCAGCCCTGGGCGTGAGCCAGCGCGGGCAGCGCCGACAACAGGCGCAGGGTCTTCAATAACTTGGACTTCATGGATCAACCTTTTCTCTTGCGGAAATGCTCGGCGCGAATGTCTCCGTCGCGCTCGGGCTTTGGGAGGGATCTCAGGGCTCGGGCCCGATGCAGTTGTAGCTGAAGCGGCGCAGGCGCACCTCGCCCTCGCCGGCGGCGAACAGCGCCGGCCGCAGGCTTGCAAGGCTGCCGGCGGCGGTCTGGTGCAGGGCTGAAACCTCAGTGAGCCACGGGTTGCAGGTCCAGGGACCGTCGCCGATCGCATGCTCGAAGGTCAGGAGGTGGCGGCGGTTCGTCACGCGCAGGCGGTGATGCTGCCCTTGCACGGCCTGCCGCATCCAGCCGTGGCGCTGGCCATAGCTGTAGGTGTGCATCTGGCCGTCGCCGATGCCCACGCCGACAAAGCCGCGCGCGTCATGGAAGAGAGCCAGCCCACCCTGGGCCGCACCTTCAAGCTCGAATTCGATCTCGGCGGTGTAGCTGCGATCGCCCGCGAGGCAGGTCAGCGGTGAGCAGTCGGACAACCCCGTGCCCTTGCCCCGCAGCGTCAGACCGGTGCCGTCATAGCGGGTGCGCTGCAGGTCCTCGGGCGTTGCGTCCTGGAAGGTCCACTGCAGGCCGAGGCGGTCATGCGTGAAGTCGTCGCTGAGCGAGAGACCCGCTGCCAACACCGATCCACCGCGCGGCTTGCGCTGGGCCCGGTCGAGCGGGTCGCCATTGCTGCGCGGCCAGCCGTCACGCGTCCATTCGATCGGCGCCAGCAGCACCTGCCGCCCGAGGGTGCGGTAGCCGCTTTCGTGGCCGTGGCACAGCATCCACCAGTCGCCTGCCGGGCCTTCCACCAGGCTGGCAGGGCCGCTGGTGCGCCACGGCCCGTCCGCTGCGCTATCGATCAGGCTGAACGGGCCGTCCTGCCAGGGCCCGGCGATGGAAGGCGCTCGCGCCACCTTGACCACATGGCCGTCAAGCGCGTTGGCGCACTGGGCCTGGACGCGGTAGAAGAAGTCGCCCCGGCGCAGCAGCTTGGCGCCGGCGGTCGCGGCCGGTGCGGCGCTGCGGGCCGTCTGGGCATGGACAAGCCCACCGATGGTGGCCAGTCCGTCGTCCGTGAGGCCGACGCGCCGGTCGCCGTTGACGAAGAGATGGCGCCTGCCGTCCTCGCCCACGACATGGGCCGGGTCCAGGCACCCCTGCAGCCCCAGGTCGACGGGATCGCTCCAGGGCCCGCGGATGCTGTCGGCGTGCATGACGTGGATGCCGACCCCCTGAGGCCGTAGCAAGGGGAGGTAGAGGAAGTAGCGGCCGTTGTGCCGGACAAGATCCGTCGGCGAGCCCGTGCCGGGCGGCTGGTTCAGCGCCGCGGCTATGGGCACCCAGTTCACCAGGTCGCGTGAATGCCAGATCACGGCACCCGGACAGGACTGCCGCGACGAGAAGGTCATGTAGTAGTCGGGGCCGTCCTTCAGGATGGCGGGGTTGGGGTGGTCGCCGGCCACGACGGGGTTGCGAAAGCTTCCGTCGCCCAGGTCCGCCAGCCGCTGGCCGTCGATGCCGCGGCCCCAGGACTGGGTAGGGCGGGTCGTGCCTGCGCTGCCGAGGGCTGCCACCACGGCTGGATGCCGCGGAACCAGGGGCAGCGTGGCCGGCGTGTTCATGCCTTGGACACGAAATGGTCGTGCGCCCACGCGCGGCACGGCAGGCCGCCCGGCATCCGGGTCGGCTCGGCAGCGGTGGCCGCCAGCGTCATGGCGTCGACCTCAGCAGCTTCTGCAGCGTCGGCGCCATGGACCGCTGCCAGATGTCGTAGCCCTTGGCGTTGGGATGCAGCAGGTCGGGCATGACGTCCTTGCCAAGCGTGCCGTCGGTATTGAGCAGCGCGGCATTGATATCCAGGAAGTGAACGCTGCGGCCGTCTGCCAGGCCTTCGAGGAGCTTGTTGACGCGCTGGTTGATGCCACGCAGGAAGTCGTCGGGCTTCTCGCCGCGCGGGAAGATGGCCAGCATCAGCAGCTGGGTCTTGGGCAGGCGCTGGCGCAGCTCGTCGAGCAGGCGCTTGACGCCGGCGGCCGTTCGCTCCGGCGCCTCGGCGCGGTGGCCGGTGTTGTTGGTGCCGATCATCAGCACGGCCACCTTGGGCGCGATGCCATCGACCTCGCCGTGCTGCAGCCGCCACAGCGCGTTCTCGGTGCGGTCGCCGCCGAAGCCCAGGGCCAGTGCGTGCAGCGGCGCGTAGTGGCGCTGCCAGACCTCGCTGCCGTCCTTCTCCCAACCCTGGGTGATGGAGTCGCCGATGAAGACGACTTCGGGCGGCGTGCCGGCGGCGATCAGCCGGGCCTTCTCCTGCAGCTTCTGTTCGTGGCGCGGCTGCCACCAGTCGACGGCCCAGGACTCGTTGAGCATGGCCGGCGTGACGGACTCGGTGCGGTAGTCGGGGCAGGCCAGCCCGGCCTTGGCCGTGCGCGTGATGCGCACGTTGGCGACGCTGACGCGGCCCGTGCCGGTCGCGTCGATGGCGAACGGCAGCCTGACCTTGGAGAAGTCGGCGCCTTCGCGCGTGAAGCAGCTCATGGCCAGGGCGACGTGCTGCCAGCCCTTGCCGGCCCAGCTGCGCGCCGGCTCGATGAGGTTGACGCCGCGCTCGCAGCCGTCGCCGCAACTGAGCTTGGCACGCACACCGCCCTTGGCGAGTTCGGCCACATCGAGGTCGAACTCCAGCGTGCCGCCCAGGTAGGGGCGCAAGTCCAGCGGCTCGCGGCTTTCGATGCGCAGCGTGGCCTGCCAGAGGTCCTTCCAGTCCAGCAGCACGGCCTCGCGTTTGCCGCCGGTCGTGAGTGCGCTGGCGGCCAGCGTGCTGGCTCGTGCGTAGTCGGCGGTCGGCGCCGGGACGACGACGCCGTCGCCTGTCAGCTCGACCTGTTTCTCCCAGTGGCCGACGACAGTGCGCCAGGCGGCCGATGGCGCCGGCAGGAGGGTGATGTCGGGCGCTGCCTGCGCCAGGGCGCCCAGGGCCGCCGTGGTGAGCAGCGCGCCTAGGATTGCCGTGCGAACGCCGCTCACTTGTAGCGCCCCATCTTGACCTTCAGCACGCGCGGGTTCGCGACGAAGTTCAGGCCCCAGTCGACCTGGTCGCCGTTCCAGCGGCGCTCCATCACCCACTTGCCGCTGGTGTCGAAGTGGCCTTCCTCGGCGTACTCGATCAGCGTGCGGCCGCTGCCTTCGATGTCGTCGATGCGCACGCGTGCCTGCTGGCCCACCAGCAGGAACTCGTCGTCGCCGATCTGCGCGATGGACACGCCACCGACGAGCTTGGCGGCATGCGCCGGCGCCTCCTTCTGGTTGCCCGGCCATTCACGCTCGCCGAACTGCCACTGGCCGAAGGTGACGTGGGCCTTCCAGCCCTTCATCGTGACGAACTGGTCGGCATGGTCGTCGGGCTCGGACACGCCGTGCGTGCGGCCCTCGAAGGCCCATTGCGCCCACTGGCGCTGCATCGGCCGGAAGGCGGCGAAGATCTTCGCGAAAGGCTCCAGCGTGGCCTTGTCGTTGGTCTTGGCGCCGAGCGGGTAGTTGGCGTAATCGAAGTAGTCGATGCCGAAGGGCGAGACGCCGATGGAGCCGCTGCCCAGGATCTGATAGAGGTAGCGGGCATAGAGCTCGGCATTGCCGATCTCGGGCACGAACAAGGCGTTGTCGGGACGCTTGAACTTGGCCAGATTGGCGCTGAGCTTGGCCGACTCGGGGTTGTAGATATCGGGGCCGACGATGTCGATGGCGGGCGCGGCGGCCTTGTAGATGTCGATGACATCGTAGGTCGGGCCGCCGCTGGCGAAGTTCTTGTTCCAGGGCTTGGGCGGCTGCTCCAGCGGGTCGCGCAGCGCGTTGTTGACATACATCGGCAGGTCGTAGACGGCGCGGCCGGCCTTGGCGATCTCGCCGATGTAGCGGGCCTTGGCCCAGGCATGGAAGTACTCGTCGGCGTACTCGCCATAGACGGCGCGCCAGTTGCCCTTGGCCGCGCCCGGCACCGGCGCCTTCTTGCGGGCCAGCACGGCGGCTGGCACGTCGGCTTCGAAAGCGGCCTGTGCCGTCTTGCCGAAGTCGCGCACCAGGCCGAAGGTGCCGACCTCGTTTTCCACCTGCACCATCAGCACGGTGCGCTCGTTCTCGTCGATCTTCTTCAGGTGGGCCATCAGCGCCGTGAAGGCTCGTCTGTCGGCCTTGAGCGTTTCTTCGCCGAGGGGCGAGAGGCAGTAGCTGTTCTTGCCGTCCGGCTCGACCATGCGCGGGAAGCGCTGGTTGTCGAACTTGACCCAGGCGGGCGTGTACTGCGGGCTGGTGTTCTTCCAGGTGCCGAACCACAGCAGCACCACGCGCACCTTGTTCTCGCGCGCCTGCTTGACGAGGGTGTCGACGAAGGAGAAGTCGAAGCGCCCTTCGACGGGTTCGATCTGCTCCCAGGCCACCGGCACCTCCACGGTGTTGGCGTGGATGTCGGCAATGGCGGGCCAGACCTTCTTCAGCGCCTCTGGGTAGTTGCTGGAGTTGTGGACCTGGGCGCCCAGGATGGTGAATGGCGCGCCGTCAACGATCAGCGCGTGACGGCCGTCGCGCTGGGCGAGGCGGGGCATGTCGGCCGCGAGGGTGGCCGTGGCGGCGAGGGGCAGGGCAACCGCCAGCGCCACTTGGGCGAGACGGCGCGAAAGAAGAATCGGCATGGCGGCGGGAACGGGCCCGGCCAGCGCTTGTACGCCGGCCGACGGGAGATCAATAAGTGCAGCGAAGCTGGAGCGTGCCGCGGCGGCTTGGCAGCTCGCTCTTTCAGGTTGATGGCCTGTTGCGTTCGGTCAAACCACTTTGGTATTGCCACTTTGCCACTGAGACTTTTTGGTAAGACCGGTGAATACCCGAATTGATCCCGCGCAGCAGGGATATTCATTGGGGTTTTCGTGACGTGGCTGTAAATTTCGCAATTTGGGGCGTTAGCATGTGGTCAGTCCAATTGCCACATCCAGGGAAACATGGCTCAACACCCTCGCGGTAGCGACACGCGCCGCCAGTACCAGTTGGTCGCGGACCGCATTCGAGCCTTGATCGAGACGGAAGGCCGAGAGGCCGGGTCGCGGCTGCCGGCGGAGCGTGACCTCGCCTTGCAGCTCGGCGTGTCACGGCCGTCGTTGCGCGAGGCACTCATTGCGCTGGAGATCGATGGCCGCGTCGAGATCCGCGGCGGCTCGGGCGTGTATGTCTGTGCCGGCCAGGACCAGGGCGATGTGGCAACGTCGGCCCTGGGAGACAGCCCCGGCGAACTCATGCAGGCGCGGGTCGTGCTCGAAAGCGCGGTCGTCACGCTGGCGGCGGCCCGGGTCACGCCGGCGGGATTGCAGCGTATCGAGGAGGCCTTGCAGGCGATGCGTGAAGACCATGCCTTTGGGCGCAAGCCGGTCGAGGCCGACCGGCGTTTTCACTTGGGCATTGCCGAGATGTGCGGCAATTCGGTGCTTGTCGGCATGGTGGGAACGCTGTTCGATGGCCGCCACAGCCCGATCTCCTCGCGCATGAGCGGTCGCTTCGAGCCAACGCATGCCTGGCACGTGGCGCTGGCGGAGCACCAGGCCATCCTCCATGCGCTGGAGGCGCGCAACCCGCAGGCTGCGGCTGCCGCGATGGGCAGCCACCTGCTGGCGTCGCACGGCCGATGGATCGGCGAACCGTCCGATCCGCCGGTCGGGGCGGCTGTCGCCGACTGAGGCAACGACCAGCCTCGCGCCGGCATGGCGCCTCAAACGGTCAGATCCTTGAGCGATTTCGCCAGGGTTTTCCTTGCGAAGCCGAATCTTTCGCGCGGCGCGCGATAGCATTTGGTCAGTCCAATTTTTTGATTCAAGTGAGCCATGGCCAGTCAACCTCGCGGCGGCGGCGACGCCCGCCGCCAATATCAGCTGGTCGCGGACCGGATTCGAGCGTTGATCGAGACCGAAGGCATCGCCGACGGATCACGCCTGCCGGCGGAGCGTGAGCTGGCGCTGCAGCTGGGTGTGTCTCGGCCATCGTTGCGCGAGGCGCTGATCGCGCTGGAGATTGACGGCCGCGTCGAGATCCGCGGCGGCTCGGGCGTGTACCTCTGCGCCGCCACCGAGCGCGGCAATGTGGCGACACCCGCGTTGGGCGAGAGCCCCGCCGAGCTCATGCAGGCGCGCGTCGTGCTCGAAAGTGCGGTCATCACGCTGGCCGCGGCCCGGGTCACCAAGGCCGGGCTGAGGCGCATCGAGGACGCGTTGGAAGCGATGCGCGAAGATCACGCCCATGACCGCAAGCCTGTCGAGGCGGACCGGCGCTTTCACCTCAGCATTGCCGAGATGTGCGGCAATTCGGTGCTTGTCGGCATGGTGGGAACGCTGTTCGACGGCCGCCACAGCCCGATCTCCTCGCGCATGAGCGGGCGTGTCGAGTCAACCCACACCTGGCAGGCGGCGATGGCTGAGCACGAAGCCGTCCTGCATGCGCTGGAGGCGCGCAACCCACAGGCCGCAGCGGCGGCCATGTGCAGCCATCTGCTGGCCTCGCACGGTCGCTGGATCGGCGAACCGTCCGAATCGGCTGCGCGGCGCGCCATCGCCGTCTAGCGCGGCGCTGGCGCCGCGCGCCTCACATGACGGCGCCCAGCTGCCAGGGCACGAACTCGTTGTCACCCAGGCCATGCTGCTCGCTCAGCGTGAGACGGCCCGACGCCGTCTCCACGATCAGCCGGAACAGCGCCTCGCCAGCCTCGGCCACCGTTTGCGAGCCCTCGACGATGCCGCCGGCATTGAAGTCCATGTCCAGGGGCATGCGCTCGAACAGGCGGCTGTTGGTGGCGAGCTTCAGCGAAGGCGTGGGCTTGCAGCCATAGGTCGAGCCACGCCCCGTTGTGAAGCAGATCAGGTTGGCGCCACCGGCCACCTGGCCCGTGGCTGACACGGGGTCGTAGCCCGGCGTGTCCATGAACACCAGACCGTGCGCCTGAACGGGCTGCGCGTACTCGACCACGTCATTGAGCGTGCTGCTGCCGCCCTTGGCCACGGCGCCGAGCGACTTCTCGAGGATGGTGGTGATGCCACCCGCCTTGTTGCCGGGCGACGGGTTGTTGTTCAGCTGCGCGCCATGCAGGGCGGCATACGTCTCCCACCACCGGATGCGGGCCAGCAGCCGCTCGGCCACTTCAGGTGATGCGGCGCGGGCGGTGAGCAGATGTTCAGCGCCGTAGATCTCGGGCGTCTCCGACAGGATGGCCGTGCCGCCGTGGCGCACCAGCAGGTCCACCGCGGCGCCCAGTGCCGGGTTGGCGCTGATGCCGGAATAGCCGTCCGAGCCACCACATTGCAGGCCGATGACGAGATGGGACAGCGCCACGGTGCTGCGCCGGGCGGCGCTTGCCTGCGCGGCCAGTTCACGGACGAGCTGCTTGCCCTGCTCGACGGCTTCGCGGGTGCCGCCGGCCTGCTGGATCGTCAGCGTGTGGATGCGTTCACGCGCTTCAGCAGGCAGGCCCTGCACCAGCGGGTCGACCTGATTCACTTCGCAGCCCAGGCCGATCAGCACCACGCCGGCGAAATTCGGGTGGGTCGCGTAGCCGCGCAGCGTGCGGCGCAGCAGTTCCAGGCCTTCGCCCTCGGCGCTCATGCCGCAGCCGCTGCCGTGCGTGATGGCGACCACGCCGTCCACGCCAGGGAAGGCAGCCAGCGCCTCGCCGCTGAAAGCCTGGGCGATGGCCTTGCAGACGGTCGCCGAGCAGTTCACGCTGGAAAGCACGCCGATGTAGTTGCGCGTGCCGACACGGCCGTCATTTCGCACGAATCCCTCGAAACTGGCCGCCTCGCCAGCGGCCAGTGGCGCTGCGGGCGAGCGGCTGGCCGCCTGGGGTGGCGCTTCCTTGGCCATGTCGACGTTGTGGACGTGCACATGGTCGCCGGCCTGGATGGCGGTGCTGGCCACGCCGATGGGCTGGCCGTACTTCAGTACCACCTCACCGGGCGCGATGGCGCGCAATGCGATCTTGTGGCCCGCGTCGATGGCAGCGCGAACACGCAAGGCAGCACCACCCGGCGCGGCGATTTCTGCGTTTTCCGCCAGCGCCACGCGCGCCACGGCGACGTTGTCGCTGGCGTGCAGCAGGATCAGCGGCGGCGCTTCGTCAGTCGACATGGAAGACGCACTCCATGGCTGCCCAGTGCTCGCCAGGCGCGCGGCTTTCCAGCGGACGCTGGCAGGGGCTGCAGAAGGTCCACCAGCGGCGGGTTTCGGCGTCGGCGGCGATGGCCGCCATGTCGGCCTCGTAGTCGCTGCCGTGGTATTCCCAGCAGCCGAACAGCAGGTTCTCCGGCTCGCGCAGGAAGATGCTGTAGTTGCGGATGTTGGAGGCGGCCAGGCGCGCCAGCACCGCGGGCCAGACGGCCGCGTGCAGGCGCTTGTATTCGGCGATACGGTCCGGCTCGATGCCGATCACCATGCCCATGCGTTGCATTGCGTGTTCCTTGTTCATTGCGCGGCCAGCGCGGCGTTCAGCCGGGGCTGCACCAGGCCGGGCACATGCAGCCGTGCTAATTCAACCACTGGACGCAGGCGCCGTGATTTTTTCTGTTCATGGTTCTGCGCGATGTCGGCCAGCCGATGGGCCAGGAAGGGGTTCAACAGCCGTTCGCGCAGGGCAACCAGGTAGTCCCGCGCCTGATCGCCCTGGCCCAGCGCGTCGAACACCGGCAGCACCTCCTGCTGCCAGGCGGCTTCGAGCGGCTCGCGCAGCGCCGGGTCCTGCATGGCCTGCAGCACTGTCATGTCGGCTGCAAGGCGGCCCTTCTGCCATTGCTCAGCGAGCAGTGTGTGGCCAAGATTGAGCAAGAAGAGCTTGAGCCGTTCGAAGCGCGCGAGATCGTCGGTGAGGACGACGTCGGGATGCCGACAAGGCAGCTGCAGCCGCGGCTGCGCCTCGACGGCCCACAGCGCATAGGGCTCGGCCACGGCGCCGACCGGCTCCAGCGCCTCGGACACGATGCGGTCCACCAGCGAATTGGCCCACACCGGCCGGGCCTGCAGCCAGTCGACGAAGGCCGGCGTGCACTGCCATTGGCGGGCCAGCGCCACGACGAGGTCGCGCAGCGCATCGCCGTTGCGCGACACCAGTTCGCAGGGCAGCAGCGTCAGCTCGGCGTCGGGCTGCGCCTGCCAGCGGTCGTGTAGCAGCACGAGCAGCTTGGCGGGGAAGGATGAGGGCGCTGCGGCGTCGTCGGACAGCAGGGCGGCGGCGTCAGCAGCGTCCAGCACCCAGCCACCGTCGCCGGTGTTGGAAACGATCACCTGCACGGGCCCCCGCATGCGCCCGCGCACGGCGGGCCAGTCCGTCGCGGCATGGAAGGCTTCGCGCACGGAGCGGCAGGTTCTGCGCTCTTCCACGGGCTGGCCCTGCGCCAGGCCGCGCACGATGACGTCGAAGCCTCCGGCACGGGCCATGGCCTGGGTGCGCATCGTGCTTGCCGGGTTGCCGGTGCTCTGCACCACCGTGATGCCGCCCAGCGCCTCGCCGCGCTCGGCGGCTTCGCTGACGAAAAGGTCGACATGGGCCTGCAGGAAGCGGCTGGTGCCGAACTGCAGGATGGGCTGGCCTGGGTTCATGGGTGCCGAGCGGTTTCGAATTCAGGCATCGCGGGCCGAGCGCCGGGCCGCTCCCAAGCCGGCCCGCCAGGGCGATGTGCTTGCCGGTCGAACCGGCAAGCATCGCCGCCCCCTCGGGGGACCGGCCAAGGTACTCCTTGGACGAGGGGCTTCATGCTCAGCATTCGACGATGGCTTTGATGACGCCCTCGGCAGGGTCCAGCAGGCGCGGGAAGCCGGCGGGTACGTCGGCCAGCGTCAGCCGGTGCGTGGCTAGCGCCACGTCGGGCACCAGACCCTCGCGCATCGCCTTCATGACGGTCTCGAAGTCTTCCGTCGTGGCGTTGCGGCTGCTGAGCAGCGTCGCCTCGCGCTTGTGGAACTCCGGGTCGGAGAAGCGGATATCGCCCTGCACGATGGACACCAGCACATAGCGCCCGCCATGGGCGATGAAGCGAAAGCCGCGCTCCATGGCGCCTGGGTTGCCGGTGGCGTCGAACACCACGTCGAAGAACTCACCCTCGGTGAGCTGCGACAGTTGCGCCTCATCGCCTTCACCCAGGGCCACGGCCGCAGTGGCGCCGGCGTGGCGCAGCGCGAAATCGAGGCGGTCCTGGCGGCTGTCGAGGGCGGTGACGATGGCGCCACGCAGGCGGGCGAACAGCATTGCACCGATGCCGATGGGGCCTGCGCCCACTACCAGCACGCGCTGGCCGGCCGCAACCTCGCCGCGGCGGACCGCGTGTGCGCCGATGGCCAGGAACTCCACCATCGCGGCCTGGTCCAGCGTGATGCCATCGGCCTTGCCGACGAAGCGCTGCGGCACGCTGACATATTCGGCAAAGGCGCCGTCGCGATGCACGCCCAGCACCTGGATGCGAACGCAGCAGTTGGTCTTGCCCTGGCGGCAGGCGATGCAGTGGCCGCAGGACAGGTAGGGCATCACGTAGACCGCGTCGCCCGGCTTCAGGCCGCTGTCGGCGTCGGCGTCCTCCACGATGCCCGAGAGCTCGTGCCCCATGACGCGCGGGTAGCTGAGGTAGGGCTGGTGGCCGGTGAAGATGTGCAGGTCTGTGCCGCACACGCCCACGCGCTTCACGCGCAGCAACACCTCCGCGGGGCCGCGCTCGGGGCGAGGGCGTTGGTGAGCGACGAGAACGCCGGGGGATTCGCAGGAAACAGTCAACATGGTTCTAGGTGGTGGAGGCGAGGCGGTAGAGGCGAGCGGCATTGCCCCCGAAAAGCGCCTGCAGGTCGTCAGGTTGGGGAACCGGGTGGAATTGGCGGGCCAACTGGTGGGCGAGCTGCCACCAGTCGGCGTAGTCGGCAGCCAGGCGCAGCACGGGCCAGTCGCTGCCCCACAGCAGGCGGCGCGGGCCGAACAGCGTCCAGAGCGCCTGGGCGTAAGGTTGCAGGGCTGCCGCATCGCGGCGCTCGCCTGCCTCGGTCAGCAGGCCCGAGAGCTTGCAGTGCACCTGGGGGAGGGCGGCCAATGCGGCGATGTCGTTGCGCCAGGGCTCGAGCTCGCCGCGCGCGATCAGGGGTTTGGCGGCGTGGTCGATGACGAGGTTCAACCGCGGGTGGCGTGCGGCGAAACGGCACAGCGCCGGTAACTGGCGCGGCAGCACCAGCGCGTCGAACACCAGGCCATGGCGCTGCATGGCCTCGGCGGCCGGGCTGCAGGCCGGGTCGGCGATCCAGTCGTCTTCGGGCAGGTCCTGCAGCATCGGGCGCAGGCCCTTGAGCAGCGGGTGGCGGGCCAGCGCGGCGATCTGCGCTGCCGCATCGGCGGCCTTGAAGTCCACCCAGCCGACGACCCCGCGCACCCAGGGCGTGCGTTCGGCAAGTGCCAGCATCCAACGGGTGTCGTCGATGCTCGGCAAGGACTGCACGAGCACGGTGGCGTCAATGCCGGCGGCCTGCAGGTGAGGTGCGAGATCCTCGGGGCCGAAGTCGCGGTGGATGGCCTGCAGCGAAGCGGGCGGCCATTGGCCCTCGCGATCGGCCAGGCGCCAGAAGTGCTGATGTGAGTCGACCTTCATCAGTCGTCCTGGGGCCCGCGCTCGGGCAGGGGCGCATTGCCGGCAATGAGGCCACGGCCGCGCAACCGATGCCAGAGCTCGCGTGGGATGGCGCGCTCCAGCCAGGCGGCGTTGGCTGCGACCTGTTCAGGCGAGCGCATGCCCGCCAGCACGCTGACCACGGCCGGATGCGCCAGCGGAAACTGCAGCGCCGCGGCCTGCAGCGGCACGCCGAACTCGGCGCAGGTTCCGTCCAGGGCCTGCGCCTGGCGCATCACCTGCGGTGGCACGCCGCCATAGTTGTATTTGGCCTGCCCGGCCAGCAGCCCCGAATTGAAGGGGCCGCCAATGACTACGCTCACGCCCGCCGTTGCGCATTGGTCCAGGAAGCCCAGGCTGCCTTGCTCCAGCAGCGTGTAGCGGCCGGCCAGCAGCACGCAGTCCAGGGGTGCGGCGGCGATGGCGTCCTGCGCCACTTCCCATTCGTTCACGCCCAGGCCGATGGCCCGCACGACGCCCTGGCTGCGCAGTTCCTCCAGTGCCCGGAAACCACCGGTGGTCAGCGCGTGCCAATGAAGGTCGTGCTGGTCGCCGTGGGTCAGGCGGCCGATGTCGTGGACGAGCAGCATGTCGATGCGCGCCAGTCCCAGTCGCTGCAGGCTGTCCTCGAAGGAGCGCATCACGCCGCTGTAGCTGTAGTCATACACCGGGCGGAAGGGCAGGGGATTGGCCCAGCCGTCGCTGCCGGCCGCCACTTTCGGGTCGGAATGCATGAGGCGCCCAACCTTGGTGGACAGCACGAAGCTGTCCCGCGGCTGCCGCGACAGGAACTCGCCGACGCGGCGTTCACTGCGCGTGTAGCCGTAGAAAGGGGCCGTGTCGAAATAGCGCACGCCGGCGCCCCAGGCGGCCTGCAGCGTCGCGATGGCCGTGGCGTCATCCACGGCCTCGTAAAGGCCGGCCAGGGCCGCGGCGCCCAGGCCCAGCGTCGTCAGCTGCAGGCCGGCGCCGGTGAGAGGGCGGCTGGGAAGGTGGTTCAAGCGCGGCATTGAAGTTCGTCGCGGGTCCACTTCAGTACAGGACGGCCTTGGCCTCGGGCGACTGCAGGTTGGCCTTGTTGACCCACACGACGCCGGTGTCGCGGAACTTGGGCACGGGCTTCTTCTGCAAAACGTCGGAGATGGTCTTGACGCCCAGGTAGCCCATCTGGAAGGAGCTCTGCACCGCGATGCCCGTGAGCGTGCCGTCCTGGACGAACTTCTGCAGGTCCTGGTTGCCGTCGAAGCCGATGGCGACCAGCTTGCCCGCGCGGCCGCTCTGCACCAGCGCGCGGCCCATGCCGACGGCGGTGGGCTCGTTGGCGCCGAAGATCGCCTTGAGGTCGCGGTGGGCGGCCAGCACGTCGGTGGTCTGGTTCATCGCGGTGGCCATCTGCGACTGCGAATAGAAGGGCCCGACGATCTCGAGCTTGGAGTTGGCCTTCAGGTAGCTTGTGAAGGCGCCGACGCGCCCGACCTCGGAGCCGGCCCCGGCAACGAAGGACATGACGGCCACCTTGCCGGTGGTGCCGATCTTGTCGATCAGCTGTTTGGCGCAGAGCTCACCGGCGGCGCGGTTGTCCGTCGTCAGAAAGGACTGGTAGTAGGGCTTGCCGGCCTCGGACACGTGCGAGTCGATCAACACGACAGGAATGCGCGCTTCCCAGGCCTTCTTGATAACCGGCACCAGCGCGTCGGGGTCCGACGGGCCGAGCACGATGCCGGCCACCTTGCGGTTGATGGCGTTCTCGACGAGGTTGACCTGGTCGGCGATGGCTGATTCGCTGGCCGGGCCGGAGAAGGTCAGCGTGTGGCCGGCGATCTCCTTGATGGCGGTCTCGGCGCCCTTGTTGACGTTCTGCCAATAGGTCGAGTTCGTGGTCTTGACGATGACGGCGATCTCGCCGGCTTGGGATGCGGTGCCGAGCAGAGCCAGGCAGGCGCTCACGAGCGCGTGAATCAAAGGACGGGGCATGGGATGTCTCCTGAGGAATGGAACCGGTCTTCAGCGCCGGTTGCGGAGTTGGTCGATCCAGACGGTGACGAGGATGACCAGACCGATGATGATCTGTTGTGTGAAGGACGAGACGCCGTTCATGTTCAACCCGTTGCGCAGGATGCCGATGACGAAGGCGCCGATGAGCGTGCCGGAGATGGTGCCGACACCGCCCAGCAGCGAGGTGCCACCGATGACGGCTGCCGCGATCGCATCGAGCTCGTACATCACGCCCTCGTTGGGCTGCGCGGTGACGAGGCGGGACATCAGCACGCAGCCGCACAGGCCCGCCAGCGCGCCCGAGGCGATGTAGGCAAACATAGCGACGCGCCCGACGTTGACACCCGACAGCCGCGCTGCCTCGCCGTTGGAGCCGACAGCGTGCAGATGCCGCCCCAGCGTCGTGCGCCGCAGCAGGATGCCCGCGACGATGGCCAGCACGATCATCAGCAGCACCGGATAGGGGATGCCGGGGAAGACGATATCGGGGAAGCCCTGCTCGTCGATCTTCTCGATGCGCCACAGCGCGCCGTTGCCCAGTTCGCCAAAGGCTTCGCCCAGACCGGAGATGGCCCGCGCGTCGGTGAGCTGCAGCGCGACGCCGCGCGCCACCAGCATCATGCCCAGCGTGGCGATGAAAGGCGGCAGGCGCAGGCGGGTCACACACAGGCCGTTGATGGCACCGCACAGCGCGCCGACGACGACGCCGATGGCCATGGCCGGCGGCACCGGCATGCCGTTCTTGACCAGCATGCCCGCCACCACGCCCGATAGCGCCAGCACCGAGCCCACCGACAGGTCGATGCCGCCGGTCAGGATGACCAGGGTCGCACCGATGCCCAGGTAGACGATGGTGCTCACCTGCAGCGACACCGTCATCGCGTTGCCGACCGAGAAGAAGGCGTTGCTCGTCAGCGAGAACACCAGCACCAGGATGAGCAGGCCCGCCAGCGCGGCAAATTTTTGGATCAGGTCTTTCTGGCGGTCGTTCATGTCGTCGGTTCGAGGGATGCCATGGAGGGCTTGGCCGGCTCGGATGAGCCGACGGAGGCATGGTGCATGATGTCGTGCTGGCTGCACGTGCGGGTGTTCAGCAGCGTGGCGAGCTGGCCCTGGCGGAACACCGCCACGCGGTCGCTCAAGCCCAGGATCTCCGGCAGCTCGGAGCTGATCAGCACGACGCCCACGCCTTCGGCCGCGAGCCGGTCCATCAGCTCGTAGATGGCGTACTTGGCGCCCACGTCGATGCCTCGGGTGGGTTCATCGAACAGGATCACGCGCGCTTCACGGAACAGCCATTTGGCAATCACCACCTTTTGCTGATTGCCGCCCGACAGCAGCCGGGCGATCTGGTCCGGCGACGGCGTGCGGATGCCGAGCTGGCTGATGAAGCGCTCGGCCGTGCTGCGCTCGCGCGCCGCGTCGATGAAGCCCAGGCCGCTGGCCAGCGCGCCCAGGTTGGCCAGCGTGATGTTGTGGGCCACGCTCATCTTCACCGCCAGGCCGTGGGCCTTGCGGTCTTCGGAGACGTAGGCGATGCCGGCAGCGATGGCATCGCGCGGCGAGCGGATCTGCAGGCGTTGGCCATCCAGTTCGATCTCGCCGCCATCGACAGCATCGGCACCGAAGATGGCCCGTGCGACCTCGGTGCGGCCGGCGCCGACCAGGCCGGCCAAGCCGAGGATCTCGCCGCGCCGCAGCTCGAAATCCAGCGGCCCGAAGACACCCTCACGCCGCAGGCCGCGCACCCGCAGCAGCACTTCGGTGGAAGGTTGGCGCGTGGCCGGCGGGAACTGCTGGTTCAGCTCGCGGCCCACCATCAGGCTGACGATCTCGTCGATCGACGTCTCGGCCCAGTGCCGGGTGGTGATGTAGTGGCCGTCGCGCAGCACGGTGACGCGGTCGACGATGTGGTCCAGTTCGTCGAGCCGGTGCGAGATGTAGACGATGCCCACGCCGGAGCGCTTCAGTTCCTGCACCACCGCCAGCAGGCGGGAAGCGTCCGCCTCGCCGAGCGATGACGTGGGTTCGTCCATGATCAGCAGCCGCGCATCCATCGACAGGGCCTTGGCGATCTCGACCATTTGCTGCTGCGCGATCGACAGGGCCGAAACCTCGGTATCCGGGTCGATGTCCATGCCCAGCCGCTGCAGGCAGGCGAGCGCGCCTTTGCGCTGCTGAGCCCTGTCCACAAACCAGCCCCGCCGCGGCTCGCGACCCAGCCAGATGTTCTCGGCCACGGTCAGGTGGGGCACCAGGTTCAGCTCCTGGTGAATCATGACGATGCCGAGTTCCTGCGCGTGATGCAGGCCGCCGATGCGAACGGGCTGGCCGTCGATGCGGATCTCGCCTTCGTCGGGTGTATAGACGCCGCTCAGGATCTTCATCAGCGTCGACTTGCCGGCGCCGTTCTCACCGCAGATCGCGTGGACCTCGCCGCGACGAACGTCCAGCTCGACGCCCGACAACGCGGTGACGCTGTCGAAACGCTTGCAGACGCCGCGCATGCTCAGCAACGATGAAGTGGAGGACTCGGCCTGGAGCGAGGTCATCGCGACAAGGTTTCCTTAATAGTCAAAATATTGGTCATGCCACTTTGCCATATGGAAAATTTGGTAAGACCAGTGAATACCCGGGCCGGATTGCCGATCAGCGGTAGCGATTCAACAGCTTCTCCAACGTGCCGTCGACGCGCATGCGATCGATGACGCGGTTCAGAGGCTGAAGGAGGTCGGCCTTGGCCGGTGACAGCGCGCAGCCCAGCCGGTAGGGCTCGACCTCGAGCACTTCGCGCAGGTTTGACGTCGGATGGCTCTTGACGTAATGCGCCAACGCGGCGCGGTCCGTCACGGCGTAGCGGACTCTCCCCAGGGCCAGACGACGCAGATTCGTCTCTGCGTCGGCGACGTCCTCTCGGGCGATCGGCCGCGCCAGCACCTGATCGATTGCCGGGTAGCGGTAGCCCAGCACGGTGCCAAGTGGTTCGTCGCGCAGATCCTGCAACTGCGACACGGCGGGCGAGTCCGGGCCGGCCGCGATGATGCCCGTGCCCGACAGGAAAAGCTGCGTCCAGAGCACATCGGCCTCCAGCCATTCCGGCTTGGCGTAGCACAGCAGATCGGCGGCACCAGACTCCACGGCCAGGGCCGCGCGTTTGCTCGGGAGCGGCAGGAAAACTGGGCTCAGCCCCAGTTGCCGGGCGAACACCTCGCCCAGGTCCTTGAGCAAACCTGCGACGGGTCGCTGCTCAGCCATCCTGAGCACCGGCATCGACTGGCTGGTCGGCGCCACGATGCGCAAGACCGCCGGTTCAGCGGGACATGGGCACACCCACGCGAGCAAGGTCAAGGTCAGGGCGAGCAGATGCCATCGAGCCCAGGAAGGGCGTGGGCTCTTCTTGCATTCCTGCATCATCGTTTTGGGGTGCTTTGCGTCGACCTGGGTGGCGAAATCAACGCGCTCCGGTGGCTGTCATACCTGCCCCCGCGTGGCTTCCAGCTGCACGCGGATCTCGGCCATGCGCTTCTCGGTCAGCTCGAAGCGCAGCAGCGACAGCAGCGCCAGCACCAGGCCGATGACGGGGATGGTGGACAGCAGGATGCGCATCATAAAAATGGCGTGCGGCGTCTGCAGGGCCTCCAGCTTGGCGTCAAAGCCGGTGAACTGCAGGATCCAGCCCGAGGCGCCCGTGCCCAGCGCGATGCCGACCTTGGAGATCCACGACTGGCAGGCCGAGAACGAGCCCTCGCGGCGCTGGCCGGTCTGCATCTCGTCGTAGTCCACCACGTCGCCCAGCGTGGCGTTGTACAGCGTCCAGAACCCTGCACCTGTGAAAGCCACGAAGCCACAGGCCAGCAGCTGCAGATAAGGCCGCGCCGGGTCGTACAGCCACCAGTCGCCGATGAAGGCGCAGATGGCCAGGAACAGCACTGCCGCCAGGCCGACCCGCTTGCCCTGGCGGCGCGCGATCCACGCGAAGAAGGGGATGCCCGCGAAGCCGAAGGCCATGCCCGACAGGCCCATGGCCGTGTTCCACTTCGCGCCCTCCACGACGTTGCCGCCGCAGACGTAGTAGACCGTCGCGTAGTAGCCGAGCGTGCCCACCATGGCCGTGCCGGTGCCGTAGGCCAGCATCATGCCCAGCACATGGCGGAAGGGCCTGCAGCGCAGCGTGCGCCACAGCGTGTCGGCAAACGGGATGTGGGTCTGTGTGCGCGACACCAGCTTCTCGTAGTAGCGCTCGCGCACCAGCAGGAAGATGGCGATGGAAGCAGCCACCATGATGGCGCCGAGGATGGCGCAATAGGTCTGCGCGCCGCGCAGGATGTCGGGCTTGCCGTTGGCCTGGTTGAAGATGGCCAGCGTCGTGAACTGGGCGGCGAAGAACATCGCCAGCTCGGGCCCCTTCTGGATGGCGTTGCGGATCGCCATCACCATCGTGCGCTCGTGGTAGTCCGGCGTCATCTCCGCACCAAGGCTGCTCCAGGGCATGTTGAAGCAGCTCATGATGGGCACGTAGATCACCGTGCTGACCAGCATGAAGATGAAGTACTCGGATTGGGTCCACCCCTTGCCGACAGCGAACATCAGTGGCAGGCCGATGCCGGCAAGCACGCCGCCCACCAGGATGAAGGGACGGCGGCGCCCGTAGCGCGTGCGCGTGTTGTCCGACAGCCAGCCGAAGACGGCGTCCGAGCCGGCGTCGACGAAGATCTTGATCATCTGCACCGTCGAGATCAGGCCGGGGGCCACGCCGAGGAAGATGTTGAAGACCTGGTAGGCCAGCGACGGATAGAGCCAGTGGCCCCACATGTCCAGGATGGAACCCAGGCCGAAGCCGATCTTCTGCCGCATCGGCAGGCGATCCGCCGCCGGCGGCACGACGCGCTCCAGGTGAAGGGTGCTCGCGTTCACAGGATGCACCGCTCGCGCATGACTTCGGCGTAGTAGCGCGCCGACAACTTCGGGGTGCGCACCTGCGTGGCGTAGTCGCAGTGCACGATGCCAAAGCGCCGCTGGTAGCCGTCTTCCCACTCGTAGTTGTCGATGAAGCTCCACAGGAAGTAGCCGTGCAGCGGCACGCCGTCGGCAATCGCGCGGTGGGCCTCGCGCAGGTGGTTGCGCAGGAAGTCGCGGCGGTGCAGGTCCAGCACCTCGCCGTTCACGACTGGCTCGTCGTTGTAGCCGCAGCCGTTCTCGGTGATGTACAGCGAAGCGTGGCCGTACAGCTCATGGCAGAAACGGGTGGCCCAATAGATGGCCTGGGGCACCAGGTTGAGCCAGAGGCTGTCGGCGCGCGGGTAGTTGGCCGGCAGCGGCACGGCCTCCCAGGCGGCGCCATCCTTGCCGGCGCGCACGTACGTGGCGGTGTAGATGTTCAGGCCCAGGTGGTCGGTGGGCAGGCTGATGAGCTCGAAGTCACCGGGCAGCACCTGCGGGGCATCGCTGCCCACGCGGGCCAGATAGTCGGCCGGGTAGTGGCCGGCGTGCATGGCGCCCAGCACGTGCGCGTTCTTCTCCAGGAACCAGGCCTTGGCCGCGGCGATGTCGGCCGGTGTCTCGGTGACGGGCACGCAGACATCGCAGTTGTCGGTCAGGCCGACCACGGCGCCTGCGCCGCCGAACTCGCGCACCGCGCGCACGCCGTGGCCGTGGCACAGCAGCGCGTGGTGGAAGGTCTGGTTGACGACGGCCGCGCTCTCCTTGCGCCCCGGTGCCTTGGTGCCATAGCCGTAGGCCAGTTGCGTGAAGCAGCGGATCTCGTTCATCGTGATCCAGTGCTTCACTTCACCAGCGAAGGCCTTGACGACCGTGTCGGCGTAGCGGCCGAAGGCGTCGACCGTCACGCGCGACGTCCAGCCGCCGCGGTCTTCCAGCGCCTGCGGCAGGTCCCAGTGGAAGAGCGTCACCCAGGGCTCGATGCCGTGCTTCTTCATGCTGGCGAAGAGGCGGTGATAGAAGTCCAGGCCGGCCTGGTTCAGCGCACCGTCGCCGTTCGGATAGATGCGCGGCCAGGCCAGCGACAGGCGGTAGTTCTTGACGCCCAACGACGCCATCAGCGCGAAGTCGTCATCGAAGCGGTTGTAGTGATCGCAGGCGACGTCCAGGGTGTCGTCGTCATGCACCTTGCCGGGCGTGCGGCAGAAGCGGTCCCAGATGGACTCGCCCTTGCCATCGGTGAAGGCGGCGCCCTCGATCTGGGGTGCGGCGGCGGCAACACCGAAGACGAAGTCGGCGGGGAAGGGGCTGGAGTAGGTCAGCATCGCGCTGTTGCGCGCCTCGCTACTCAAGGCACTTCCGGGTGTCGCGGCGGTACCTTTGATGAAGGGGGCGCTTCCGGTGTGGCGGGCAGTCGCGGGCGCGACCGGAACGAAGTCGGGCAGCAATGGGAGAGCGTGGGTCATGGCAGGGCGTCGGCCTGTTGTTTTAACGAGGCCGGTCAGCCGCAGAAGCGATTGACCAGGTTCTCGAAGACTTCCTGGCGGCCGGAGACGGGCGCCACGTCGGTGTTGGCGGCGAGCACCTGGTCGGCGAGCTCGGTCAGCGAACGCCGGCCGTTGAGGATGTCCTGCCCGGCAGGTGCGTCCCAGCCGGCGTAGCGGCTGTCCACGGCGGCCTTCAGGCGGCCGTCGTTGACCATCTTCTCGGCAATCAGCAGCGCCTGGGCGCACACGTCCATGCCGCCGATGTGGCCGTGGAACAGGTCCTCGGCGTCGATGGACTGGCGGCGCACCTTGGCGTCGAAGTTCAACCCGCCCGAGCCCAGCCCGCCGGCCTGGATGACGTGGTACAGCGCGATCGCCGTCTCCGGCACGTTGTTGGGGAACTGGTCGGTGTCCCAGCCCAGTTGCGGATCACCCCGGTTCATGTCCAGGCTGCCCAGGATGCCCAAGGCGCCTGCCGTGGCGATCTCATGCTCGAAGCTGTGGCCCGACAGCGTGGCGTGGTTGGCCTCGATGTTGACCTTGACTTCCTTCTCCAGGCCGTAACGGACGAGGAAGCCGTACACGGTCGCGGTATCGAAGTCGTACTGGTGCTTGGACGGCTCGCGCGGCTTGGGCTCGATGAGGATGGCGCCCTTGAAGCCGATCTTGTGCTTGTACTCCACGACCATGTTCAGGAAGCGGCCGAGCTGGTCCAGCTCCTGGCCCAGGCGCGTGTTCAGCAGCGTCTCGTAGCCCTCGCGGCCGCCCCACAGCACGTAGTTCTCGCCGCCGAGCTTCTTCGTCGCGTCCATCGCGTCGCGCACCTGCAGCGCGGCCATGGCGAACAGCTCGGGGTTGGGGTTGCTGGCCGCACCGCTCATGAAGCGGCGGTGGCTGAACAGGTTGGCCGTGCCCCACAAGAGCTTCAAGCCCGTGGCCTGCTGCTTCTCGCCGAGCACGTCGACCATGCGCAGGAAGTTCTCGTGGCTCTCGCGCGGCGTGGCGCCTTCCGGGGCGACGTCGCGGTCATGGAAGCAGTAGTAGGGCGCGCCGAGCTTGGCAAAGAACTCGAAGGCGGCGTCGGCCTTGAGCTTGGCCAGCTCCATCGGGCTGCCGCCCTGGAACCAGGGGCGCTCGAAGGTGGCGCCGCCGAACGGGTCCAGGCCGGTCCAGACGAAGTTGTGCCAGTAGCACACGGCAAAGCGCAGGTGGTCCTCCATGCGCTGGCCCAGGACGATGCGGTCCTTGTCGTAGTGCTTGAAGGCCAGGTCATT